>WLDE01000339.1 GCA_009704985.1 Actinomycetota bacterium | reverse complement strand
TCGTCGGATCGCACGACCGGAACTGGTTCCAGCGCCTCCTGTCGCCGTCGGTCGCCGATGCCGTCGTGCACGACGCCCGGGTGCCGGTGCTCGTCGTCCACGCCAGGTGACTCCACGCCAGGTGACTCCACGCCAGGTGGCTCCACGCCAGGTGACCCGACTCCGGGTGCCTTCACGCCGGGTGACGTCACGCCGGGTGACGTCACTCCAGTTGACGTCACTCCAGTTGACAGAGTGACCCTGCGGTCGGCATCGTGTCGGGACGGCACGGGGCCGGGGGACGTCCGCCGTGCACCGACGAACGCGTGTGCCGACGGCGCGCGGGAGCGTGGAGGAGATGCAGATGGCACACGACGTGTTCGTGCTCGGCGGGTTCCAGACGGACTTCGCCCGCAACTACGCCAAGCAGGGTCTGGAGATCAGCGACATCGTCGCCGACGTGGTGTCCGGCACCCTCGCCGACGCTCAGGTGGACCCGGCCGACGTGGAGACGATCCATGTCGGCAACGCCTTCGGACAGCTGTTCACCGGCCAGGGTCACCTCGGCGGCATGCCGGCCACGGTGGAACCGGCGCTGTGGGGCGTGCCCGCCGCACGACACGAGGCCGCCTGCGCCTCGGGCAGCATCGCGATCCTCGCGGCGATGGCCGAGATCGAGGCGGGCCGCTACGACTGCGCGCTCGTCGTCGGTGCCGAGCAGGAGCGCAACGTCCCGGGCGACCAGGCGGCGCTGCACCTCGGTGCGGCCGCCTGGGTGCACCACGAGGCCGAGGGCGTGGTGCACGTGTGGCCGTACATGTTCCACCTCCTGGCCGAGGAGTACGACGCGCGGTTCGGCCTCGACGACCGCCACCTGGCCGCGATCGGCGAGCTCAACTACGCGAACGCCAAGGTCAACCCCAATGCCCAGACACGCGCCTGGGCGCACACGCCGGAGAGCTTCACCGCGGACGACGTCGCCAACCCGGTCGTCGTCGGTCGCGTGCGCCGTCACGACTGCAGCCAGGTCACCGACGGCGGCGCCGGACTGGTGCTCGCCGGGCGACGCACGGCCGAGGCGTGGGCGGCCGTCCGTGGCCGCTCGCTCGACGAGGTGCCGCGCATCGTCGGCTGGGGTCATCGCACCGTCGGCCTGCCGCTCGCGGCCAAGCTCGAGCGCTCCGCCGGCGAGCCCTACGTGATGCCGCACGTGCGCCGCGCCATCACCGACGCGTTCTCGCGGGCGGGCCTCGCGGACGTCGCCGGGCTCGACGGCATCGAGACCCACGACTGCTTCACGTCGTCGGAGTACCTGGCGATCGACCACTTCGGGATCACCGCCCCCGGCGAGAGCTGGAAGGCGGTCGAGGAGGGTGTCATCGCCCGCGACGGTTCGCTGCCGGTGAACCCGTCGGGCGGGCTGATCGGCGGTGGTCACCCCGTCGGTGCCACCGGCGTGCGGATGGTCCTGGACGCGAGCCGCCAGGTCACCGGCACGGCCGGCGACACCCAGGTCGCCGGTGCCCGCACGTTCGCGACGCTGAACATCGGTGGCTCCACCACCACCACCGTCAGCTTCGTCGTCGCCGCCGGCGCCGCCTGAGCGCACCGCCGCCGCAACACGCACGACCGCACCCCACGCACCCCCTGCACCCCCTGCCGTCCGAGGAGTCACCATGACCGCCACCACCGCCACCGTCGTCCACGAGGTGCCGTCCACGCTGCCCGCCGACGACGACCACCCGTACCGCACGGGCGCCTGGCGACCGAACCACCGCGAATGGGACGCGTTCGACCTGGAGGTGGAGGGCCACCTGCCCGACGATCTCGAGGGCGTGTACCTCCGCAACACCGAGAACCCGGTGCACCCGTCGATCGGCCTGTACCACCCGTTCGACGGCGACGGGATGCTGCACTCGATCTCCTTCGGTGGTGGGCGCGCCACCTATCGCAACCGGTTCGTCCGCACCGACGGCTTCCTCATGGAGCAGGACGCGGGTGAGCCGCTGTGGACCGGCTTCTACGACCTCGCCGCGAACTCCAAGCTCGACGGCTGGGGCGCGCGGGGGCGGATGAAGGACGCGTCGAGCACCGACGTGATCGTCCACAACGGCGTGGCCCTCACCAGCTTCTGGCAGTGCGGCGACGTGTACCAACTCGACCCGATCACGCTCGAGGCCCGCGGCAAGGCGCCGTGGGTGCAGGACTTCCCCAACCCGGTCGGCGTGTCCGCGCACACCAAGCTCGACGAGGCCACCGGTGAGCTGCTGATCTTCGGCTACTCCACCGAGGCGCCGTACCTCCACTACGGCGTGGTCGACCCCGCCGGCCGGCTCGTCCACGCGATCGACGTGCCGCTCCCGGGCCCGCGCCTGCCGCACGACATGGCGTTCAGCGAGCACTACGCGATCCTCAACGACTGCCCGATGTTCTGGGATCCCGAGCTGCTCGCCATGGGCGCGCACGTGCCGCGCTACTACCGCGACCTGCCCACGCGCTTCGCCGTCGTGCCGCGCCGCGGCACGACCGCCGACGTCCGCTGGTTCGAGGCCGCCCCCACCTACGTCCTGCACTGGATCAACGCGTTCGAGGACGGCGACTGGCTGGTGCTCGACGGCTTCTTCCAGCACGACCCCGCGCCTGCGAAGCGGGAGGGCACGCCGAAGGGCATGTCGCTGTACCGAACCATCGACCTCGACCGGCTCCAGACGCGGCCGCACCGGTGGCGGTTCAACCTCGTCACGGGCGAGACGCGCGAGGAGTCGCTGTCGGAGCGGGTGATGGAGTTCGGGATGATCAACCCGCAGGTCGCCGGGCGCGACTACCGCTACGCGTACGACATGACCGGCAAGCCGGGCTGGTTCCTGTTCGACGGGCTGGTGAAGCACGACGTCGTCAGCGGCACGGAGGAGCGCTACGCGTTCGGGGAGGGTGTGTTCGGCAGCGAGACGCCGTTCGCCCCCCGGCCCGGCGCGACCAGCGAGGACGACGGCTACCTCGTCACGTTCACCACCGACCTGAACACCGACCGCAGCGAGTGCCTCGTGTTCGACGCCACGCGGCTCTCCGAGGGCCCGATCGCTCGCGTGCGGCTGCCCGAGCGGATCTCGTCGGGCACCCACTCGTGCTGGACCCCCGCGTCGCAGCTCGCCCCGGTGTGACCACGCCCCGCACCGCGACGCCGCCACGGCACCGCGGCCCGGCGACCGGCCCGAACGCGACCGGCCCGAACGCGACCGGCCCGAACGCGATCGGTGCGGCACTCGGGCTCCTCGGCGACGAGTGGCGACTGCTGATCGTGCGCAGCGCGTTCGAGGGCGCCCGTCGCTACGTCGACTGGAAGGAGCGGCTGCCCGTCTCCGACGCCGTGCTCACCGCGCGCCTGCGTTCGCTCGTCGACGGGGGCGTGCTCCGGCGCGTGCCCGCCGCGATCATGCCGGGCCGTCACGAGTACGAGCTCACCGCTGCCGGACGCGACCTGTGGGTGCTGCTGCTCACCATCTGGGACTGGGAGCGACGTCACGTGGCGGGCCAGGCCGACCGCCTGCCGTCGATGGTGCACACCGACTGCACGAACGTGTTCCACCCCGTGGCGTGCTGCGCCGCGTGCCGGTCGGCGGTGGAGTTGGACGACGTGACCGCCCTGTTCGGTCCGAGCGGTGGGTTCGCCCGGTCCGTGCCGGTCGGCGCACACCGCCGCCGGAGCGGACGGCGCACGACCCCGGGCGACGCGAGTGCGAGTCCTGCGTCGGACGCCGGGCCGGGGTTGTTCCCCGACACGATGGCCGTGATCGGGAACCGCTGGTCGGCGGCGGTCGTCGGTGCCGCCGTGCTCGGTGCCCGGCGCTTCCGCGACTTCGAGCGGGCGCTGGGCGTGCCCCCGACCGTGTTGACCGAACGGCTGCGCAGCTTCGTCGCGCTCGGCGTGCTCGACGACGACGGCGCCGCCTACCGGTTGACCACCAAGGGCGCCGCGCTGTTCTCGATCGTGATCGCGCTCGTGGCGTGGGGTGAGCGCTGGGTCCCCGCTGCCGACGGCCCCGCCGTGCTCGCCACGCACGTCGCCTGCGGTGCCCCGTTCGTGCCGGCCTGGTCGTGCAGCGAGTGCGGCGGCGAGCTGCGCCGCGACACGATCGGGATCGTCGGACACCCGATCGTCGAACGGTCACACCCGCACTGAACGGTGCGTCGGGCTCGCGGGAGTACTGTCCCGCGGTATGACACCACGCACGACGGGGGACGTGACGGCGGAGTGGCTCGGCGACGTGTTGGGGTGCACGGTCACCTCCATCGACCTCGTGCCGATCGCCGCCGGACAGGGGTTCATGGGTCAGCT
>WLDE01000033.1 GCA_009704985.1 Actinomycetota bacterium | reverse complement strand
GCTGGCCCTCGGGGCCGTGGAGCTGTTCGGTGTCGATCCGGGGCCGCTGCTCACCGTCACCGTGACCGTCGTCCAGCTGTGGTTCCTCGCCACCGGCGTCTGGCTCCTCGCACGCGGCACCAAGACCTTCGACACCGCGTGAGCGGCACGACACGAGAAGTGGAGGAGGAGACGTGAAGATCCTCATCGTCGACGGTCATCCCAGCCGTGAGAGCTTCGTCGGCGCCCTCGCCGACGAGTACGCCGCAGGGGCGAGGGGCCAGGGCCACGAGGTCGAGGTGTTGCGCCTGAGCGAGATGGATCTCGAGCCGTACCTGAAGTACCGGCACGGCACGGACCACCCGGTCATGACCCCCGACCTCGAAGCGATGCGCACCCAACTGGTCTGGGCCGACCACTACGTCGTCGCCTACCCGATCTGGTGGGGTCTTCCCCCTGCGCTCCTCAAGGTCTACTTCGAAGTCGTGTTCGCCCCGGGTGTCGCCTTCAGGTACCTCCCTCGTCGCGGACGCAGCGTGAGGTGGGAGCGACTCCTCTCCGGGCGAACCGCCCAACTCCTGGTGACGGGTGACGCGCCACCGTGGTTCTGGAGGTACGTGCGGGCGCAGCCGACGAGCGGGCACTCGAGCGGAGCATCCTGGGGTTCTGCGGTGTGCGGACCATGAGGACCGCCTCCTTCGGTTCGGTCAAGACGTCGACGCCTGCTCGGAGGCAGCAGTGGCTGAGCAGGGCGACGACGCTGGGTTCGAGGGGGCCGTCACGCCGCATCCGACGCTCGGCCTCGCGGTCGGCGAAGGCGAGGACGGCCTGACGCCGCAGCGATCGCGGGGGTGTCCGTCACCGGCCCGCGGTACGGGTCGCTCCTGCACCCGTGGGCCGGTTCGCGAACCGGCCACCGCCCCGTGACGGGGACCCGCTCCCACGAGCACCATGTCCCCATCGCACGCGGGAGCGCCGCTGCTCATCGAAAGGACCACCCATGTCGACTCGGCCGTCGCCGACCCGCCGCAGCGCAGTGCCGGCAGCGCAGCCACTGCGCAGGGAGCGTTGATCGCCGTGCGGCTCGGTGTCGTCGCGGCCGGGGTGAGCGCCTGCATCGCAGGCCTCGCCGCGACGCTCCCTCCGGCAACGACCGCCGTGGCGGCGTCGGGCCCCACCCCCGTCACGATCGAGGGCGGCCCGACCTCGTCGAGCGACCCCACGCCGGTCGAGCTCTCCGCCGACCTGTACGTCCCCGACGTGACGCCCGCTCCCGCGGTGGTCCTCGCCCACGGGTTCGGTGGCAGCAAGGGGTCGGTCGCCGAGCAGGCGAACGACCTGGCCGCAGCGGGATTCGTGGTGGTGGCCTACACCGCTCGCGGATTCGGGGACTCCACCGGCACCATCTCGATGAACTCCCCGGAGTTCGAGGTCGCGGACGCCTCGCGCGTCATCGACCATCTCGCCGGTCTGTCGATCGTGGAGACCGAGGCACCCGGTGATCCCGTCGTCGGGGTGGCCGGCGGCTCCTACGGCGGCGCACTGGCGTTGATGGCGGCCGGGCTCGACGAGCGCGTCGACGCGGTCGCAGCCGACATCACCTGGAACGACCTCGAGTCGTCGCTGTTCGCCCAGAGCGAGCTCGGCACCGACACCCCCGGTGTCTTCAAGCGGCTCTGGACGGCGATCTTCTTCAGCGCAGGGCTCGACTCCCCACCCGGCCGGGCCGACATCTGCGGCCGGTTCTCGCAGGAGTGGTGCGACGCCTACACCGCCGTCGCGACGAACGCACCGCTCACCGACGAGGTGCGCGCGCTCATGCGGCGATCCTCACCGGCGAGCATCACCGACCGGATCGCCGTGCCGACCCTGCTCGGGGGCGGGCAGGCGGATTCGTTGTTCCCCCTGCAGCAGGTGGATGCGACCGCCGCACAGATCCGAGCCGCGAACCCCGACACGCCGGTGAAGGTCGTCTGGCACGCACAGGGCCACGACGGGGGAGTGGACGAATCGGATCGCCTCGAGACCATGACCCGGGCCTGGTTCCGGGCACACCTCGACGGCGGCCCGCCGGTGTCGCTCGACTTCGAGGTGTCGCGGGTGACCGGCTCGGCGCTCGACGACCGACAGTCGGGCACCGTCGAGATCCTGACCAGCCCGCGCTACCCGGGCCTCGCCGGCGAGTCCGAACGAGCGATCCCGATCGCCGGCCCGCCACAGCGGATCCTCGCGCCCGCCGGCGGCCTGCCCGCCGCCGTGAGCTCGCTCCCGGGCATCGGTGCCCTCGGCGGGTTGCTGGCGCTCGTCGGCGAACAGGTCGCGCCGAACCAGAGCGCCGTGTTCGTCTCCGAGCCGCTCGGCGAGCCCACCCGCATCATCGGGGCCTCCCGCGTGAGCATCGAGGTGTCGAGCGACGCCCCGCGGCGCGCCAGCCTGTTCGTGGGCCTGCGGATCGAGACCAGAGCGGGCGCCTTCGTGCTGCCGAACGGGCTCGTCGCCCCGGTGAACGTCGACGTGGGGCCCACGGCGCGCCGGGTCGACGTCGAACTCCCCGCGATCGTCGCCGACGTCGCCGCAGGGGATCGTCTCGTCGTCACCGTGAGCACCACCGACCAGGCGTTCCGCACGCCGGAGGAGCCCGCCGTCTACGCCGTGGCGCTGGCGGGTTCCAGCGTGGTGATCCCCCAACTGGAGATGACGGCGCGCGCCGAGGGGTTCCCGCTGTGGGCGTGGCCGCTCATGACGCTCGGCATCTGCGTGGCGATGGCCATCGCCCTGAGGCTCGGGCGGCCGCGCGCCGACGGAGTCGCCCAGCGGCCGGATCTCGTCGGCAGCCCGCTGGTCATCGAGGGGTTGGTCAAGCAGTACGGCGAGGGCGTGCGGGCTGTTGCGGGTGTGGACATCACCGTGTCGCAAGGGGTCGTCCTCGGCCTCCTCGGCCCCAACGGCGCGGGCAAGACCACCACGATGCGCATGGCGATGGGGCTGATCCGGCCGACGGAGGGCAGCGTGTTCATCTTCGGAGAGCGGGTCACGCCGGGCGCACCGGTGCTGTCGCGAGTGGGCGCGTTCGTGGAGGGGCCCGGGTTCTTGCCGCACCTGTCGGGCCGCGAGAACCTCGAGCTGTACTGGCGGGCGAGCGGTCGGTCGGGAGCGATGCACCTCGACGAGGTGCTCGAGATCGCCGGTCTCGGCGCGGCCGTCGACCGCAAGGTGCGCACCTACAGCCAGGGGATGAAGCAGCGCCTGGGCATCGCGCAGGCGATGCTCGGACTGCCCGACATCCTGCTCCTCGACGAACCCACCAACGGCCTCGACCCGCCGCAGATCCGCGAGATGCGCCAGATCCTGCGCGAGTACGCCACCAACGGCCGCACGGTGATCCTCTCCTCGCACCTGCTGAGCGAGGTCGAGCAGACGTGCACCGACGTGGTGGTCATGCACCGCGGCACGGTCGTGGCGGCCGGCACCGTGGGTGAGCTCCTGGCCGGACGCAGCGGCGACCACCTGGAGGACGTGTTCATGGACCTGGTCGGCTCCGACCACCTGGTCAACGCCGGACCGCTGGCGGAGGGAGATCGCTGATGGAGACCTACTCGGCACGACGGACCCTGAGCGTCCGCGTCGAACTGACCCGCCAGCTCCGGCGCCGGCGCACGGCAGCGGCGTTCGGGCTGGTGATCGCGCTCCCCGTCGTGGTCGTGCTCGCGGTGGAGTTCGGCTCCTCGGCCGGTGGCGGGGGACTGGCGGACGGCGACTTCGACGTCTTCGGCCTGATGGCGTCGGGCCCGTGGAACTTCGCCCTCAGCGGGCTGTTCTTCTCGTCCGCGTTCTTGCTCGTGATCCTCGCGGCGATGTTCCTCGGCGACACCGTGGCCGGCGAGGCGTCGTGGTCGACGATGCGCTATCTGCTGGCAGCGCCCGTGCCACGCCGGAGGTTCCTGTTCGTCAAGGCCGTCGTCGGCCTCCTGCTGACGCTCTCGATGCTCCTCGTCCTCGTCGCCACCGCGTTCGTCCTCGGCCTGCTCGCCTTCGGGGACGGCACGTTGGTCAGCCCGCTGAGCGGCGCGCTCGGGGTGGGCGAGTCCTCCGTGCGGCTCGCCGTGATCACCGGCTACATCGCCGTGACCCTGCTCGTGCCTGCAGGCGTCGCCTTCCTGGCGAGCGTCTCCACCGACGTCCCGCTCGGGGCCGTGGGCGCGGCCGTGGTGATCGTGGTGGTGGCCAACATCCTCGACGCGATCGAAGCGCTGGGATCGATCCGGGCGATCCTGCCCACCCGCTACGCCGGTGCCTGGGCCGATGCGCTCGGGCCGTCGATCGTGTGGGACGAGATGGCGGTCGGGTTGTTCTACAACGTGACGGTCTTCGTCGTGCTCGTCGGCATCGCCGTGCTGCGCTTCGACCGCAAGGACGTGATGTCGTGACGGCGCCGGCCGCTCACTCGACCTGACCTCGATCGCGGAGTCACCCGCCCGCGACGTCACCCGCCGGCGACGCCCCCGTCGTCGGACCACGGCCCCCTACGACCAGCCGCGTGCTCGTTGCACGGCGGCACGAACATCGGCGGCAGTGGTGCGGCCTGGGTCGTGCGGCCACCGCGCCGCCACGTAGCCGTCCGGTCGGATCAGCACCGCGCCGGTGTCACCGATGCCGTACGCGGTGCGGACCGTGGGGTCATCGATCACGTACGGCCGCACATCGTGCTCGGCGGCGAGTGCCACCCACGGCCGAACGCCCGAGCACACGAGCGCGAAGCCGTGGCGGACGGTGTCGAGTGTCGACATCGGCCGCCCTCGCTGGGTGATCCATGCGTGGGGTGCGCGATGTCCCGGCCGGGCGACGGGGACGTAGTCCTCGACCGGATCGGCCGGTGTGGGCAGAGGGCTCCCGTCGCTCGTGATCACCGCGCTGTCGTACACGTGCCCGAACTCCATCCCGGCGAAGTTGCCGTAGCGATGGGCGCGGGCGACCGCCTCACGGGGAGTCAGCCCGTCGGGGTGTTCGCCTCTGCCGGCCTGCGCGACGGCCCAGACGGATCGGGAGTTGTCGAAGGAGCGCTGGGCGTTCGATGCCGCGACGGGCCGGCGCTCGTGCTCGAAGGAGTCGAGCAGCTCGGGACCTGCGACGCCGTCGAGCGCGGCAGCGAGCTTCCACGCCAGGTTGTGCGCGCTCTGGATCCCGGTGTTCATCCCGAACCCCCCGGTCGGTGGCATCTGGTGTGCCGCGTCGCCGACCAGGAAGACCCGCCCGACCCGGAAGCGCTCGGCGACGAGGACGTTCATGACCCACGGCGAGATCGACAGCACGTCGACGTCGAGTTCCGGCTCGCCCACCGCCTGCCGGATCCACGCGGTGCAGCGTTCCGCCGAGAAGCTGTCGCGGACGACGGGGTTGCCGTCGTAGGAGATCTGGCACAGCCACGTCCCCGCCCCGTCGAGCGGCTGGAACACGCCGCGGTGCCCTGCGTCGGCCACCCAGTACATGACGCCGCGCCGCTGGTCGGTCCAGGGAGCGAGATCGGCCCGGAAGTGCACGTTGATGTTGTGGCTGCCGGCTGCCCGGCCGACGAGGGGGATCCCGAGGCGCTCCCGAGTGCCGCTCGCCGCTCCGTCGGCCGCGATCACGTACGGGACCGAGACGTGGTCCTCCTCACCGGTCGAGCGGTCGCGGACGTCGACTCGGACGTGGTCGTGTTCGTCTCGTGCACGGATCACCTCGGTCCCGAACCGGACGGTCACCTTCCCCGAGCCGATCGCGGCCCGGAGGAGCACCGGCTCGAACCGGTCCTGCGAACTGAGGACCGGACGCTCGGGGCTGAGGTGATCGCCGGAGCCGGAGAAGCCGGGGGTGGTGACCCGGCCGTACTCCTCGCCCGCCAGCGTGCGGGTGTAGACGATCTGGTCGGTCCAGCCCTCCGGCAGGTCGAGCTCGCGGAGGCGCCGCGTCACCCCGCCGCCCCATTGCCGGGCCACCTCCATGGTGCGTGTGTTGATGTTGCGTGCCTTGGGATGCACGGCCGTGCCGGGATGACGCTCGAACACGATCGAGTGCACGTCGAACCGGGCCAGCTCCAACGCCATCGCCAGCCCGACCGGGCCGGCCCCGCAGATCGCCACGCGTGGTGGGCCCGTCATCCCACCCGTCGTGTGTTGCCGTGATGCCTGCGCCATGGTGCTCTCCTCAGCCGGGGTCCGTGACGAGCCGGCGCGAGTGGTCGCGGGCGACCTGCTCGACGGTGCCGCCGACGACCGCTCCTCGCATGAGACGGACCTCTCGATGTCGATGTCGATGTCGATGTCGATGTCGATGTCGGACCGCCCGCTCGGGGCGAGGCTCACCATAACATCGATATAGCGTCGCCACACACCCCTCAGGAGGTGCTGATGCCGAACCCGCGCAGCAGCGCCCGAACGGCGTCCTCGAGACGGTTCTCCGGGTCGGAGATCACGGCCATCTCGCGGTCGAGCTCGAGCGAGGTCGCCCCGTGACAGAGCGACCAGATCGCCAGCGTCACCGCCGTCGTGTCGAGTGGTGCGCCCGTCGCATCGATCGCTCGCCTCACCTGCAGTCCCAGCAGGTCGAGGCTGCGCAGCGCCGCCTGGCGATCGGGCTCGAACCCCGAGACCGTTCGCTGGAACATCACGCCGTAGTACGCCGCGTTCCGGAGACCGAATCGCCGGTAGGCCATCGCGCCGCGAACGATCGCCGTCCCCGGATCGTCGATGCCCTTCATCGCCCGTGCCAGGGCCCGCTCCAGCTTGACGAAGCCCTCGGCGTACACGGCGGCGGCGACGCCTTCCTTGCCACCGAAGCGCGTGTAGAGCGCCATCGTGCTGGTGCCCGCCTCCGCTGCGATCCGACGAGTGGTGAGCGCTTCGGCGCCCTCCGTCGTGAGCAACCGACACGCCGTCTGAATCACCGCGTCACTGACCGCATCACGCTTGCGACTCACGATCCCCTCCGTCCAGAGCTCGAGCCACGACGATAGAGCGCAGTGTTCCGTTCCGATCGACGCAGCTGCCGCTGAGCCGGGGCGACGACATGGTCAGACCGCCGCTGTCGCGGGCTGCGGCGCCTCGAGCGCTTCGGCGAACACACGTGCACCTGGACGCACCGCGCTCATGCCGCTGCGCCGATGATGGCGCGCACTCGAGGGAGCACCTTGGTGGCGAGCACCTCGATGCGGGCCGAACCCGAGTCGACGTGCTCTCCGGGCAGCTGTGCCCAGAAGTGCACGTCCGCGACCCGGGGGTGGCGACGACAGAGTTCGGTGATGTGCCGGGCGGCTTCGTCGGGATCCCAGGCGTGGTAGAAGCCGGACGCCCGGAGCTGGTCACGGTCCTCGAACCGAGGGATCAGCTCGGGTGGCCCGAACGCACCCCACTCGATGTAGGTGTTCATCTGGTAGAGCGCGTGGTCACCGACCCGAGCCCACTCCCGATCGGGGTCGTCGGCGACGACGGCCCACTGGGCCGAGAACACCGGCGGGTCGTCCCGCCGGCCGAGTTCGCCGCACGCGCGCTCGAAGGTGTCGATGGTGGCGTCCTGTGTGGACAGGAAGCCGTCAGCGAGCCTCGCCGCGCGTCGGATCGCCGGCTCGGCGAGTCCCCCCATGAGCAGACGCGGCGCCACGTCGGGGGAGGGGGTGACGGCCACACCGTGGAGCCGGAACCGCTTGCCCTCGAGGTCGACCTCCTCCCCGCTCCACGCGCTCCGGATGATCGAAACGGCTTCCTCCATCAGCGAGGGCCGATGCCGGATCGAACGCCCGAAGGCGTCGTACTCGAGCTGCCGATAGCCGAGCCCGACGCCGAGGTCGAAGCGGCCACCCGACAGCAGCGACACCGCCGTCGCGTCCTCGGCGATCCTCACCGGGTCGTGGAGCGGGAGCAACACCAGGTTCGTGCCGAGGCGCATCGTGGAGGTGGCGGCCGCGGCAGCGGCAGCGACGACGAGCGGTGAGGGGCAGTATCCGTCGGCGGTGAAGTGGTGCTCGGTGAACCATGCCGACCCGACTCCGAGGCGCTCGGCCCAGCGGATCTGCTCGAGCGTCGCCGCGTACGTCTCGGTGAACGTCTGTGATCGAGGAGCCGGGTTGCGCAGGTCGTACCACAGGCCGATGCTCGGCAGCGCGTCGCGCGTTGCCGCCGGTCGTTCGCCGCGTGTGGGCGTCGACACGATCAGCGTCCCGTCCACACGGCCGGTCGCTTCTCGGCGAAGGCGATCGGCCCCTCGGCGGCGTCGGCGGAGCCCACGATGGCGGCCCACTCCCGGGCGTTCGCCTCCCAGAGCTCGGCCTCGTCACCGTCGGAGGCGAGCCTCGCGAGGCGGAGGGTGGCGGCCACCGACAGCGGAGCCGCTCGGCAGATCGCGTCGGCGAGCTCGTGTGCCGCCGGAAGCAGGTCGTCGGGATCGACCACCTCGTCGACCAGACCGATCCGGAGCGCGTGGGGGGCGTCGATGATCTGCCCGGTCAGCAGGAGGCGCATCGCGTGCACCCGCGGGATCCGGCGGGGGAGCCGGATCGCCGCACCCGCCCCGGCGAAGATGCCTCGGAGCACCTCCGGCACCCCGAACCTGGCAGCAGAGGAGGCGATCGCCAGATCGCACGCCAGGACGAGCTCGAGCCCACCGGCGAGCGCGGGCCCGTTCACCGCGGCGATCACCGGCTTCGACCGCTCCCGCGCCACGAACCCTCCGAAGTGGCCGGGGCCCTCGAGCACGTCGGGTCCCTCACCGGCGGCGAATGCCTTGAGGTCCATGCCGGCGCAGAAGGCGCGGCCCGTGCCCGTCAGGATCGCGACCCGGGCATCCGGGTCGGACTCGAACCGGTCGACCGCAGCGCGGAGCTGCGCCGTCATCTCCCCGTCGATCGCGTTCATCGCTTCGGGCCGGGCCAGCGTGATCCGCGCCACCCCGCCATCGATCTCGTACTCGACACCCATCACACACCTCCATGTGCTCGGTCGGCTTCTGGTTGACGACGCTATATCAGTGATATAGCATCGTCAATACCTCAGCGGGACGGAGAAGGACGCAATGCCGACGACCAGAGACATCTACTTCGACGGGAGTGCTGCGCCGGTGCACGAGGAGATCACCGCCCCACATGGCTTCCACGGCAACTGGGTGCCCGACCACGCCGTGGTGTCCCGGTGACGGACTCCGTCTTCGAGGGTCTGAATCGCCCGATCGCCGAGATGATGGAGACACAGCGATCGATCCGCCGGCTCACCGATCGGCCGGTCGATCACTCCATCGTCCGGAGGTGCATCGAACTCGGCTTGAAGGCACCGACCGGTTCCAACGGGCAGAACTGGGAGTTCATCGTCGTCCGCGACGCCGAGATCAAGGCCCGGTTCGCTCGTCAGTACCGCCGTGCGTGGCCTCTGTACCGGCGAACCATCGACTCGTCGACTCCCTCGAACGCTCGCATGCTCGACGCGGTGCAGCAGCAGATCGACCATTTCGAGTCGATCCCGGTGATCGTCGTGGCGTGCCTCGCCGGAGGTCGACCCACTGGGCCGTACGTGGCGAAGAGCAGTTACTACGGATCGATCTACCCGACCGTCCAGAACATCCTGCTGGCTGCTCGATCGCTCGACCTGGGCGCCTCGCTCATCACGCTGCCCCTGTGGTCGGCACGTCGTTCGCGACGGATCCTCGGGCTGCCCCGTTCCGTCAGGCCTGCGTGCCTGATCGCGCTCGGCTGGCCGGCCGGCCGTTACGGGCCGACGACCCGTCGACCCGTCGACGATGTGATCCACCTCGACAGATGGCGACCGTGAGCTCCTCGCGTCGTCACCCCGTGCCGGCGCAGCACCGGCGCCCGGCGCAGACATCAACTCGGAGGTCCTGATGAGTCAGCTCGCCCACACCGGCACCCTCACGTGGAAGCTGAAGGTCGCCAACGCCCATCTGCTCACCGGGCGACGCCCGGTGCTGATCGACACCGGCCCGGCGAACGCTCGCGCCCTGCTCGCACAGCGCCTCGCTCGCGCGGGCATCGCTCCCGGCGATCTCGGCGCCGTGCTCCTCACCCATGGGCACGCCGACCATGCCGGGGGTGCAGCAGCTCTGATCACACCGGACGTGCCGGTGGTGCTCGGTGCTTCCGACCGGTTGATCACCGAGCGCGGGCACAATCCCGAGTTGGTCCCGACCGGGCCGGGAGCTCGACTCGTGAAGCGCTTCATCGACCCTGACTTCCCACCGTTCACCGCGAGTGTCCACGTTGCCGACCGCATGCCTCTCGACCAGTTCGGCCTCGAGGGCGAGTATCGGGTCGTCGGTGGGCACACCGCCGGATCGGCCGTCGTGGCCACCCCCGGCGTTCTCGTCGTCGGCGACCTCGTTCGAGGTGGCTTTGCGGGTGGGTCGATCGCTCCAGGCTTCGCGCAGAAGCACTACTTCAGCGACGATCCTCAGCGCGACCTCGGACTCGTCGTCGATCTGCTCGACGAATACCGTCCAACTCGGGTCCTGCTCGGTCATGGAGGCCCGCTCGACGTCTCCGCTGCTCGCCGCCGGATCGACAAGCTCGCCGGTCGCTGAGCGACGCGCTGCCCCCCGAGGAGCGAGCGCCTCGCATCGGGATCCGTTCGCGTGGAGCACTCCAGCCGTCGACGCCCTCCGTCCTGGATCGGATGTCCTTCGTCGTTGCCAGGGCCACGGACATGGCCCACGGATCACGTGGCGAGGAGGCTCACAGGTCCTCGACCCAGTCCTTCAGGAGGTCGGGGACCCGGAGGTGTTCGGGGATGCGGTCCGGACCGATGATCTTGTCGATCCAGGCGTGCACGTGCCAGATGCGGCGTTCCTGGTAGTTGAGGACCTGCGCTCCGTGCGCGGCGCTCTCGATCGAGCGCTGGATCGGCTCGAGGTTGGCGTAGTCCTCGCCCATCACGACGTCGAAGCCCGCCAGCCGCTTCTCCCAGACGTCGGCCTGCGGGTGCTCGTCACCGTCCCACTCCGGAGCGAACCAGACGATGTCGAGTCGCGTGCGGTCGATCGCCTCGGGCCAGAAGACGAGGAAGGGGAAGCCCTTCGCGTCGAGCGGGGTGATCAGGTTGGGGAAGATGCCGTGCGCCGGGTTGGTGGTGGAGAACAACTCGGTCGCACCTTCGAACGACGGCAGCGCCTGACGATCCTCGCGACCGCGCTCGAGCACCTCCTGCTGCAGCGGCGTGATCATGTTCTGGTGGCCGTGGTCGAACAGCATCATCACGGCGCCGCGGCCGTCGAGCGACTTCGCCACGGTGTTCGTGTGGATCGTGCGTGCGTGGTACACCTCGAGGAAGCCCTCGGCGAGCACCTTCCAGTTGCAGCGGATCACCTCGGACGTCTGGTGGTACATCCGGAACGGTGCGGCGCCGACCTCGGCCAGCACCGTGGGGATCGGGTGCAACCACTCGAGCAACGGCATCGCGTCGTGGTCGAGGTTCACGAAGATCCAGCCGCCCCACTGCTCGCAGCGCACCGACGGCAGCCCGAGCTCCTCGCGCTGCAGGCCGACGAAGTCGCGTTCGTCGGGCACGCGGACGAGGTTGCCGCAGAGGTCGTAGCCCCACGAGTGGTACTGACACACGAGCATCCGCGCCTGGCCGCACGCGCCACGGACGACCGGTGCACCCCGGTGGCGGCACGAGTTGAAGAACGCGCGGATGACGCCGTCGTCGCCGTGCACGACCACGATCGGCGCGCCGGCGATGTCGCACAGCTTGTAGCTGCCGGGCGTCGCGAGCTCGGAGACGTGCGCTGCGTAGAGCCACGTCGAGCGCCACAGGTGCTGGCGCTCGAGCTCGTAGAACTGCGGGTCGGTGTAGCGACCGAGCGGGATGCCCGGCAGCTTCGGGAAGCCGTCGGGCGGCCCCGTGCGACCGCGTTCGTAGTCGGAGCGCTCGGCGTAGACGGCGTTGAAGGCGGTGTCCATGGTGGTCCTCCGGCTCGGGTTCGATCAGCTGATGGTGGCGGCGACGGGGCCGTGGCGGTCGGTCATGCGGGTGATCCGTCCGGGAAGAGGACGTCGACCATCCGGTGGGCCTGGTGGCGGACGTCGTCGGTCGCGACGTGGAGTCCCCGGAGGGCGTCGATCTGGCAGAGGCCGAGCAGGAACGCGAAGAGCGTCGCCACGCGTGCCGGTCGGGTGGCATCCGGCCCGCCGGTCCACTCGGTGGCGAGCTGGGCCGCACGCGCCGCGTGCCAGGCGCCGAGCAGCCGCGCGAGGTCGGGGTGGCGGTGCGACGCGAGGTGCAGTTCGAGCACGAACCGCCGCGTCGTGGCGAACTCGTCCGACAGGTAGGTGCTCACCACCTCGCGCGGCGAGGGGGTGGATCGTGGCGCCAGGCCGGCGAGCGCGAGCTGCGCCGCAGCGACCATGAGCTCGGCCTTGTTCGCGAAGTGGTTGTAGATCGCCGGTCCCGACACCTCGGCGCGGCGGGCGATGTCGTTCAGCGTGGCGCCGTCGAAGCCGAGCTCGACGCACGACGCCGCCGCAGCGGCGAGCAGGCGCTCGCGCGTGGCCGTGCCGTGCACGTCGCGCCGAGGTGGTCGCCCGCGAGGCACCGGCGCGACGGTGCCGACCAACACCGTCGACGACTCACCCACGGACCGGAACCCCCACGTCGAATAAATTAGAGCCCACTCATTAAATGCGCAAGGGTCGACGTGGAGGGGAGGCGTCGAGTGCGGCGGATCCCGGCCGGGCGCGCGGACCCGCGCGAGCCGGTCGGCCGCGAGGGGTCCGGACGTCGTGTGGGACACTGCTCGCGATCGACTCCTCGCTGCGCGGGCCCGGGGTCGGGCGTGGGGTCCGCGACCGTCCCTGGCCGGTGCGTACACTGCCGCGATGGGGACCACGGCGCCCGTGGGGGCAGACGTTCGAGCGGGTGCAGCACGCGTCGACATCACGCCGACGTGGCCGGTGATGCTCGGCGGCTTCGGGCAGCGCACGACGCCGAGCGACGGCGTGCTCGACACCGTCGCGGCCAAGGCGCTCTGGGTCTCGAACGGGACGAGTCAGGTGCTCGTGATCACGGCCGATCTGATCGCGATCCCGCACCAGGTGTCGCAGCCGGTGGTCGAAGCGATCACGGCGGGCACGACGCTGACGGCCGACCAGGTCCTCATCTGCGCCTCGCACAGCCACTCGGCGCCGTTGCCCTTCGGGCCGTCCGCTCCGGGGGTGGCTGCGTACACCCACCTGCTCGTCGACAAGCTGATCGAGGTCGGCCTCGCAGCCATGACGGAGGCTGTCGCCTGCACGATCGGATCGGGCGTCGGCGAGATCGACGTGGTGTTCAACCGGCGCACGCGAGGCAACCCCGATCTCGTCGATCGACGGGTTCCCGTCCTCGCCGTTCGTCGGGCGCTCGACGGTCGAACGCTGGCGGTGCTGTTCGGCGCCGGCTGCCACCCGGTGACGCTCGGCTGGCAGAACAACCTGATCAGCGGAGACTTCCCCGGTGCGGCACAGCGTGCGATCGAGGTCGCGCTCGGTGACGGTCTGGCGATGTTCGTGAACACGACGGAGGCGAACGTCATCCCAATCACGAGCCCGAACTGCGACGCGCTCGACCCCCGCGGCTACCAGAACGGCTCCGCCGCCGACGCCGAGCTGATCGGCAGGACGCTCGCCGACGAGGTGCTGCGGGTGCTCGGCCGGATCGAGACGACCCCTGAGGTGGCGCTCGGCAGCATGCGACGCACGATGCGGCTCGACGCGAACAACGCAGCGTTCGATCTGCCCACCGCACAGGCGCGACTCGACCGGGCCGACGCCGTGCTCGCTGCTCGGCTCGGCCACGACTTCGTCGACCGGGCGAACGGCTACCTCTGGGCGCTGGCATCCCGGTACGTCGTCGAGACCGACTGCAGCGAGGACGAGATGCGCAACGTGATGATCGCCTGCTGCGAGCACCTCGGCCTCACCGCCCGGATCGCTCGCGGTCGCGCGCTCGAACCGGTCGAGGTGGCGATCCAGGTGCTGCGCATCCACGACCTCGACCTGCTCGCACTCCCCGGAGAACCGCTGGTCGAGGTCGGGCGTGAGTGGAGCGCTCGGGCGAACGGTGACCGTGCATTCGTGATCGGCCTCGCGAACGCACACCACCGGTACCTCCCGCTGCGCGAACACTTCGAGCTCGACGACGCGCGCCGTCAGTACGACACGGTGACCGCCGGGCTCGAACCGTCGGCGGTCGATCGGATGCTCGACGAAGCCGCAGCGATGCTGCCCCACGTCCGCTGACACCCACGCGATCGGTGGCGGCCGAGCGACGCCCTGTGTCCGCTTCATCTCCGCTGGTTGCTGCCGACCCGAGGTGGACGCAGTCGTCGTGGCGATCGAGGGTGTCGAGCGCTGCCTACGATGCGCGGGTGAACGACGTCCTCCGTGCCGCTGCAGACGAGATCGCCGCGCCCGCCACCGAGCACCTGCGGATCGCCACCGCGAACCCGCGCAACGTCCACGAGGCGATGTCGCCCGGCGGCCCGGCCGAGCGGCTCGACATCGACGCCCTCCTGGTCGCGCCCGGCACTGATCGCACGCACCCGACCGTCGTGGTCGTGCCCGGCAGCTCGGGCGTGTCGCCCAACCACGTGCGCCACACGGCCACGCTCGTCGAGGCCGGGTACGCCGTGTGCCTCGTCGATCCCTTCGGTGCCCGCTCGGTGGAGTCCACCGTCGCCAACCAGGCGCAGTACTCCTTCGCCGCGAGCGCCTACGACGTGGTGGCGGCGCTCGCCACGCTCGGGACGCACCCGCTCGTGGATCCGTCGGCCATCTCGGCCCAGGGCCACAGCCGCGGCGGGTCCGCCGTGATGTTGGCCGCGATGCGTCCGTTCGTGCACGCCGTGGCACCGGGACGCTCGTTCGCCGGCATCTACGCCGTCTACCCGTGGTGCGGGCAGCAGTTCCTGGTGCCCGACGTCGGCAGCACCGTGGTGCGGGGGATCATCGGCGACCGCGACGAGTGGTGCTCCGTCATGGCGGTGCAGGCCCAGATCCACGCGATCCGTCTGCGCGGCGGCGACGCGTCGCTGCGGATCGTCCCCGGTGCGCACCACAGCTTCGACCGGCTCGAGGACGTGCACGATCTGCCGGAGGCCCGGGTGTCCCCGAACGCGCCCATCGAGTACCTCGCCGACGACGGGGCGATGATCGATCCGCTCACGGGCACGCCCGACCCGCGTCGCACCGACGTCGACCAGTTCCGCGCGGCCGTGGCCGCCGGCTTCGGTCAGCGCGGCGCCCGTCTCGGTGGTCAGGGCGACGAGCCGCGCCTGTTCCGCGATGACATGCTCGACTTCCACCGCAGCGTCCTCGGCGATCCGCGCCGCTGACCCGACCACCGCCCGGTTCCCCGGGGCGGTCCGCCCCGCCGGTCGCGACGGCCGGTCACACGATCGTGTGCCGGTCGATCCAGCGGCGGGTGACGTCGTTCGGATCCTGCTCGTCTCGCGACGCACCGTGGAGGACCACCTCCAGCGCGCGTCCACGAAGCTCGGCGTGGCAGGCGGTCGCGCGATCAGGCGGTGTGGGAGGTGCGGCCGGTGCCGAGGTGCATCGGCGCGGTGGCCTTGGTGAAGCGCAGGTGCAGCTTCAGCGTGCCCAGCATGATCCCGGGCTGGTGGAGCCAGTCGTTGCCCTCGCCGTACTCGATCGTCTCGAGCCGGTCGAGGAGCACGCCCCAGGCGATCTGCTGCTCGACGCGCGACAGGTTGGCACCCGGGCACACGCGTGGTCCGGTGGAGAACGCGACGTGGCGGGTGAGGCCCTCGCGGTCGAGGTCGAGGTCGAACGGGCAGTCGAACTCCTCGGCGTCGACGTTGGCCGCACCGAAGCGCAGGTGCAGCAGTGATCCGGCCGGCACCTCGACGCCCTGGAACACCTCGTCGCGCGCCGTCATGCGGGTCGACAGGCCGTGCGTCGGCGATCGCATCCGCAGGCCCTCCTCGGTGAAGGCGCGCACCTTGCCGCGGTCGACGCGGAGCTGCTCGAACATCCCCGGTCGCTCGCACAGCAACTGCGCCTGCTCCTCCAGCGCGTACTGCGTGGTCTCGAGGCCGCCGAGGATCATCGCGTGCACGATGCCGGCGATCTCCAGGTCGGTGAGCTTGCGGTCGAGCGCCTCGTAGTGCACCTCGCACAGGAAGCTCACCATGTCGTCCTGCGGCTCCGCGCGCTTGGCCCGCACGTGCTCGTAGATGTAGTCCTGGAAGCCCTCGAGCCGGGCGAGCATCCGCTGGGTCTGCTCGGGCGTGATCTCGTGGCGGTGGTTGTGACCGTGCACGAACGGCGTGACCACGGCGTCGCCCCACTCGGCGAGCTGCGGGATGTCCTCCAGCGGGAAGCCGAGGATGCTCGCCATCACGCGCTGGGGGAGCGGGCGGGCGAACCGGCTGATGAACTCCACCTGGCCGTCGTCGATCCACTCGTCGAGCAGGTCGTTCGCGTGCCGGGTGATCATCTCGCGGTGGCGGATCGCGCCGGTGCCGACCCACGGGTCGGTGAGCTCCTTGCGGTGCTTGATGTACAGCTCCTGCGTCGGGCGCAGCGACACCATCGACGCCTGCATCAGGCTCCGGTACTTCTGCCACGTGTCCTCCGCCGACAGCCCGGCGTTCGCGTGGCCGCTGATGCGGGTCTGGGTGAGCGTCGGGAAGCGCTCGGGGTCCTTCACCACCATCGCGACGTCGGCGTGCTTCGTGAGCACGAACGCGTCGCTGCCCGGGGTGATGCCACCACCGGGGAGGCGCAGCACCGGAGCCTCGCGGTGGAGGATCTCGTACATCTCGTACCAGTGCTCCTGCGCGCCGGGACCGAAGAGGTCGACGTCGTCGAGCGTGACCGGGCACCGCATCGGGCCGAGCTCGTGGTTGATGTGCTTCGGTGACGACCCCATGTGCATCCCCCCGAACGCCGTGGATCCGCCCGCCGAACGGGCGTCGTGGAGAGGGTAGATCGCCCGCCGGACCGTTTCCGTGGTCGGCGCGGCGAGGCCGAGCGTTCGCGGTCGTCGCGGTGCCGGTCGCTCACTCCCGGACGAGCGGTGCCAGCACCATGAGCGCGATCACGGCGAGCGAGAGCGTCGCACCGATCCAGGCCCGCCGTCGATCGGCCCGCGCCGCCGGGGTGCCACGGAACTCCACCAGCGCGAGGACACCGGCGAGCGCGCCGGGCAGCGCTGCGACGGGCGTGATCAGCGCCGCGAGGAGCGACCAGCGTTCCAGGTCGATCATCGCCGCCGACGCGCTGGCGACCGCGAGCATGCCGAGCAGCTGGGAGACCCACGCCCGCAGGCCGACATCGGGGTCGTCTGCGGTGGGAGCCGGCGGGGACGGGGTGGCGACGGCCGCATCACTCCGTGTGGCGGGGGCATGGCGTGCCGGCACGACCGGCTCGCTCGTCCGCCGGACCGGTTCGCCGGTCTCGTGTCGGGCGGGGAGCGCGGCGTGCTCGGTGCCGACCGGTCGGCGCTCGCGGTCTGCGGTGTCCGAGGGTCGGGTTCGCGGATGTCGGGCGTAGAGCACCGCGCCGACGACGAACAGCAGCAGGGTCCCGATCACGAAGAGCAACAGCGACCGTCTCGAATCGGACGCCTGCCGTGCGCACTCCTCGGACGACTTCGCGTCCTGGCAGAACCCCTCGCCGAGTGCGATCACCGCGGCTGCTGCGAACAACACGGGCAGGAGCGCCAGGGCGAGCATCATCAGCACACACCCCGGGCGCCGGTGTGCGGGCCGGTGGGGGTCACGCTGCGACGGGATGCCGGCGGTCGGGCCCGTGGGGATCGGGTGGCCGGCGTGGGTTCGGGACGGGGGTGGAGTGTGGTGCGTGCTCACGTCTCCTCCTCTCCGCGAGCGGCAGGGTCGGACGATCTCGTTCGACCTCGAACGCCGCTCGCCGGGTGCTGCCGGGGTGCTGGCGGAGCGTGACGATGCGACCTGGTCAGAGGTCGTCGGTCCAGACGGCGCTCACCCGGACGATCCGGGTGATCACGGGTTCGTCGTGGTCGGGCGTCTCGTCGAGCCGGGCGGCGATGCCGTCGAGCACCTCACGCTCGTGCTTCAGGGTGCGCTTGTAGCCCACGTTGTCGGTGTCGACGATCTCGCCGCGGAGCTCGCGCAGGTACGAGCGGAGCACCTCGCGCAACAGGTGGGCCTCGTGGTCCTCGAGATGGAGTTGCATGACCGTCCTCCTCGCGTCGTCGGGTGGCGTCGTGTGGCGTCGGGTGGCGTCGTGTGGCGTCGTGTGGCGTCGTGTGGGTCGTCGATCCGGCGGACCACCGTCCCGGTACCCCGATCGTCCATCCGGCGCACGAACGCCGCCAGGGTCGTCCGACCCGACCGGGCACGCCGGTCAGCCGACCGGGTCGGCCGGGTCGACCAGGTCGAGGGACACCTCCATGGGAGCACCCTCCTGGAGTCCCTCGGCGGTGCGCACGGCCTTCTTCACCGGCAGCAGGTACGACTCGGCCTTGGTGTCCGGGAACAGCGACGTCGACCACGTGGTCGACCCCACCGTCACCCGCACCCGCACCGACCCGAAGCCTCGCTGCACCGGCCGGCTGATCTCCTCGATGTCGTCGGCGACGTCGAACGGCAGCGTCACGAAGAACCACGCCGCCTGCCCGTGGTAGCGCCACAGCTCGGCCGAGAACCGGAACGTCACGCCCGGAACCGTAGAGGAGGTCACGGCGTGGGCCGGACCGGTGCGCCGATCACGACGAGCCGATCGTCGGTCGTCCAGGCGGCCAGGTCGGGCCGGCTGCGCACCTCCCGGCGCCGGCCCACCACGTGCACCTCGACCGGGTCGTCCTCGCCGGCGCAGCGCACCAGCCCCTTGGCGCGCGCGGTGTCCGCCGGCAGCGTGTCGAGGGCGGCGAGCAACGCGGCGCGGTCGAGGCCGCCGACGTCGAGCACCGACACGACGTGGGGAGGTACGACGTGGGGAGGCACGACGTGGGGCGGCACGACGTGGGGAGGTACGACGTGGGGAGGCACGACGTTGGGAGGTACGACGTGGGGCGGCACGACCCCGCCGGGTGCGTCCCGCGTCGCCGGTCTCGCGGGTGTGGCGGGTCTCGTCGCCGTCGTGACCCCGAGCAGCGTCCCGGGATCGACCTGCGACCCGTCGACCACGACCACCTCGCGGCCGTCGCCGCGGGGGCCGGCCGTCGCGACCACGAACGCGCGGGCGGCCGCACCACCGTCGGCCACGAGGTCGGTCTTGCTGAGCACCACCAGGTCAGCCGCGGCGAGCTGCGAGCGGACGGTGTCGCCCACGTAGCGCCGCCCGGCGAGCTCCTCGATCGCCTCGGCGTCGGCCACCACCACCACGCCGTCGAGCCGGCAGCGTGCGGCGAGCACGTGCGGCGCCACACGGGCCGGCTCCCCCACACCGCTCAGCTCCACCACGACCAGCTCGGGCGGTGCATCGGACGTGAGCGAGCGGAGCTCGTCGAGGGTGGTGGCGAGGTCGTCGACGATCGAGCAGCAGATGCAGCCGTTGGTGAGCGTGAGCGTTGCGCCATCGTGGTCGGCCACGAGCGCGGCGTCCACGCCGATCGCACCGACGTCGTTCACGACCACCGCCACCCGTCGGGTGGTCGTGGCGAGCAGCCGGTTGAGCAGCGTGGTCTTGCCCGCACCCAGGTACCCGCCCAGCAGCGTGACGGGTAGGGCGACCGGCCGGCCGCGAGGAACCGCCGGTGGACCCGATGGCGGCGGCACCACGGACGCCACGTCAACCGCCGGTCGGTTCGCCACCGACCACCGTGCCGCGCACCTCGAGGTCGCGGATCGACATCGGGTCCACCTCGCGCGGGTCGTCACCGAGTGCCACGAGGTCGGCGAGCTTGCCCGCCTCGATCGAGCCGAGCAGGTGGTCGAGGCGCAGCTGGTGCGCGGCGTCGATCGTGACCGCCCGCAGCGCCCGGTCGACGGGAATGCGCTCGTTCGGGCCGAGCACCCGACCGGTCGCCGTCACGCGGTTCACCGCGCACCACATCGTGTGCAGCGAGCCGAGCGGCGTCACCGACGCGTCGGAGTGGACGCTGTAGCGCACGCCCTCGCGGTCGGCGGTGGCGCACGCGTCCATCCGGGCGGCACGGTCGGGTCCGACGGTGAGGTCGTGGTGCTGGTCGCCCCAGTGGAAGATGTGGTTCGAGAAGATGTTGGCGCACATCCCGAGCGCCGCCATCCGCCGGTACTGGTGGGCGGTGGTGAGCTGCGAGTGCTGCGCGGTGTGCCGGTGGTCGAGCCACGAGTGCTCGGCCAGCACCTCCTCGACGGTGTCGAGCAGCAGGTCGGTGGCCTCGTCGCCGTTCACGTGCGTGTGCACCGTGACGTGCGCGCGGTGGAACGCGTGGAACCACTCGCGCAGCTGCTCGGGCGGCAGCAGCCAGAGGCCGTTGCCGCGAGGCGTGCCGTCGGGCAGCGGCAGGTACCCGGGTGGGTTGAGCCGTGCGGTGTAGCCCTGGATCGAGCCGTCGAGCACGAGCTTCACCGGACCGAACCGGATCTTGTCGGTCGAGCGGGTGCGCAGCTCGGCCGCCCACGCGGCAGCCTCGACGGCGGTGCCGCCGAACCCACGCGCCGGGTTGAACAGCGGCACGAGCCGTGCGGGGAAGCCCTCGGCCGAGGCCGTCGAGGTCCACAGCTCGACGTCGCTGTCGCGGTTGATCGGGGCTGCGCCGAGCTCGGTCACCGTGGTGCAGCCCACCACGCGCGCCATCTCGGCGAACCGGCGCACTGCGGCCGCGTCGCGGGTCGCCCGGGTGACGGCCCGCAGCTCGGCCCGGGCGAGCGACATCGCCGCCTCCTGCAGCTCGCCGAGCGGACGGCCGCTGCCGTCGGTCGGCACACCGTCCATCGGCGCCGCGTCGGCGAAGCCCTCGCGCACCATCAGCGCCGTGTTCACGGTGACGAGGTGGAGGCTCGCGTGCAGCACGCAGATGGGACGGGTGGTGGAGACCGTGTCGAGGTGCGCGGCGGCGAGGCGCTCACCCTGGAAGTAGATCGGGTCGAAGCCCCACACCATGAGCGACTCCGTCGGATCCGACAGCTCCGCGTCGAGCCGCCGCAGCAGCGCCAGCAGCTCGTCGAGGCTGCGGCAGCCCGGGCGCAGCTCGCCGTCGGGACCTCGCCGCGGGAAGAACCCGGCGTACTCCCACGCCCAGATCGCGCCCTCGAACGAGTGCGAGTGCGCCTCCACGAACCCGGGCAGCACGACTGCGTCGGCGAAGCGGTCGTCCACCCGCATCGGACCCCGCGCCGAGCGGAGCTCGTCGACCGTCCCGACGCCGAGGATCCGGCCGTCGCGCACGGCCACGGCCTCACAGGTGGGGATCGCCGGGTCGAGCGTCACCACTCGCCGGGCGGTGAACACGGTCACGCCCTCGCCCATGGGCGACATCCTGCCCCACCGGCGGGGAGCGACCGTCAGCCGCTGGTCGGTGTGCAGGAGCGGGGTCGGGCTCGGCCCCGCGTCACAGCCAGCGGACCACCGACGACAGCGCGCCGGCGGCGAACGAGGCGACGATCAGGATCGCCGTCCACCGCACCGCCCGACCCCGGCGGATCGGCTGGTACCCGTCGTCGGGATCGTCGTACGCGTCGTACGCGTCGAACTCGTCCTCGAGCGCGTCGTCGAGCGGGTCGTCGAGCGCGTCGTCGAGCGCGTCGTCGAGCGCGTCGTCGAACCGGCGCGCCCGCTCGAACCGGTCCTCGTCGAGGAAGGGGTCGTGGACGTCGGCGAACTGGCGCTCGAACTCGCTCATGTCGTCGGGGTCGTGCCGGTGGTACGACATGGCAGGAAGCGTAGGGGCCGTCGGCGCCGCCGTCGCTTCGTGCGGTACCGTGCCGCGCCACGACCCGGCGGGTCGACGTGGCCAGCGAGGAGGCAGTGATGGACCGATCGACCGATCCCGGCGCCGCGCCGCTCACGCTGCTCCACGACCACCTCGACGGTGGGCTGCGGCCCGCCACCGTGATCGAGCTCGCCGCCCACGCCGGGGTGCCCCTGCCGGCGGGGATCACCACCGCCGGGGCGCTCGCCGACTGGTTCGTCGTGCGACCGGGCGAGTCGCTGGCCGAGGTGTTCGCCCGCTTCGACCTGCCGATCCGCGTGATGCAGACCACCGAGGCGCTGTCGCGGGTGGCCCGCGAGGCGGCCGAGGACGTCGCCGCCGACGGCGTGCGGTCGGTGGAGTTCCGCTTCGCCCCCACCCACCACACCGCCGGCGGGCTGTCGCTCGACGCGGTGGTGGAGGCCGTGCTCGCCGGTCTGGCCGGGGCGCCGCCGGAGGCGCGCGTGCTGCTCTGCTCGATGCGTGGTGAACGTCGCACCGACGAGGTGGTCGACCTGGCCGGGCGTTGGCACGGGCGCGGGGTGGTGGGCGTCGACCTGGCGGGGGTGGAGGTCGGCGAGCCGGTGGGTCCGCACCGGTCCGCGTTCGCGCGGGCGCGCTCGATGGGCCTCGGCGTCACCCTGCACGCCGGCGAGATGGTCGGCGCCGAGAGCGTCGCCGACGCGATCGTCGACGACGTGCCGGTGCGCATCGGCCACGGGTTCCGCATCGTCGAGGACTGTCGGGTGCGTGACGGCGAGATCGTCGACCTCGGCCCGACCGCCGCAGCCGTGCTCGATCGGCGGCTGCCACTGGAGGTGTGCCTCACCTCCAACGCCGCACTCGGCACACCGGTCGAGCGGCACCCGTTCCTCGCGTTGGCGCGCGCCGGCTTCGCGGTCACGATCAACACCGACAACCGCACGCTCACGCCCTGTTCGCTCACCTCCGAGCTCGCGCTGGCGCGGCGGCTCGGCGCCACCGACGACGAGCTCGCCACGATGCGCAGCACGGCGGCCGGCGCACGCTTCCCCGACCCCTGACCCTGCCCCCTGACGCCCGGCCCCTGGAGTCTGGCCCCTGGAGTCTGGCCCCTGGCCCCGGGACGGCCGTCGGCTCAGATCGGCTGCTCGGGAGCCGGGGGCATCGGCGCCGCGGCGGGCGCGTACGGCAGCGCCACCCCGTGCCGGTCGAACGTCGTCTTGATCGCCTCGCGCAGCGCCCGCTGCACCGCCCACTGACGACCGGGCACCGTCTTCACCATCAGCCGCAGCACCACGCCCTCGGCGGTGAGCGACTCCACGCCCAGCACCCTCGGCGCGTCGAGCACGTCGCCCGACCACGGCTCGGACCCGCACACCGACCGGGCGGCCTCGTTCAGCAGTTCGCGGGCATGGTCGAGGTCGGTGCTGTACGACACCGGCACGTCGAGCACCGCCATCGACCACAGCTGCGAGCGGTTGCCCACGCGACGGATCTCGCCGTTGGGCACGTGCCACACCGTGCCGTCCACGCCGCGCAGCACCGTGGTGCGCAGCGTGACCCGCTCGACCTCGCCGGTCGCCGGCCCCAGGTCGACGGCGTCGCCGATGCCGAACTGGTCCTCGATCAGGATGAACACGCCGTTGATGCAGTCGCGCACGAGGCTCTGGGCCCCGAAGCCGAGGGCCACGCCGACGATGCCGGCGCCGGCGATGAAGGGCGCCAGGTCGAGCCCGATGATCGACATCGCCACCAGGAACCCGGCCGTCCACACCACGGCGCTGACGGCCGTGGCGAGCGCCGCGCCGATCGACTCGGCTCGCGCCCGGCGCCGTGCCTCGTCGATCTCGGCCGGCAGGTCGGCCACCACCTCACCCGTCTCGTCGGTGCGTGTCATCCGGCGCTCCAGCTGACGGGCCACGGCCGCCGGCGTGAGGATCATCCGCTGCACGCCCCGGGTGACGACGCGGCGGGCGATCGTGCGCACCACCCACGTCACCAGGAACACGACCAGCACCAGGATCGGCCGGCCGACGAACCAGTCGACCGCCTGCGCGAGTCCCTCGCTTCCGGTGCTCTCGAGCACCTGGTCGCACAGGCCGAGGACGTCGTCGGGACAGGCGTCGGCGGGCGTGGGGGTGCGGAGCACGCCGCAACGCTAGGGGATCGCTGCTCCGCCGTGAGGCCTGGTGGGCCTCGCTCGCTTCGCTCGCTCAGCCGGTCGAGGTGGGCCTCGCTCGCTCGTCGCAGGCTCCTCGCTCGCTCAGCCGACGATCGCACCCGCCGCAGCGTGGTACAGCGGGATGCCGATCGAGATGTTCAGCGGGAAGGTCACCCCGAGCGCGAGCGTGAAGTACCTGCTCGGTCGGGCCTCGGGGATGGCGTAGCGGATCACCGCGGGCACCACGATGTAGCTGCCGCTCGCGGCGAGCACCGCCAGCAGCGTGGCGTCGCCCACGCTCATGTCGAACAGCCACGCGATGCCGAGCGCGATCGACGCGTTGACGATCGGCGTCACGATGCCGAACCCGACGAGGAACGGCCCGACGTCGCGGACCTCGCGGAGCTGCCGGGCGACGAGCAACCCCATCTCCAGCAGGAAGAACGCGAGCAGGCCCTTGAAGAGCCCGTTCACGAAGGGGTCCATCGCCGCACCACCGTCGTCCCCTGTGACCGCGCCCACCACCATCGAGCCGATCAGCAGCAGGTGCGCGCCGTCGGTGAACGCCTCGCGCAGCACCTCCTTCACCGACAGCGGCTCGCTGCCGTGCCCCTCGCCGTGCCCCTCGGCCCGACGTTCGTCCGCGGCGGGCTGACCCGACGGGCGGTCCGCCTCGGGCACCACCAGTCGTGCGTCGTTCACGGCGACGGTGCTGAGCGCCGTGGCACCGATGGCTGCCGATGCGCCCGCCACCCCGCCGCGCGACCGCACCCAGGTGGCGAGCAGCACGGCCATCACGATCGCCGGCGACTCCATCACCACGAGCGCCACGGTGAGGTAGCCGCCGGCCTCGTCGCCGCGGGCCGTCACGAACTGCGAGGCGGTGACGAACGTGACCGCGCTGACCGAGCCGTAGGTGGCCGCGATCGCCGCGGCGTCGAAGGCGTTGATCCGGTTGCGCAGCACGGCGAATGCGAGCGCCGGGGTGAGCACCGCCAGGAACAGCGCGGCGCCGATCACCTGCACCGCGTCGCCGGAGAGCCCGGCGTCGCCGAGCGCCTGGCCGCCCTTGAAGCCGAGCGCCATCAGCAGGTAGAGCGACAGGAACTTCGTGACCGGTGCGGGGATCTCCAGGTTCGACCGCACCAACCCGATGAACACCCCCACGAAGAAGAAGAGCACCGCCGGGTCGGTCAGGTTGTTGACGACGTCGTTCACGTCCATGGTCGTCCTCTCTCGTGCCGGATCCAGCGCCAGCACGTTTGATCCATGAAACAAGCAATCTATCTCCAGTGATGGGCATCCACTCAAATCCGCCCGCCGGGCACCACCCGCGACATGGCATCGTCGGGAGACGAATCAGGAGCGGGCCGAGCGGGCACGGGAGGGACGTCGATGGACGAGGACTGGGGCGACTGGATCGGGCGGACGCGCACGGCGAGCGAGGTGCTCGACGCGGCGACCGCCCGGAAGATGCAGGCGACGCTCGATCGCGGGCCGACACTGGAGGACGGCGCCACGCTGCCGCCGGCCTGGCACTGGCTCTACTTCCACGACGTCGCCGCGGCGAGCGACCTCGGGCCCGACGGTCACGTGCGCCTCGGCATCGTGATGCCCCCGGTCGGGCTCCCGCGGCGGATGTGGGCCGGTGGCACACTCGAGCTGCACGCACCGCTCGTGCTCGGGGAGACGGCCGAGCGGGTGAGCACGATCCGGTCGATCGAGACCAAGCACGGGCGCACGGGTTCGCTGGTGTTCGTCACCGTGGAGCACGAGATCCGCCAGGGCGGACGACCGTGCGTGAGCGAGCGCCAGGACGTGGTGTACCGCGAGATGCCGACCGAGCCGTTCCGGTCGGACCCGGAGCCCGCGCCCGACGCGGCCGATCTCCGCGCCTCGTGGCAGTTCGACACGGTCGCGCTGTTCCGCTACTCGGCGCTCACCTTCAACGGTCACCGCATCCACCTCGACGCGGACCACACCCGAACCGTGGAGGGCTACCCCGACCTGGTGGTGCACGGACCGCTCATCGCCACGCTGCTGCTCGACCTCGCGGTGCGCCACGACCGGCCGCTGCACCGGTTCGACTACCGCGCCCGCCACCCCCTGTTCGTCGACCAGCCGTTCACCCTGCACGGTCGCGTGGAGGGCGACGCCACCGAACTCTGGGCGGCCGGCCCGCACGGAGGCCTCGCGATGAGCGCCCGCGCCACCTGACATCTGACCCGTCGTCCGATCCGTCGTCCGATCCGTCGTCCGATCCGTCGTCGTCGGTCAGCCGCTCCGGACGGGGTGGCTACAGTGCGTCGCCGTGGCGACCACGATCTTCATCACGGTGGTGCTGCTGCGCTTCGCGCTCCCGCTGCTGATCCCACGCTTCCCGCTGCCGGCGGTGCTGGCCTGCCTCGTGCTCGACGCCGCCGACCAGACGATCTTCCAGGCGTTCACCGACGACCCGCTCGCCGGCTACCAGACCTACGACAAGGCGCTCGACGTCTACTACCTCACGGTCGCCTACATCTCGGCGATGCGGAACTGGCGCGACCCGGTCGCGTTCCAGGTGGCGCGGTTCCTGTTCCTGTACCGCCTCGTCGGAGTCACCCTGTTCGAGCTCGTCGAGCAGCGGTGGATCATCTTCGTCTTCGCCAACGCATTCGAGTACTTCTTCATCGCCTACGAGGCGGTGCGTACGCGCTGGGAGCCGACACGGCTGCAGGCTCGGCACGTGGTCGGCCTGGCGGTCTTCATCTGGGTCTTCGTGAAGCTGCCACAGGAGTGGTGGATCCACCTGGCGAAGCTCGACTTCACCGAGTTCATGGCCGACCACCCGTACATGTGGGGCGTGCTCGCCGTGGTGTTCGGCGTCGCCGGCACCGTGCTGTACCTCAAGCGGTCGTCGATCCCGCCACCCGACTGGCCGTTCACCGTCGACGTCGACGCGCACCTGCCGGCGATCGACGAGACGATCACCGGTCGTGAGCGGTTCTGGTCGGTGATCCTCGCCGAGAAGGTCGTGCTGCTCGCGCTGATCAGCGTGATCTTCGCCCAGATCCTGCCGGACGTCCGGGCGACCAACCTCGGCCTCGCCCTCGGCGTCACCGTCCTCGTGGTCGCCAACGCAGCGGTGAGCCAGTGGCTGCGGCGGCGCGGCCGGACGTGGGTCGGCATCGTCCGGCTGTTCGTGGCGATGCTGCTCATCAACCTCGGCATCGTCTTCCTCGACACGCTCGTGTCCGATCGTGGCGACGAGCGCCCGGCCACGAACACGCTGTTCTTCATGCTGATCCTGTCGATGCTGATCGCGCTGTTCGACCGGTTCCGGGCCACGCGGCGCGAACGCGAAGGACTCGACAGCATCCGCGACGCGTGGCGTCGCGAGCGCACGCCCGCCGGCGGCTGACGTGGACTCGGAGGCGCTGCGCACGCTCGTGCTGATCGCGACGATCGCCGTCCTCAGCCCGTTCGTCGCCGACGTGATCCGCCGCTGGATCCGCATCCCCGGTGTCGTCGTCGAGATCGGTCTCGGCATGCTCATCGGCCCGCACGTGCTCGGCTGGGCGCACCTCGACGAGGTGCTCGAGGTGCTCGCCGAGATGGGCCTGGTGTTCCTGATCTTCCTCGCCGGCTTCGAGATCGATCCCGACGAGGTGAAGGGCCGGCCGGTCCGGCTCGCCGTGCAGGGCTGGCTCGTGTCGCTCGCGCTCGGCATCGGTGTCGCCGTCGCGCTCCACGCGATCGACGTCACCCAGACCGTCCGCTTCGTCGCGATCGCGCTCACCACCACCGCCATCGGCACGCTGCTGCCGATCCTCGGCGACGCCGGGGTGCTGCGCAGCCGGCTCGGAGCCAACTTCCTCGCCGGCGGTGCGATGGGCGAGCTCGGTCCGATCGTCGCGATCTCGGTCGCCCTCACCACCGACTCGCCCGGACGCACCACGGCGGTGCTCGTGGTCTTCGTCGCGATCACCCTGCTGGTCGGGTGGCTCGCGACGCGACCGGCGCAACCGCGCACGGTGCGCCTCGTCGCCCGCACGCTGCACTCGAGCGGACAGCTCGGCGTGCGCATCTGCGTGCTGCTGTGCATCCTGCTCGTGTGGACCGCGGCCGAGTTCGGCCTCGACGTGCTGCTCGGCGCGTTCGCGGCCGGCATGGTGGCGCGGCTGTTCCTGGTCGAGCACTCCACGCCCGACACGCCCGACACGCCTGACGCGCCCGACACGCCGGACGACGCGGACACCCATGCGGCCGCTGCGGGCCACACGAACCCGTTCGACCACCGTCAGGAGGTGCAGCACCGGATCGAGGCGCTCGGCTTCGGGTTCTTCATCCCGCTGTTCTTCGTGATCAGCGGCGTGCGCTTCGACCTGGAGGCGCTGTTCGACCCGGTCGAACTGGTGAAGGTGCCGCTGTTCCTGCTGCTGTTCCT
>WLDE01000338.1 GCA_009704985.1 Actinomycetota bacterium | reverse complement strand
GCAGCACCGAGGCGGTGGTCACGGACGACGTGGGTGAGGCACCCGTCGTGGTGACCGAGGCGGCCGCTTCGGCCGACGCTCCCAGCGCTCCCGGCGCTCCCGGCGCTCCCGGCGCAGTGGTCGTCGACGCCGGGGTCGCCTCGGGGTCGCCGGGCGCTGCACCAGACGCCGCACCGGACGCCGCGTCGAGCGGCACCGGACCGTCGACCACCGGCGCGCCCGGATCGGTCGCGGAGAACGACACCGCCTCCACGGTCGGCCGACGCGCCTCGGTCACCGGGACGGGTGCGATCGGGGGGAGCACGGCCGTGCTGACCGCCGTCGCCGTGATCGCGCCCGCAACGGCCACGGACCAGCCGGCCGTGCCCGATGCGGCGACCGGGGTGGCCGCCGTCGCGAAGACGGACTGCGGGAAGAGCGACACCTGCGCGAGCCACGACAGCGGTCCCATCACACGGCGCAGCCGGCCGATCGACAGGCTCATGAACGCCCGCACGACCGCCGGGTCGAAGTGGGTGCCCGCGCACCTGGCGAGCTCCATGCGCGCGTCGGCCGCGCTGCGCGCAGCGGTGTACGAGCGGACGGATGTGATCACGTCGAACACGTCGGCGACGGCCACGATTCGCCCGGCGAGCGAGATCTCGGTGCCGCGCAGCCCCTTCGGATAGCCGCTGCCGTCCCACTTCTCGTGGTGCTGCACCACCGCCAGCACGCTGTCACCCAACCAACCGGCCAGCGGCTCGGCCAGCTCCGCACCCCACGCCGGGTGCCACTTGATCACCGAGAACTCCTCCTCGGTCAGCTTCCCCGGCTTGTTGAGGATCTCCGTCGGCACCCGCAGCTTCCCGACGTCGTGGATCAACGCCGCCCACCGCAGGCGGTCGAGCTCGGCCGAGCGCAACCCCATCTCCTCACCGATCATCTGGGCGTACGCGCGCACCCGCTCGGAGTGCCCACGCGTGATCCGGTCGTGGCGGCTGAGCGCCGCCACCAGATCGAGCAGGTGTTCCGCCGCGGACGCGACGCTCGTCTCACCGCTGCGGGTGTACCGCTCGATCCGCTCCTGCAGCTCCACGTTCGCCGCGCCGTTGCGGAGCGCCACCCGGTACCGCGACGGCGCCTGGTCCGGGAACACCAGGGTGAGGTCGAGCAGGGTCGCGAGCGGCAGGAGGCGACGCATCAACCGGTCGGCGAGGCGGAGGACCACCATCGCCACCGCGCCGATCGCGACGACACGCGCCACGAGCCACGCCGTCGCGTCGGCGGGAGGCAGCACCTGCGACAGCGCATACGAGGCGGCCACGCTCGCCGTGAACGGGACGAGCACCACGACCACCCGGACGAGGCGCGCCAGCCCCGGACGACCCTGCCAGCGCCGGGTCGCGTCGGACTCCGGCGCCCGCCGGGGTTCGGTGCCGTGAGCCGGCGCGGTGGTGTCCGGAGCACTCATGTCCGGTGGTCATCGGGAGCGTACGTGGCGAGCTTGAGCGTGAATGCTCGGTGCTCGGCCGGATCCCTCGGAGACACCCGAGACGGGTCGGGTCCACCGGGCACCCCCCGCCGAGCCGGCGACCGGTAGCGTTCGGGACGCCATGTCGACGCCAACGCCCGCCACCACCCACGGCGCGGACGAACCACCCTTCGTCGCCGCCGCCCACGGCCGGCCGGGCCGCCACACCCCGGTCTGGTTCATGCGTCAGGCGGGCCGCAGCCTGCCGGAGTACCGGGCGGTCCGCGGCGAGGGCAGCATCCTCCAGGCGATCCGTCGGCCCGACGTCGCGGCGGAGATCACCCTGCAGCCGGTGCGCCGCTACGGCGTCGACGCCGCCGTGCTCTACAGCGACATCGTCGTGCCGGCCCACGCCGTGGGGTTCGGGATCGACGTCGCGCCCGGCACCGGTCCGGTGGCCGACGCTCCGCTGCGCAGCGCGACCGATCTCGATCGGCTCCCGCCGCTCCACCCCGACGAGCACACGCCGTACGTGCAGGAGACGGTGCGGATCCTCGCCGCCGAGCTGCCCACCGACGTGCCGCTGCTCGCGTTCGCCGGTGCCCCGTTCACCGTCGGCAGCTACCTCGTCGAGGGCCGACCGAGCCGCACCTACCAGCACACCAAGCGGCTCATGCACACCGACGTCGCGCTGTGGCACTCGATGATGGAGCGGCTCGCGCAGCACGCCGTCGCGTTCATCGACGCCCAGCTGCGCAGCGGCGCCCGCGCCTTCCAGCTGTTCGACTCGTGGGCCGGTTCGCTCTCGGCGGCCGACTACCGCCGCTTCGTGCTCCCCCACAGCACGTCGGTGTTCACCCAGCTCGGCGAGCGCCACCCCGGCGTGCCCGGCATCCACTTCGGCATCGGCTGCGACCACCTCCTGGAGGCGATGCACGAGGCGGCGCGGGGCGAGGGCCGGGCCACCCCCGTCATCGGCCTCGACTGGCGGACGCCGATCGCCGACGCCCGTCGCCGTCTCGGCGCCGACCTGGTCGTGCAGGGCAACCTCGATCCCGCGCTCGTGCTCGCCGGCACCGAGGTCGCGCTCGCCGGCACCGACGCCGTGCTGACCGACAACGGCGGTCACCCGGGTCACGTGTTCAACCTCGGCCACGGCGTCCAGCCCGACACCGATCCCGAGGTGCTCCACGCCGTCGTCGACCGGGTGCACGCCGCCACCCGTCGCACCGCGCCGACCACCGCGCCGACCACCGCGCCGGCCACCACCGCGCTCCCCCCGAACGGACCCGCATGACCAGCTCCCACCCCACCGCCGTCGTACTGATGGCCTACGGCACGCCGCGTTCGCGGGAGGAGATCCTCCCCTACTACACCGACATCCGCCGCGGCCGTCCGCCCACCGACGAGGCGCTCGCGGAACTGGTGGCCCGGTACGAGGCGATCGCACCGCCGGGCAGCGACATCCTGTCGCCGCTCGCAGCGCGCACGGAGGCCCAGCGCGACGGCCTCCAGGCCGCGCTCGACGCGATCGAGCCGGGCCGCTACGAGGTCGTGCTCGGCCTCAAGCACGCGGCGCCGATGATCGAGGACGCGGTTCGCGACCTGGTGCAGCGAGGGTTCCGGCGGATCGTCGGCCTGGTGCTGGCCCCGCATTACTCCAGCTACTCGATCGGCCAGTACCTCGGGCGCGTCCGCGCCGTCGCCGAGCCGGCCGGGGTCGAGGTCGTGGGCGTCGACAGCTGGGCCACCGAACCCGCCTTCGTCGAGTTCCTGGCCGAGGACCTGCGAGCCCGGCTCGACCGGATGCCGGCCGACACCAAGGTGCTGTTCACCGCGCACTCGCTGCCCCAGCGCATCATCGACGGCGGCGACCCGTACCCGCAGGAGCTGCGGGCGACCGCGCAGGCGGTGGCCGAGCGGGTGGGGCTGGCCGAGTGGAGCCAGTGGGCGATCGCCTGGCAGTCGGCCGGCCGCACGCCCGAGCCGTGGCTCGGCCCCGACATCCTGCAGGTGATCGACGAGCTCGCCGACAGCGAGCACCACGGCGACGGCGAGCGCGGGCTGATCGTGAGCGCGTGCGGCTTCGTCGCCGACCACCTCGAGGTGCTCTACGACCTGGACATCGAAGCGGCCGCCCGCGCCGCCGAGCGCGGCCTGCGTTTCGACCGCACGGCCTGCGTGAACGACGACCCGACGGTGATGGCGGCGCTCGCACGCCGCGTGGTGGCGCTCGCCTGATGGGATCGACCGTGCGGCCGCGGGTCGTCGTCGTCGGTGGCGGCGTCACCGGCCTGGCCGCCGCACACGCCCTGCTCGCCCCCGAGGGCGCCGCGACCGACGGTGGGCGTGGCGAGACCGGTCCGGACGTCGACGTGACGGTCCTCGAGGCCCAGGCGCAGCCGGGCGGCAAGATCCGCACGTCGGCCTTCGCCGGCGTCGACGCGGTCGACGAGGGGCCCGACGCGTTCCTGGCCCGCTTGCCGTGGGCGACCTCGTTCGCCCGGCGGCTCGGGCTCGGCGACCGGCTGGTCTCACCCGAACCGGGTGGTGCTGCCGTGTGGTGGGACGGGCTCCAGCCGATCCCCGAGGGACTGCTCCTCGGGCTGCCCACCGACGTGATGAAGCTGTCGCGCACCCGGTTGCTCTCGTGGCGAGGCAAGCTGCGCGCCGCCACCGAACCATTGCGGCCCACCACCCCGCTCGACGACGACGCCATCGGCGCGTACGTCCGCACCCGGTTCGGCGACGAGGTGCACGAACGACTCGTCGACCCGCTGGTCGGCAGCATCTACGCCGCCGACACGGATCGGTTCAGCCTGGCGGCCGTGCCGCAGCTCGCCGACCTGGCCGCCGCCGGTCGCAGCGCCCTGCTCAGCGCCCGGTC
>WLDE01000337.1 GCA_009704985.1 Actinomycetota bacterium | reverse complement strand
TCTTCGGTTGTCAAGGAGCGGGTGGGTTCGCGTCGTGCGTCGTACTCGGCACGGGGGTGCCGACGTCCGGGATGTGTGCACGACCGGTGGCGACCGGTGGTCCCGCCGTCGTGGTCGGGGACTGCCCACCCTGGTGACCGGGCCTCAGGCGGCCCACTGCTCGCGCGGCGGTCCGGTGGCCATGGCGATCACCCCCTGTCGGCGGATCGTGAGCGACCGATCGGCGGCGAGCTCGAGCAGCCACCCGTCGGCGTGGATGCGGTCGTGGTGGTGGGCGCACACCGGCAGCAGGTTGTGCAGGTCGGTGGGCCCGCCGTCCTCCCAACGGACGAGGTGGTGGATCTCGCACTTCTGGAACGGCACACGACACCCCGGGATCGCGCAGTGCCGGTACATCGCCCGCAGCGCCCGGCGCTGCGCACGATCGGCGTGGCGGCGCGACCGACCGCGATCGAGGCCGACGGGATCGCGCAGCGATGCCACCAACTCGTCGGGGCTCGAGACCCGCGACCCCTGCGCAACCACACGTCCGTCGCGATCGAGGATCACGGGCGTGAACCGGGCTCGCTGCGCCAAGCGCAGCAGGGCGTCGATCGGGAGGTCGAGCTCGCACCCGCAGTCGACCCGCGAATCAGGACGGCGCTCGCCGGTCGCGAACGTGTCGTGATCCATCACGATGACGAACTCGGGTTCGGACGATCGGGTGCCACGACCCTGCATCAGGTTGGCCAGCGCCTGCGCCTGGAACCACTGCTGGCGCAGCAGCGGATCGGCGGGCGCGTCGGCGGGGTGCTCGCCGTGGAACAGCCGCTCGGTCTCGCGTCGCAGCGCCTCGATGAGCCCCAGTGCCGACTCGGGGTCGAACCGGCCGTGCAGGTTCCACATGCCGTCCTTGCCCGTCCACGTGCGCACGCCGCGCTCGCGACGTTGCCGTTCGAGCCGGCTCCGGCCGTCGTCGCCCTCGATGTCGCGCACGACGGCGCGCAGCCGGACCGTGAAGTCCTCCACGGTCGACCGCTGCGCCACCCGCACCAGCTCGTGCTGGAGCTCGAGCAGACGGGGACGCTGCTCCTTCGTGAGCGAGTGGAGCGCCCGCACGAAGGCGTCCAGGTGCTCACCCGAGAGGCAACCGTCCTCGACGGCGTCCGCGACCACCGGGGCCGTGACGGCCCGGCTCGCGCGCCGCACCGCATCGGTGGCCTTTCGCAGCGAGCGACCGGTCGCCTCGGCGTTGACGTGTTCGGGGTTGAGCGAGGTGTCGAGCCGGGCCAGCTCCTCGAGCCGACGGTTCCAGCGCATCTCGACGGCGTCGACGAGACAGCGCAGGCGAGCGACGAGCTGCAACGCGTGGACCGAGCGCGCCCGATCGGCATCGGGCACCACCAGCGCGTCGAGCGCGGCCGCCACTGCGACGAGATCCATGGACACCTCCCCCACCGAGAGCACCACCACCGGACGACCGACCGCACGGGGACCCGAAGGTCCGATCCGTCCCACACCCGCACTCCGGCGGGGACACCACCAAGGTACAGGTCGATCGAACACATGTTCGACCCCCCATCTGGGGGGTCCTCGAACGGGCCGACCACCGCACCTCATTGCAGATACAACGAGAGAGCCCGACCAGCCAGGTGTGACTCGGAACCGCCGGCGGCGGCGCGACCACGTCAACGAAGACGCTTCAACTCCAGCACCGCGTCACGCACCGCCGCGAGCGCCTCGGATTCGGTCGCTCCGATCTGATGGGCGGCGATGGCGAACTGCTGTGCCGCCGCAGCCAGCTCCGCTGCTGCCACCTCCGGGTCGAGCTCCACCTCGGCCACCACCGTGCCCAGACGCCGGTCCGCGCGCACGACGGCGTCACGCTCCAACTGCTCATAGGCCTTCGACACCGTCGCCTTGGCGACACCGAGGTCGAGCGCCAGCTGGCGGATCGAGGGCAGCCGCTGCCCTTCCCGCAACTGACCGGTGGCGACGAGCCGCGAGATCTGCGCGCGGATCTGCTCGTAGACGGGCAGTGGCGCGGACGCGTCGATCTGCAGGATCACGACAGGGCGGTCCCGAATCGCACCGACCCCCGGGGGGCCGCCCACATGCGACTGCGGCGCCACTCGATGACCGCGCCCACCAGCAGCGCCAACGCGATCAGGCCGAGGAGATCGCTGCCCTCACCGATCGCCGTGATCGCGTGGGCGAGCAGCAGGCAGACGAGCCCGTTGCCGGCGTGGTGGAGTGCCTCGATCGCCTGCTGGCGGAACACGCCGTCGGCCGTCGCGAGGTCGGCCGGCAGCACCGGCCGTGCGCGCACGACGATCCGTCGCTGCTGCCACTCCACGAGCGCCGTCGCCGCGAACAGCAGGGCGACCGACCAGGGCACCACCGTCGAGACCGAGCGGTCCGCGAACCAGCCGAGCAGCATCACCACCCCGACTCCACAGGCGAGCAGCCGTCCGTTCCGGCTGGCCGGTTCGACGTAGGTCGCACTGTCGCGAACCTCGAGCGACGCCATCGTGCGCCCCGATCCGGTATCCCGCCCCGGACGCAGGTGGTGCGATTCTGCAGCGACCACGCCGACGAGCACACCCGCGAGCACACAGACGAGCACGTCGGGGAACCACGGCCCTCCGACGCCCACACCGATCGTGAACCCACCCGGCCGGATCACGGAGATCACGTACGCGACGAGAGCTCCACCCGCCCCACCGTGGAAGCGCCACGACCGGTGCCGGGCGAGGAGGCGTCGCACGGCGACCTCCACCCTCGGCGTGAGCACGAGCCCGTGGCGAGCGGCGAACCCCTCGACGTCCACCGGCAGCGAGGCCAGGCGATCGCGGTGACCGAACGCGCCGACGATCAGCGCCAGCACACCCCCGATCGCGATCGCCCACGCCGCGGCCGCCATGTCGTTCTCCCTCGTTCCCTCTTGACTGTCCTGCTGTCCTAGGACACCATGACACGCGTGACGACCGACGTCAACGAGCTCTCCCCCGCCGACAGCGCCGCCGTCGACGTCGTCGTCCCTCCAGCTCCACCCCGGCGAACGGTGCACCTCCGATGGACGATCGCGCTCGTCCTCGCCGCCGCGTTCGTCTTCGGTTGGCTCGCAGGCGCCCTCCGACCGACGGTCGCCACGGTCGAGAACACGAACTCCGGCAACTGGAGCACCGACACCCTCATCATCAACTTCGAGTTCGCACTCCGCAACGACGGCCTCTCCCCCGTCGAGATCCGGGACTTCGAGTTCGACCGACGCTGGGGTGACGTCACTGCGGCGACCACCCTCGACGGCCGTTCCGTCCCGGTCGTCATCTCCCGCGGCGAACAGGTGGCCTTCCGGGTCACGATCCAGGGGCCCGACGTCGGCTGCGCACCGCCGTCCGCCTGGTCCCCCGACGAGCTCGAGCTCGACGGCTCGCGACTCCGCGCGGTCGCGGGCGTCTCGTGGCTGCCGCTCGACCACGAGGTCGACCTCACCGAGATCGACGGCGTGGCCGGCTGGGCGATCAACTCGATCTGCCGCGGCGACTGACGCCCGATCCGTGGGCCGACGCTGGTACGAGAGCCGTTGCTTTTGCATCAATTGAATTGATACAAATGGAGCGTGCACGGCTCGACCTTCCTCACGACGGCGGAGTTCGTCGTGCTCGCGGTGCAGGTCGTGCTCACCTTGCTCGCCATCGTGCTGTTCGCCGAGCTCCCGCCTTCCGAACGGCACCTCGCACGGTTCGCCTCCACGTACGAGCTGCGCCTCACGGATGCGAACCGCCCGGTGCTCGCGCACGCGATCCGCTGGAGCCGAGCATGGCGACTCGGCGGGGCCGTCGCCGCCGTGCTGGCCCATCAACTCGTCCAGGCAGCGACAGGCCGCGCGTCCGGCGTCGGCATCATCTGGCTCGCGTGCGGATACGCACTCGGCGCAACGGTGGGGGAAGCGGTGCGCCGCCACGACCGGACGGACGAACGGCCCAGGGCATCGATGCACCGGCGGCGAGCCCGCGATCACGTGCGGCCATGGGTGACGTGGTGGACCGCCGCGATGTGTGCGCTGGCGGCACTGGCGACGCTTCGCTTCTGGCAGCTCGGCCGATCCGGCACGGACGCAGCATCGACGAATGGTTGGACGCCGTCTCCTGCACTTGCCGCGCTGCTGGTCGGCCTGGTGCTGATCGCCGTCGCCATTCAGCTCGCGGTCGCCACGTGGACGGCGCGACGCCCGGTCGCACTCTCCGCCCCCGACGTCGACGCGGCCCAGCACGCCGTCCGCAGCGCCGCGATCGTGTCCCTCGCCGGGTGTGCGCTGATGTCGGCCTCGCTGGCGACGTCGTGGACGATGATCCGCGTCAG
>WLDE01000336.1 GCA_009704985.1 Actinomycetota bacterium | reverse complement strand
GAGAGCGACGACGAGGCCGAGGCGATCTGGCACGAGCAGGTCGGCGTGCCGATGGAGCGCATCCAGCGCCTCGGCGACAAGGACAACTTCTGGCAGATGGGCGAGACCGGGCCGTGCGGTCCGTGCTCGGAGATCCACATCGACCGCGGCCCGTCGTTCGGCCCGGAGGGCGGCCCGCTGCACGACCCGCACGGCGACCGGTTCATGGAGTTCTGGAACCTGGTCTTCATGCAGTACAACCAGGCCCCCGACGGCAGCCGCTCGCTGCTGCCGAAGCCGTCGATCGACACCGGCGCCGGCCTCGAGCGGATCCTGTGCCTGGTGCAGGGCGTCGACGCGGTCTGGGAGACCGACCTGATGCAGCCGCTGATCGACCAGGCGTGCAGCCTCACCGGCAAGACCTACGTGCCCGGCGACTACGACGACCGCAACAGCTTCGCGATGCGCGTGCTCGCCGAGCACGCACGCAGCTCCACGATGCTCGTCAGCGACGGCGTGTTCCCGAGCAACGAGAACCGCGGCTACGTGCTGCGCCGCATCATCCGCCGCGCCGTGCGCTACGCCTACCTGCTCGGCACGGAGAAGCTCGTGATGCCCACCCTCGCCGAGACCGCGATCGAGGTGATGGGCAACGCCTACCCGGACGTCACGAAGAACCGCGACTTCATCGTCGGCGTGCTCACCCGCGAAGAGGAGCGCTTCCGCCAGACGCTGAAGACCGGGCTAGCGATCCTCGAGGACGAGCTCGCGTCGAACCCCACCCGGCTGCCCGGGTCCACCGCGTTCACCCTGCACGACACCTACGGCTTCCCGCTCGAGCTCACCGAGGAGATCGCCGGCGAGCGCGGCGTCAGCGTCGACGGTGCGGCCTTCGACGCCGAGATGCAGGCCCAGCGCGAACGGGCCAAGGCCGCGCGCAAGGGTGCGAACACCGACGACGAGCGTCTCGACGCCTACCGCGACGTGGTCGAGCAGTTCGGCACCACCGAATTCGTCGGCTACACCGACGACTCGGCCGAGGCTCGCGTGCTCGCGGTGCTGCCGGGCGTCGAGGACGGCACGGTGGAGATCTTCCTCGACCGCACCCCGTTCTACGCCGAGAGCGGCGGCCAGGTGGGCGACACGGGCACGATCTCGGCCGACACCGGTGTGGCCGAGGTGATCGACACCACGTTCGCCCTGCCGGGTCTGCGCCGCCACGTCGCCCGCGTGCTCAGCGGGGAGATGGTGGCGGGTGTGTCGGCCACCGCCGCGATCGACGTCGACCGCCGCGACGCCACGCGCCGCAACCACACCGGCACCCACCTGCTCCACCACGCGCTGCGGATCGTGTTGGGCGAGCACGTGAAGCAGGCCGGCTCGCTCGTGGGCCCCGATCGGCTGCGGTTCGACTTCAGCCACTATGCGCCGGTCACGCCCGAGGAGATCGAGCGGATCGAGGCGATCGTCAACCACGAGACGCTGTCGAACGCGCCGGCGCGAGCGTTCGAGACCACCAAGGACGAGGCGCTCGCCATGGGTGCGATGGCGTTCTTCGGCGACAAGTACGGCGACATCGTGCGCGTGCTGGAGGCCGGCAGCTCGATCGAGCTGTGCGGCGGCACGCACGTGACGGCCACGGGCGACATCGGCATCGTGAAGGTCGTGAGCGAGAGCTCGATCGGTTCGAACCTCCGCCGCATCGAGGCCGTCACGGGCGCCAACACCCTCGCCCTGCTGCAGCGCGACGAGCACGTCATCACCGACGTCGCCCGCCTCGTCGGGTCGAGCACCGACGACGTCGTCACCGGCGTGCAGCGCCGACTCGAGGAGATCAGGGCGTTGCAGGACGAGCTGAAGGCGCTCCGCGCCCAGCTCGCCACCGGACGCGCCGGCGAGCTCGCCGCGGCGGCGGTCGACGGTGTCGTCGTCGAGCGTGTCGACGGCCTCAGCCCCAACGACCTGCGCGAGCTCGCGATCGCCGTGCGCCAGCAGTCCGGCGTGCACACCGTCGTGCTCGTCGGGGTCAGCGACTCCGGTGGCGTGTCGCTGGTCGGCGCGGTCACCGCCGAGTCGGGGAAGGTGGCCGGCAACCTCATCAAGGACGCGGCGAAGGCCGTCGGCGGTGGGGGCGGCGGCAAGGGCGACATCGCGACCGCCGGTGGCAAGAACATCGACGGCATCGACGAGGCGCTGCGCATCGCCCGGGCCGCGGCCGTCGGCTGACCACGTGCCCGAGCCGGTGAGAGCGCTGGGGGTCGACCTCGGCTCGAAGCGGATCGGCATCGCGGTCAGCGACCGCTCCGGCACCATCGCGTCGCCGCTCACCGTCGTCCAGCGCTCGGGCAGCCGTGCCGCCGACCACCGTCGCATCGCGGCCCTCGTCGTCGAGGAGGAGGCCGAGGTGGTGGTCGTCGGCCTGCCGCTGAACATGAACGGCACGATGGGCCCCGCGGCGGCGGCTGCCGTCGCCGAGGCGGAGGCGTTGGCTACCGTGGTCGGCGTGCCCGTGGAGACCTTCGACGAGCGTCGCACCACCGTCACCGCCGACGCGGCGCTGATGGAGTTCCGCATGAAGGCCGACGCGCGCCGCAGGGTGGTCGACAAGGTCGCTGCCGCCGTGATGCTGCAGGGCTGGCTCGACTCGCGTGGCGCCCATCGGTGGGGTGACTGAGATGGGCCTGCGCCTCGACGACCCCCGCGAGCGGCGCGCCGTCGAGTGGGCGAACGATCCCTGGGACGACCCCGACGCAACGGATGCGATCGTCGTCGAACGTCCGCGTGCGCAGCGCTGGCCGTTCAAGTGGCTCGCGTTCACGCTGCTCGCCATCGGGCTCGTGGGCGTCCTCGTCGCCGGGTCCGTGGGGTGGTGGTACCTCCAGCAGATCAACCCCTCGGGCGACCCCGAACCGTCGGTGAACTTCACCGTGGAGGAGGGCGAGACCGTCGAGACGCTCAGCGTGCGCCTGCAGAACGAGGGGTTCATCACCAACGCCCGGGTGTTCCGCTGGTACGTCGAGCGCCAGGGCGGCCTCGAGCTCACGCCCGGCTACTACCGGCTGCGCCCGATGGACCACATGGGCAACCTGATGCAGGTGCTCAGCACCCCGCCCGAGCAGACGTACACGTCGGTCACGTTCCCCGAGGGCTTCACGCTCGACCGGATGGCGGCCCGGCTGACCGACCGCGTGCCGCGCCTGCTGATCACCGACTTCATCGCCGCGGCCACCGACGGCTCCATCCGCTCGGAGTGGTTGCCGGAGGGCGTGAACAGCCTCGAGGGGCTGCTGTTCCCCGACACGTACCAGGTGTCGAACGGCGAGTCCGCGGAGCAGGTGATCCAGCGGATGGTGTCGATGATGGAGCGTGTCGGCCGCCAGGAGGACATCGTCGTCAAGGGCTACGAACAGGCGCTCACCGCGTACCAGGTGCTGATCGTGGCCTCGATGGTCGAGCGCGAGGCGAAGGTGCCCGAGGACCGGGCGATGATCGCGCGGGTGATCCTCAACCGGTTGCGGATCGGCATGCCGCTGCAGATCGACGCGACGCTCTTCTACCAGCAGGACCCCGACCGTCCCTTCAGCGAACTGAAGGAGATCGACTCGCCGTACAACACGTACAGGTACGTGGGGCTGCCGCCGACGCCGATCGCGAACCCGGGCCGCGCCTCGATCCAGGCGGTGCTCAACCCGGCGCCCAACCCGGCCGAGGGTGGGGCCGAGTGCGCGGTGCTGCCCGACGAGGTCCGCAAGGACCAGTGCCTCTGGCTCTACTACGTGCTCGCCGACGAGGACGGCGGCCACGCGTTCTCGGTGACGCTCGAGCAGCACGAGGCCAACGTCCAGGCCGCGCTCGAGGCGGGCCTGCTGTGATCTCCGGCGCCACCACGGTGGCGGCGGTCATCGGGTGCCCGGTCCGCCACAGCCTGTCGCCTGCGCTGCACAACGCCGCGTTCCGCGCCGCGGGTGCGGACTGGGTGTACGTCGCGTTCGACGTGCCCCACGGCGAGGCGGTGCGGGCACTCGACGCGATGCGTGCCCTCGGGCTGGGTGGGCTGTCGGTCACGATGCCGCACAAGGAGGCCGTGGCGGTGCTCGTCGACGAGCTCGACCCGGCCGCGGCGGCGCTGCACAGCGTGAACACCGTGGTGCGCACGGCGGACGGGTTCCTGCGCGGCCACAGCACCGACGGCGCCGGGTTCGTGGCGTCGCTCGACGAGGCCGGGGTCGCCGTCGCCGGTGCCGACGTGGTGGTGCTCGGAGCGGGTGCCGCGGCGCGTGCGGTGATCGACGCCCTGGCGCGCTCGGGGGCGTCGTCGGTGGTGGTGGTGAACCGATCGCCCGACGCCGCCGCCGTCGCAGCGGCGCTCGCACCGGGCGTGGGCCGTGTG
>WLDE01000335.1 GCA_009704985.1 Actinomycetota bacterium | reverse complement strand
CGGCGACACCGTGGGCGTGACCTCCGGCGCCGTGGTGGTGGGCGCGTCGCCGGCGGGCGGCACCGAGGCGGTGGGTGCCTCCGTCGACGGGGCGGTGGTCGACGGGGCGGTGGTCGACGGGGCCGTGGTCGACGGGGCCGTGGTGGCGGTGACCGCGGCCGCCTTGCCGGTGGCCGAGCTGGCCGAGGCCGCGGTGATCACGGTCGAGCCGACCGAGGCCAGCGCGGTCGGGGACGTCGCCGGCGGTGCCACCACCGGTGCCGGGTCGGCGACCGTGGGGCGATCCCCCGACGTGTCGGCGAAGGCGATGCCGCCGATCACCACACTGCCGGCGGCGCCGCCGAGTGCGACCTTCCAGTCGAGCTTCCTGGTTCGCTTCATCGTGTTCTCCTCCTTGGGGGGTGACCGGTCGTCACCGTCGGGTCCGTTGTCGCGTGCGGGCATGGGACGGTCATGAGCGAGCGATGAGGTTCTTCTCATCCGCGGGGCCGAGGTGGGTGTGGCCGAGACAGGTGTCGGCGAGACAGGTGTCGGCGAGACAGGAGTCGGCGAGACAGGTGTCGGCGAGGTCGAGCAGCGCGACGGTGTCGTCGCGCCAGGCGCCGCCCTGCAAGCGGAACGGGACGGTGGCGAGACCCACCAGTGCCGCGGTCACGCGGGCCGTGCCGGCGACACCGTGGCGATCGCGCACCTCCTGGAACGCGCGCGCGGCGTAGGCGTCGCAGCGTGCGACCACGGCGTCGTCGACCCCGGCGCGGCGGTTGAGGCAGGCGAGGGCGATCAGGTGACCCGTGCAGCGGGCCAGGTCGTCGAGCCGGTCGCCGGGCCCGAGGTCGTCGACGTCGAGCAGCCCCACGATCGAGCCGACCGCGTCCACCCGAACCTGCGCCTCGTGGAGGTCACCGTGGATGGTGTCGGTGGCGGGTCGCCGTGGCACGTCCGACAGGCGCGCGACGAGGTGGCCGAGTCGCTCCGACAGGCCGGGCAGCAGGTGCGCGAGCGCAGCAGCATGCTTCGGTGCCGCGGCGAGGAGGTCGGCTCGGGACCGGCCGGTGTGCCGGCCGTCGGCGACGTCGAGGTCGACGGTCACCTCCGCGATCCGGTCGACGAGTGAGACGAGCTCGGCCGGGTCGGGCAGCGGCCCGCCGGCGACCAGCTGGTCGCGCAGGTCGCGGCCGGGGAGTGCCGACAGCGCGACCAACCCGAGGTCCGCGTCATGGGCGACGACCTCGGGCGCGGGGATGCCGGCGGTGCGGAGCACCTCGTGGCGTCGCACGATCGAGGCGGTCCGCGACGGCGGCACCACCTTCACGTACACCGGCACGGCCGCGCCGGTGTCGTCGAGCCACTCGGCGCGGATCACCGCCCGACGGCACGGCCGGTACGACACGACGTCCAGGGCCGGGGCGGTCGTGGCTCCCAGCAGCCTCGCCACGCGGGAGGCGTCGACCGCGCCGGCGAGCCCCGGGAGCTCGGGGTCGAACGGGTACCGCCACACCCCGACCTCGAGCGCCGTCCCGCCGTCGTCGGCGCGAACCGTGACGGTTCCGGCCGGTGCGCCGTCGGGGGTCGCGCCGGCGAGGATCAGCTCGGTCGTCTCCCGACCGTCGCTCCAGGCGACCGCCGCGCGGTACTGCACCACCATCTCGCGCCCCGGTCGGTACGCGACCTGCGCGGCGTCGAGCGAGACCAGCCGGCCGCCGGCCGCTGCCAGCACGCTGCCGACCACGTCGTGTGCGTCGTCGCCGACGAGGTGGACGGCTGCGGGCAGCAGGGGATCGTCGAGCTCGAGCACGTCGCCAGCATCGACGTGGCGGATGAGAGTCCGATGAGAGCCGGATGAGAGCCGGATGAGAGCCGGATGAGCGGCCGATGAGCCGATGAGCGGCCGACGAGCCCGATGAGAACGCCGCGGGTCAGACGCGCAGTCGGTATCCCATGCCCCGCACGGTGTCGACGACGTCGTCGCCCAGCTTGCGGCGCAGGTAGCGGACGTACACGTCGACCACGTTCGATCCGGGGTCGAAGTCGTAGCCCCACACGTGGCTCAGCAGCTGCTCCCGGCTCATCACCTGACCGGCGTGGCGCATGAGCGTCTCGAGCAGCGCGAACTCGCGCGCGGTGAGCTCCACGAACTGATCGCCGTTGGTGGCCCGGCGCGTGTGCACGTCGAGCGTGAGCGCCCCGGCGCGCAGCACCGTGGAGGTGCCGGTGTCGACGTCGCGCAGGCGCACCCGCACCCGTGCGAGCAGCTCCTCGAAGCGGAACGGCTTGGTGACGTAGTCGTCGGCGCCGCCCTCCAGGCCCGCCACGGTGTCGTCGACGCCGGTGCGAGCCGTGAGGATGATCACGGGCATGCGGTCGCCCCGGGATCGCATCCGCCGCAGCACCTCGTGGCCGGAGATGTTGGGCAGGCCGAGGTCGAGCAGCAGCAGGTCGAAGTGCTCGTCGCGTGCGAGGGAGAGCGCGTCGATGCCGTCGGTCACCGCGAGCGTGGTGTAGCCGGCCGCCTGCAGTCCCTTCTCCAGGAACGACACGATGCCGGGTTCGTCCTCGGCGATCAGGATGCGCGTCATGCGGGTTCCTCCAGGATGCGACGGGGGAGGTGGATGCGGAAGGTGGCGCCTCCGCCCGGGGTGTCGACGACGTCGGCGCGGCCGCCGTGGGCGGCGGCGATGGCGGCCACGATCGCGAGTCCGAGGCCGGTGCCGTCGGGTCGGCGGTCGGTGCTCACGGGACCTCGCGAGAAGCGTTCGAAGAGCCGATCGCGGTCGTCGGGATCGACGCCGGGACCGTGGTCGGCCACCCACAGCGCCATCGAGTCCGGGCCGGCAGTGGCTCCGGCCACGATCCGGTCGCCGTCGGTGGTGTGCTGGACGGCGTTGGTGAGCAGGGCGAGCATCGCCTGGAGCAACCGGTCGGGGTCGGCTTCGGTGAGCAACTCTCCCGCACGGGGCGCCGGGCTGCGCTCCCACGAGCGGGTCGCCATCGCACGGGCGCGCTCGAGGGCACCGTCGAGCACGTCGGCCACGTCGACCAGCTCGACCCGCAGGAAGTCGGGCCGCCCCGCGCGAGCCACGGTGAGGAGGTCGTCGACGTAGCGGGTCATCCGCTCGAGTTCGTCGGACACCAGCGTGAGGGTGGCGGCGCGCTGAGCGGGATCGTCGGGGAGCAGCTCGAGGTGGCCGCGCACGATGGTGATGGGGGTGCGCAGCTCGTGGGCGACGTCGTCGAGGAAGGCGCGCTGGTCGCGGAAGGTGCGCTCGAGCCGGTCGAGCATCTCGTTGTACGTGTGGCCCAGCTCGGCGAGCTCGTCGTGGCCGGCGACGTCGATGCGCCGGCCGAGCTCGCCCGCGCCGGTGGCGCGCGCCGCGGCGGTGAGCTCGTGGACCGGGCGCAGGACGCGACCGGCGATGGTCCACGCGGCCACCGTGCCGAGCGCCGTGACGAGCAGCGCCACGACGACGAGGGCACCGAGGTTGCGGTCGACCTCGGACAACTCGTCCTCGGGGTCGACGGCCACCACCAGCGTGCCGACCAGGGTGGTGTCGTCAGCGATCAGCGGCGTCACGAGGATCCGCAGGTCGCGACCTCCGCTGGTGAGGTCGTCGCGGTACGGCTGCTCGGCCGACGTCCACGCCGCGACGAGCGCCGGGTCGTCGAGCACGGAGGTCGGTGCGTCGAACGACGACAGCAGCGGACGCCCGTCGACGAACGCGTAGAACGCCTCGGACGGGCTGGGCACGTTGCGTTCGAGGAAGGCGGTGAGCAGCGCCTCGGGTCCGACGTAGGCGGGTGACCCCGAGGCCGGGTCCTCCGCGACGGCGAGGAGTCGGAGCTCCTCGGCTTCGCGGGCGAGCTCCTGCTCGATCCGGTCGTCGACGCGCAGGTGCAGCACCTCGCGCAGCGCGACCACGGCGACGGCGAAGGCGATGGTCAGCAGCACGGCCGCACCGACGACGAGCCGGGCGCGGACGCTGCGCAGCCGGCTCGGACGACGCGGGGCCGGGTCATCCATCGTCGCGGTCGCCGTCCGTGTCGCCACCCTGCTCGTCGGACGCGCGATCCCGGTCGTCGCGCCTGCCGTCCGCCTCGTCCCGGTCCTCGCGGTCCCGGTCCTCGTCGCCGTTCCCGTCTCCGCCGTCGTCGCGGTCCTCGTCGTCGTCCCGGTCCTCGTCGTCCTCGTCGTCCTCGTCGCTGTCGTCGCCGTCGTCGCCGTCGTCGCCGTCGTCGTACGTCCGCACGGGGACGAGCACCGTGGCCACGGGCCTCGACGTGGCCGGCGCGGGCGGCGCGGGCGGCGCGGTCGACGACGGCGAGGTGGGCGGTGCGGCCGGCACGGTGGTCGTGGTCACCGTCGCGGCCGTGGCCGACGTGGCGGTCCCCACACCGT
>WLDE01000334.1 GCA_009704985.1 Actinomycetota bacterium | reverse complement strand
GGCGGCCGGAACCACTTCACGATCACCGCCTCGTCGACCACCACGCTCCGGTTCGTCTGATCGACCGTGATCGGGCGCTCCACGCCGTCGCCCACGTGCGCCGGTGCACGCCGTCGGGCCACCCGGGCGCTGGCTCCCGCGGCCGGTGTGCGGTCGGCGGAGTCGTGGTCGTGCACGGCCACATGATGGCCGATGTGACCTCCCGCATGGCGTGCGGCCGCGGCGTGGGCGATCATGTCGTGCCCACCACCCGGCGACCACCAGACCAGTCCCAGGAGGACCGACGTCCGTGAGCACGTTCCTGTTCATGCCCGAGAGCGCCTACGGGCCCACCAACAACTGCATCGGCATCGGCAACGCACTGCGGGCGATGGGACACCGCGTCGTGTTCGCCGCGGAGCGCTCGTGGTCGGGCCGGCTGGAGGCGCTCGGGTTCGAGGAGGACCTCGTCGACCTGGCCGCGCCGCCCGAGGACACCGGCGACGCGACCGAGCAGTCCGCGGGCCAGTTCTGGACCGACTTCATCCGCGACACGGCGCCGGTGTTCCGGCTGCCGACGATCGAGCAGCTCTCGCAGTTCGTGCAGCCGACGTGGCAGGCGCTGATCGACGGTGCGAAGTACTGCCAGCCGCAGCTCACCGAGATCATCGAACGGCAGCGACCCGACGTGGTGATCGAGGACAACGTCAACTGCTTCCCGGCGCTGATGACGGCGGGTGTGCCGTTCGTGCGGATCGTGTCGTGCAACCCGCTGGAGATGAAGGGTCCCGGCGTCGCCCCGGCCTACTCCGGCTACGCCGCGGACGACCCGAGCGCCTGGGCCGAGTTCCGCGCCGAGTACGAGCGCACCCACCGCGAGATGTGGCAGGACTACCAGGACTGGGTCACGAGTTGCGGCGCGGCGCCGCTGGCCGACCTCGAGTTCATCCACGAGTCCGAGCACCTGAACCTCTACGTGTATCCGCAGGAGGCCGACTACGTCGACCGTCGACCACTCGGCCCCACGTGGCACCGGCTGGAGTCGTCGGTGCGCACCACCGACCAGCCCTTCGAGGTGCCCGCGTCGCTCGGCGGTGATGGCGCGCTGATCTACCTGTCGCTCGGCTCGCTCGGCTCCGCGGACGTGGAGCTCATGAAGCGCCTCGTCGACGTCCTCGGCCGCACGCGGCACCGCTACATCGTGAGCAAGGGACCGCTGCACGACACCTACGACCTGCCCGACAACATGTGGGGCGACCACCAGGTGCCGCAGACCAACGTGCTGCCGCACGTGGATCTCGTCATCACCCACGGCGGCAACAACACGACCACCGAGTGCTTCCACTTCGGCAAGCCGATGATCGCCCTGCCGCTGTTCTGGGACCAGTACGACAACGCGCAGCGCGTGGACGAGACCGGGTTCGGTGTGCGGCTGCGCACCTACAGCTTCGACGACGCCGAGCTCACCGGCGCGGTCGACCGCCTGCTCGCCGACACCGACCTGCGGATCCGCATGGACGCGATCGGCCGGCGGGTGCGTGCCGCCGACGGCATCGGCACCGCGGCGAACCTGCTCGCGTCGCTCGCCGCACGCACCGCCTGACCACCGCGCGATCACCTCAGCCGATCGCGGCGTCGGTCACCAGTCGCCGCGACGGCCGCGCTTCACCTCGGCGTCCCGCCGCTTCGACTGCAACCGTCGCTCCACCGCACCCTTCGTCGGGCGCGTGCGCCGGCGCGGCGGGGCGGGCGGCCGAGCTGCGTCGTCGATCCGCTCGACCGCGCGGGCCACGCACTCGTCGCGGTTGCGGTGCTGGCTCCGGTGCGTCTGCGAGGTGACGCGCAGTTCGGCGCCGAGCGCCCCGAGCACCCGCTGCCGGGCCGCGTCCGGTCCGGTGAGGCGCGTGAGGTCGACGACGAGCATCGCCTTCGACGACGACGTGTTCACGTGCTGACCGCCCGCGCCGCCGGAGCGGGCGAAGGTCCACGCGCACGCGTCGGCCGGGATCACCAACCCCCACTGCGTGCGCACGTCGCCGTTCATGCCGAGAGTGTGCCCGACCCGCCGACCCGCCGACCCGCCGACCCGCCGCGACGACGGTGCGACGTCCGCCACACCGGTGCGCGGGAACCGTGTGCGTGCGCGCCGTCGTCTCACGGACGCAACAACGACAGTACGCACCACCACTGGTGCCAGCACTCCGGGAGATCCCCGAGCACACCACCTCCCGCACCCGCATCGCACCCTCGTCCCACGCCGGTGGCGCGTCCGGAGCAGCGTCAGCGACGGCGCCAGAGGTGGGCCACGGTGATCGCGTCGGCGGCCACGAGGCGCGTGACGTCGGGCGCGACCGGCCAGTCGCCGGCGAGCTGCTCGTGGGTGACGAACCGACCACCGGGCGCCATCGCGTCGAGCGCCGGCACCAGCAGGCGCGCGGTCGTCGCCGGCGGCAGGAACGCGAACACCACGGTGGCCTCCCGAACCGCCGACAGGTCGCCGGCATCGCCGTGACGGATCTGCACCAGGTGCCCGACGCCCGCCGCCGCCACGTTCGCCCGGGCGGCCTCCACGAGGGCCGGGTCGAGCTCCACCCCGATCGCCCGGCAGCCCACTCGCCGCGCCGCCTCGATCAGCACCCGACCGTCGCCGCAGCCGAGGTCGACCACGACGTCGTCCGCCGTCGGCGCAGCGAGGTCGAGCACCGGCCCGGCGAGCGACGTGGGCGTGCCCAGGAACACCCCGAGATCACGCAGGCCGCCCGGCCGCAGTCGCTCGACCACGAGCCGGCCCGGTCGCACCACCCAGTACAGCGGCCAGGCAGCAGCGGGCAGGTCGACCGCGGTGAGGTCGGCCCGTGACGGCGCCGCGAGCCGCGCCAGGCGACCCGCCGGACGATCGTCGCCCCACACGAGCTGCAGCCGGGTGGTGTGCGCGTCGTCGGCGATGAGCGTGCACGAACCGTGACGGCGCCGGTGGGCCCGCCAGGCCCCCGGGCTCAGCGGCTCCTGCAGGCGGTATCCGAGCGGACCGAGCACCGCCATCGCCGGATCGGGGTCGCCATCGACCTCCACCCGCAGCACGGCGAGGTGCAGTCGGGCCGGCACCGGAGCGATGCGGTGGCCGACCCCGGCCGCATCGAGTGCACGTTCGAGGCGCGCCGCCTCCGCGCGCACCAGGCCGGCCAGACCGGTCGTCGCCGCATCGGCGGCCCGGAGGAGCGCCGCCGCCTCGTCGGTCATCGAGGACGGGTCACGGGTGAGCTCGCCCACCAGGTCGTGCACCACGGCACCGAGCCGATCGTCGCGCAGCGCGCGTCGGAGCCGCTCGTCCACCTCGTCCAGCGATCGGGGCGCCCCTGCGGTCGCTCGCTGCTCGATCGCCCGGTCGATCGCCGACCGCAGCTCGGCGGCGAGCCGGGGCACGTACGGCTGGGCGAGCATCGAGAGGTGCCCGCCCGGCACGGTGATCACGTCGACGCCGTCGCGTGCCACCCGCGACCACCCCATACCGTGACGCGCGAGGTGCGCGGTGAACGCGTCGTCGCCGGCCTTGAACACGGTGATCCGGCCCGGGTACGTGTCGAGGTCGTAGCCGAGCGCCGAGCTGACGTTGTGCTCGATGAAGCTGCGGATGCGCAGCCGATCGGGCAGCGGCAGGTGCAGGCGGCGGCGCACGGCGAGCTCCAGCTGCTCCACCTGCCGGCGGGCGACCATGCGGCGCTTCACCAGGCGTTTGCCCACGTAGCCGCGCGGCGACCGGCGCAGCTCGGCGGCGTGGACGCGCAGTCGGTCGGCGCCCGTGAGCGAGAAGCGACCGGCATCGGGGCCGGCCGCGTCGAACAGCGCGAGCGCGAGCACGTCGCGGCCGCGGGCGGTGAGCAGCTGGGCGAGCTCGACGGCGACCACGCTGCCGACCGACACGGCGGCGAGCACCACGGGACCGGTGGGGTGCAGGCGCTCCAGCTCGTCGGCGTACCGGCGGCTCACCTCGGCCACCTCGGTGGGCGCCGTCGCACGCTCCAGCGCACCCGCGAGCCCGAGGCCGATCACCGGCTGGTCCGGGCCGAGCTCGGCGGCCAACGGTCGGTAGAAGAGAGCGTTCTGGCCGAGCACGTGCACGCCGAACAGCGGCGGCCGCGTGCCCGACGCCTGGACGGGGACGACGAACTCGAACTGGTCGTCGATCGAGGACCCGGTGGCCGTCCCGGTGGTGCCGCGCACGTGGGGAGCGAGGAACGAGGCGAGCGCCGCCGGCGTCGGCCGTTCGTACAGCGTGGCCACGGTGACGCGCACCCCGGTGGCGCGCTCGAGACGCTGCACCAGGTCGAGTGCGAGCAGCGAGTGCCCGCCGACGTCGAAGAACGACTCGTCCGCCCCCACCTCGCTGCCGAGCACGGAGCGGAACTGGCGGCGCACCTC
>WLDE01000333.1 GCA_009704985.1 Actinomycetota bacterium | reverse complement strand
GGCGTCGCCGCCGGCGCAGGGCTCGGGGCGACGATCGTGTTCGCCCTCGGACGGGCGAGCACGTCGACGTGGATCGTCGACCCGCTGCCGCTCGCGGCGTTCGTCGGTGGGCTGCTCGCCGTGCTGCTCACGTACCTCGTCGGCGCCTCGTTCGGCGCCAACCGCAACGGCGTCACCCTCGTCCTCGCCGGCGTGGCGGTGACGTCGCTCGCGACCGCGATCCAGGCGTTCGTGCTGCAGCGCAACAACGACGTCATCCGTGAGGTCTACAGCTGGATCCTCGGCCGCCTCACGCTCGCGGACTGGGGCGACGTTCGCCTCGTGCTGCCCTACGTGGTGGTGTCGAGCGTCGTGCTGCTGCTGCATCGCCGCCATCTCGACGTCTTCCGCGTCGGTGACGACGAGGCGATGGCACTCGGAACGCAGGTCACCAAGGTGCGCCTGTCGGTCGTGATCGCGGCGACGATGGGCACGGCCGCGGTGGTGAGCGTGAGCGGCCTCATCGGGTTCGTCGGCATCGTCGTGCCGCACGTGATCCGGCTCCTCGCCGGTGCGTCGTACCGACGTCTGCTGCCGCTGAGCCTCGTGGTCGGTGCCGCGTTCCTGATCCTCGCCGACATCCCCGGCCGGGTGCTGCAGGACCCGGCCGAGACCCCGATCGGTGTGGTGACGGCGTTCTTCGGCGCCCCGTTCTTCATCCTCGTGCTGCGCGCCCGGGGGCGGTCGACGTGAGCTCGCTCACCTTCACCGACCTCACCGTCCGCTACGGACGGCGCGACGCGATCGCCGGGTTCAGCGACACCGTGCGCCCCGGCGAGTGGCTCTGCCTGATCGGCCCGAACGGTGCGGGCAAGTCGTCGATCCTGCGCGCGACCGCGGGGCTGGTCGAGCACGGCGGCTCGATCGAGGTCGACGGCGCACCGCTGTCGTTGCGCAGCGCTCGCCGCCGGGCGGAGCTCGTCGCGTACGTGCCGCAGACCCCCAACCTGCCCGACGACATGACCGGCGCCGAGTACGTGCTGCTGGGACGCAACCCGTACATCGGCTACTTCGGGCTCGAGAGCCAGCACGACCTCGCCATGGTCGCGAGCGTGCTCGAACGGCTGGACCTCGCCGACTTCGCCCGCCGGCCGCTCGGCTCGATGAGCGGTGGTGAACGCCAGCGGCTCGTGATCGCCCGTGCCCTCGCGCAGGAGGCGCCGATCCTGCTGCTCGACGAGCCGACGAGCGCGCTCGACATCGGCCACCAGCAGCAGGCGCTCGAGCTGGTCGACCGGCTGCGACGCGAGCACGGCCTCACGGTGGTGAGCGCGATGCACGACCTCACCCTCGCCGGCCTGTACGCCGATCGCCTGGCGTTGCTCCACCAGGGCCACGTCGTGTCGACGGGCACGGCTGCGGCGGTGCTGCGACCGGAGACGCTGAGCGAGTTCTACGGGGTCAGCGTGCAGGTGCTGCACGAGGACGACGGCACCGTGGTCGTCGTGCCGCGCCGCCACCACGGCTGAGCGTGCGCGGAACGTACGTCAGCCGGTGACCGGGTCGAACCAGTGGTCGCCGGGGCCGAGGATCCGGTTCGCCTCGGACGGGCCCCACGAGCCGCGGAAATACGGGTGCACCGGGCCGGGCGCGTCGAGCGCCGGCTGGATCACGCGCCACGTCTGCTCCACCACGTCCTCGCGGGCGAACCGGCGCGGCAGCCCGGCGAGCGCGTCGTCGAGCAGCCGTTCGTAGGCCTCGCGGCGCTCGCCGAGCGCGGCGGCGAAGTCGACCGCGAGGTCGACGTTCTGGCTGTCGAGGTGCTGGCCCGGCGTCTTCGCCTGCACGGTGAACGTCACGCCGTCGTGCTTGCCGAGCCGGAACCGCACGAGGTTGCGGTGCGGTGCGGGCCCACCGGCCTCGTCGAACAGCAGCGCGGGCGGTTCGCGGAACTCGACCACGACCTCCGTGGCCGACGCGGTCAGCGCCTTCCCGCAGCGCACGTACCACGGCACGCCCGCCCACCGCCACGAGTCGATCTCGAGACGCGCGGCCGAGAACGTGTCCACCTGCGAATCCGGGGCGACGCCCTGCTCGTCGCGGTAGCCGACGTACTGGCCGCGCACGAGCTGTGTCGGGTCGAGCGGCCGCATCGCGGCGAACACCTTCGACTTCTCGTCCTGCAGGAACCCGGCGTCGGGACCGACCGGCGGTTCCATCGCGACCAGCGCGAGCACCTGCAGGAGGTGGTTCTGCAGCACGTCGCGGATCGAGCCCACGCCGTCGTAGAAGCTGCCGCGACCCTCGACGCCGATCGTCTCGCTCATCGTGATCTGCACGCTGCGCACGTAGTTGCGGTTCCACACCGGCTCGAGGAGCGTGTTGGAGAAGCGGAACACCAGCAGGTCCTCGACGCTCTCCTTGCCGAGGTAGTGGTCGATGCGGAAGATCCGCTCCTCGGGGAACACCGTGTGCAGGGTCTGGTTGAGCTCGCGGGCGCTCGCCAGGTCGCGCCCGAAGGGCTTCTCCACCACGATCCGCCCGCGCTCGTGGAGCCCCACCGTCGCGAGCGACTCGGCCACGGTGGGGAACATCGTGGGCGGGATCGCCATGTAGAACACGGCGTTGCGGCTGCCGTGCCGGTCGAGCACGTCGCGCAGCGTCTGCCACGTGGCCGGATCCTGGTAGTCGCCCTGCACGAGGTCGAGCCGCTTCATGAGCGGTTCGATCGCGGACGCGAGCGCGTCGGGCACCGCCTGCAGGATCGCGTCGTGCGCGTGGTCGCAGAACGCAGCGTCGCTCCAGTCGCTGCGGGCGACGCCGATCACCGGGACGCGCAGCAGGCCGCGCCGTTCGAGGTGGTAGAGCGCCGGGAACAGCTTGCGCTTGGCGAGGTCGCCGGTGGCGCCGAACAGGACGAGCGCATCGGCCTCGGGTTGGTGGTTCGAGAACACGTCGGCTCCCCTCAGTGCCCCGTCGACGCCGGCGACTCGCGGTGACCACCGAACTGCGACCGCATCGCGGACAGCACCTTGTGCGCCACGTCACCCCGGTCGCGTGAGGAGAAGCGGTCCCACAGCGCCGACGCCAGCGTGGGGACGGGCACGCCCTCGTCGACCGCGGCGTGGATGGTCCAGCGGCCCTCGCCGCTGTCGCTCACGCGGCCGGCGAAGCCGTCGAGCTCCGGATCGTCGTGCAACGCCGCGGCCGTGAGGTCGAGCAGCCAGCTCGACACCACGCTGCCGCGTCTCCAGAGCTCGGTGATCGCGGCGAGGTCGAAGTCGTAGCGGTAGTACTCGGGATGGGTGAGCGGTGCGGTCTCGGCGTCCTTCGGCCGCGACTCGCTGCCGATGTTCGCCTTCGCGAGCACGTTGAGGCCTTCCGCGTAGGCGGCCATGAGCCCGTACTCGATGCCGTTGTGCACCATCTTCACGAAGTGGCCGGCGCCGCTCGGTCCGCAGTGCAGCCATCCCCGCTCGGCGGGGTCGGGCTCGCCGGTGCGGCCGGGGGTACGCGGCGCGGTGTCGACGCCGGGTGCGAGGGTGTCGAACACGGGGGCGAGGCGCGCCACCGCCTCGTCGTCGCCGCCGACCATCAGGCAGTAGCCGCGCTCCAGGCCGAACACCCCGCCGCTCGTGCCGACGTCGACGAAGTGCAGGCCGCGCTCGGCGAGCGGTGCGGCACGGTCGACGTCGTCGCGATACCAGCTGTTGCCGCCGTCGACGATCACGTCGCCCGGGTCGAGCAGGTCGGCGAGCCGGTCGACGGTGCCGCCGACGAAGGCGGCCGGCACCATGATCCACACGTGCCGTGGCGCATCGAGCGCGGCGACGAGGTCCTCGAGCGAGGTGACGCCGTGCGCGCCCTCGGCAGCGATCGCCGCGACCGCGTCGGCGTTCACGTCATGGGCCACGCAGTCGTGACCCCCGGCGCGCAACCGTCGCACCATGTTGGCGCCCATCCTGCCCAGTCCGACCATCCCGATCTGCATGTCAGCAGGTTGCCACGTCTCGGCCGAACGCGTGCCGAACGCGTGCCGGCCGCGTGCCGACCGAGTGCGTGACCGGTGGGCGACCGGTGGGCGACCGGTGCGTGACCGGTGGGCGCAGGAGAGGTCAACCTAGAGTTCATGCCATGACCACCTCGGACGCGCCCGACGCGCCCGACGCGCCCGACCGGACGGCCGCACCGGGTGCCGAGCTCCGGCGTGACCTCGACGGCGCCGTCGACGCACACCGCCGGCTGCTCCAGCGGGTCGCCTCGATCGACGACGAGACCGTGCGCCGGCCGTCGCTCCTGCCCGGCTGGACCGTCGGTCACGTGCTCGCCCACCTCGCCCGCAACGCCGACAGCCACGTGCGGATGCTCGTCGCCGGTGAGCGGGGTGAGGTGGCCGACCAGTACGCGGGCGGCGCCGCCGGACGCGAGGCCGAGAT
>WLDE01000332.1 GCA_009704985.1 Actinomycetota bacterium | reverse complement strand
GGAAACGGGGAAACGGGGAAACGGGGAAACGGGGAAACGGTGGAGCGAGGGTGAGCGAGGGTGAGCGTCGCTAGGTGGTGGCGTCGAACACGCTCGACAGCGACTCGGGTGCGGCGTGCCGTCGTCGTCGGCTCATCAGCGCGAGCACCACGAGCACGACGAGATAGGGGATGGCGTCGAGCAGGAAGATCGAGACGTCGACGTTGCGGGCCTGCAACTCGAGCTGGAACGCCACGGCACCGGAGAACAGGTAGGCGCCGAGCACGATCAGCAGCGGGTTCCAGGCGGCGAAGATCACGAGCGCCACGGCGATGAACCCGCGTCCGGCCACCATGTTCTCCGCCCAGGTCCGGGCGAAGGCGGTGGCGAGCTGCGCCCCGCCGAGGCCGGCGAGACCGCCGCCGATGCCGACGGCGAGCCAGCGCACCGGACGGTGGTCGATCCCCATCGACGACAGCACGATCGGACGTTCACCGGCGGCCCGGATGCGCAGTCCGGTCGCCGAGCGGAACAGGAACCACCACGCGAGCGGAGCGATGAGGAACGACAGGTAGGTGAGCGGGTCGTGGTCGAACAGCACCGACCCGAGCAGCGGGATGTCGGACAGCAGCGGGATCGCCCACGGCGTGAACGGCTCGACGCCCTGCGACACGTAGTCCTGACCGAACAACGAGGTGGCGCCGATGCCGAGGAACGTGATCGCGAGGCCGGTCGCGATCTGGTTGGCGCCGCGCCACAGCACGAGCACGGCGTGGAGCATCGCGAGCAGCGCGCCGGCGACGACACCGGCGAGGGCACCGAGCCAGGGACTCCCGGACTCGATGCCGACGGCGTACGCGGTGAGCGCACCCGCCAGCATCGAGCCCTCGGTGCCGAGGTTGGTCACACCGGAGCGCTCCGCGATGGTCTCTCCCACCCCTGCGAAGACGATCGACGTACCGCCGCGCACGGCTCCGGTGAGCACCGCCTCGATCACTTTCCCACCACCGATCGACGGGACCCGCCCCAGCCGAGCACGGCCAGCAGCAGGAGTGCCATGAGGATGTTGACGGACGCCGCCGACAACCCCTCGCGGATCTTGAGCCCGTTGCCACCGATCGCGATCGCCGCCAGCGCGAACGACGACACGATCGCCCGGATCGGGTGCTGGCGCACCATCCAGGCGGCGAGGATGCCGGTGAAGCCGTAGCCAACCATGATCCCGGGCCGCAGCTGGCCCTCCACCCCGCTCGACTGGAGCATCCCGCCGAGCCCGGCGAGGGCGCCGCCGGCCATCAGCGCCGACGTGGCGAGCGTGCCGGTGCGGAAGCCGGCGCGCCGGGCCGCCTCGGCGTTGCCGCCGAGCACACCGAGACGGAAGCCCCACGAGGTGCGGGTGAGCACCAACCACACGATCACGGCGGCGACGAGCGCGACCACCACACCGATGTGCACGCGACCCCACAGGATCGGCAGCCGCTCCTCCTCGGTCAGCGATCGGGTACGCGGGAAGCCCGTCGACGTCGGGTCCTTCCACCGCCCGAACACGAGCCAGCCGAGCAACAGCGTGGCCAGGTAGTTGAGCAGCAGCGTGGAGATGATCTCGTTGGTGCCGGTCCACTGACGCAGCGCGGCGGCGATCGCGGCCCAGGCCGCACCGCCCACCATCGCGGCCAGGGCCATCACCACGAGCGTGACGGCGCGTGGCAGCTCCTGGCTCATCCCCTCCGCCGCGGCGAACGCGACCACGGCACCGATGACCAGCTGGCCCTCGCCGCCGATGTTGAACAGGCCGGCGCGAGCGGGCATCACCACCGCGAGCGCAGCGAGCAGGTACGGCCCGGTGCGGACGAGCACGTCGCCGATCGAGTTGCTGTCGCGGGTGATCGAGTCCCACATCGCGCGGTACCCGCTGATCGGGTCCGCGCCCTTCGCGACCAGCAGCAAGGCGAACACGAGCAGCGCCGCGGCGATCGCGCCGAGGGTGCGCACCACGGGCCGCTCGGCGAGCGAGCGCACGGCGTTCACGCCACGGCCCCGAGCATGAGCTGGCCGAGCCGCTGACGGTCGGTGTCGGCCGGTCGCACCGAGGCGACCAGGTGGCCGTGGTGGAGCACCACGATGCGGTCGCACACCGCGAGCAGTTCGTCGAGGTCCTCGCTGATCATCAACACGCCGCACCCGGCCTCGCAGCGCGTGCGCACGAGGTCGAGCCCGGAGCGCACCGTGGCGATGTCGAGTCCGCGGCTCGGGTACGCGAGCACCATCAGCGCCGCCTCGGCGGCGAGTGCGCGGGTGTAGAAGACGCGCTGGATGTTGCCGCCGGACAGCGTCGCGACCTGTCGGTCGAGCGGGGCCACTCGGAGGGTCTCCCGCTCGGGGAGATCGTTCGCCCATGTCTCCGTCGAGCGCCAGTCGATGCCGAGGCCGCGGCGGGGCAGGCCCCGCGTGAGCGCCAGCGTCTGCAGCACGGACAGACCCGGCACCACCTCGTCCGCGATCGGGTCCTCCGGCATGCCGACGGCACCGGCCTCGATCGCGCTGCGAGGGTGGTTGCTGCGCACCTTGCGACCGCCGACGAAGATCTCACCGCCGTGCACGAACGGCCGCAGGCCGAGGATCGCCTCGTACAGCTCGCGCTGGCCGCTGCCGGCCACGCCGGCGACGCCCACCCACTCGCCCTGGTCGACGTCGAGCTCGATGTCGCGGAGCATCACCCCACCGCGGTCGTCGAGGATCGACACGTCACGCATCCGCAGCGCCTGCTCGCCCGGCCGCACCGCGTTCGGGGCACCGGCCAACGGTTGCACCGATCGCCCCACCATGGCCTCCACCAGCCGCTCGTCGTCGACCTCGCTCGGCGGCACACCGTCGAGGATCAGCGTGCCGCCGCGCAGCACGGTGAGCCGGTCGGAGGCACTGCGGGCCTCGCGCAGCTTGTGGGTGATGAGCACGACGGCGAGACCGCGGGCACGCAGCTGGGCGACGGTCTCGAACAGCGCATCCACCTCCTGGGGTGCGAGCGCACTCGTGGGTTCGTCGAGGATCACCACACGCGCACCGGCCATGAGCACGCGCAGGATCTCCACCTGCTGGCGCTGCGCGAGGGCGAGCTCGCGCACCAGCGCCCGCGGATCCACCGCGATGCCGAACTGCTCGGCTGCCTCCGCCACGCGGCGCTCGGCGGCGCGGCGCCGGTACCCCTCCGTGCCCGTCGCGAGCGCGATGTTCTCGGCCACCGTGAGCGCGGGCACCAGACGCAGGTCCTGGAACACCATGCCGATCTCCAGCTCGCGTGCGCGCTGCGGTGAGTCGATGTGCACCTCGGTGCCGTCCACCAGCACCTGCCCGGCCTCGGCGTGGTTCACGCCGTACAGCACCTTCGTCAACGTGCTCTTGCCGGCACCGTTCTCGCCGAGGAGCGCGTGCACCTCACCGCCGTACACGCGCAGGTTCACGCGATCGTTGGCGACCACCGGACCGAAGCGGACGGTGATGCCACGGGCCTCCAGCAGCGGCACGGTGCCCGGCATGGCTGCGGTCGGCAGGGCGGCGTCGTCGACGGTCACCGGTCGGTCCGTCCCGTGACCATGCGGCTGAGTGCCATCGCCGCGCGCCGCTCGACCACCCGGCGTGACACGCCGAGGTGGCGCACGAGCCGCGTCTCGGTGAGCGGCCGGTCGCCGGCGAGCAGCGCCTCCACGATCGACACGTGCTCCGCGATCGTGCGCTGCACCCGGTCGGCGGTGAGGAAGTCCTGCATCCGCACGAACCGGATCCGCTGGTTCACCAGCGCCAGGAACTCGGTGAGCGACTGGTTGCCCGAGGCACCGGCGAGTCGCAGGTGGAAGTCCTCGTCGTGGAGCACGAAATCGGCGCCGAACTCGCCCTCGACGGTGGTGACCGCGAGCTGGCGCCAGTCGTCGAGGAGCGCTTCCAGCTGGGCCGGGTCGTGGCCGTCGTCGGCGTGGAGCGCGGTGAGCTCGAGTCCCTTGCGCACCTCGTAGAGCTCGCGCACCGTGTGCAGGTCGGGGGCGGTCGGCGAGAAGCCGCCCTCGGGCAGTCGCACCACCAACCCCTCGGCGTGGAGCCGGGTCAGGGCCTCGCGGATCGGGGTGCGGGAGACGTCGAGCAGTTCGGCGAGGGCGACCTCACCGAGGCGACGACCGAGCGGGAACTCGCCCATCAGGAGCCGGTGCTTCAGGGCGTCGTACGCGACCTGCGTCAGCGACCGCTGCGTGCCGCCGCCTGTGTCCACCCCTGTGTCCAGCCCTGTATACACGCAGCTGAACGTAGGGATCGCCCGTTTCGTCGGCTGGTCCGTCGTGTGAACGGGTCGTGTCGGTCGGGTGCGACGGGTCAGCCGTCGCCGGCGGTGTCGCGTGCGCGCGACCAGCCGGTCACCGGCCAGAGCTTGCGCATCTCCCACACGGTGTTGGCGATCATG
>WLDE01000331.1 GCA_009704985.1 Actinomycetota bacterium | reverse complement strand
GTGGCCGCGGTCGAAGCCGAGGTCGCCGATGTCGGTCTCGCACGCCTCGCTCACCCGCAGCCCGTTCAAGCCGAGCAGCACCGCGAGCGCTGCGCGTTGGTGGCCGAGCTGTTCGGCGGTGAACAGAAAGCGGCCGAGCTCGGTGCGGTCCATCCCGTGGCCCTGGCTCGGATGCACCTTTGGGCGCCGCACGTACTGGGCTGGGTTCGAGCCGATCCGGCCGTCGATGTGCGCGAACCGATACAGGCCGCACACGGTCGCGAGCCGTCGGTCGATCGTCGAGGCCGCGAGCCCTCGCTGTTCCATGTGATGCCGGAACAGTTCGATGTGCGGACGTGTCGCCCCGAGGACCTCGAGCCCGACCGAGGCGGTCCAGGCGAAGAAGAACCGAAGATCCTGCCGATACGCCTCCAAGGTGCGGCCGCTGTACCGGGCAAGGAACGCGACGGCCGCGAGTTCCGCTTCGTCCACCTCCCGCCGAACGAGTACCTGATCGAGGTCGATCTGATCCGATGACATGAGAACCTCCCGAAGGTCGTGGAAACCCTCACGGTCCTCCGCCTGTCAACCGAAGCTTCTATGGATGTCAAGCGGCCAGCGCGGGTGGTCTGGCGTGGCTGATGTTGGGAAGGTCGTGGAGGATCGCGCGGTGGACTTGCCGTGCGACGTAGCGCTTCAAGCATCGGATGATCTCCTTCTTGGTGCGGCCTTCGGCGAGTCGTCGTTGCATGTAGGCGCGTGTCGGTTCGTGCCATCGGAGCCGGCTCACGACGATGATGTAGAGCGCTGCGTTGGCGTTGCGATCGCCGCCTCGGTTGAGTCGATGTCGGCGTTGGCGGCCGGATGACGCGTCGATGGGTGATGTCCCGCAGAGTGCTGCGAAGGATCGTTCATGCTCGAGTCGGTCGGGGTTGTCGCCGGCGGCCAACAGCAAGATCGCGGCGGTCTGCGTGCCGATGCTTGGCAGCTCGCGCAGGGTCGGTGCGAGCTCCGCGGTGAGGTCGTCGAGCACTGCGTCGAGCTCGACGATCTCGGTGGTGAGTGCTTGCCAGCGTCGGGCGAGGAGCCGCAACGTCCGGCGGGCCGCGCCGACCGGTGTCGTGGCGGGTGTTGAGGTTCACCCCGTTTGACGGACATCTACCTTGAGGGCTGGAGAGCCCGGATTGGAGTGTCCATGTCAACTGGTAAGGGTTCCGGCCGGTCGCGCCGGAAGTTCACCCCTGAGTTCAAAGCCGAGGTCGTCGCGATGGTCGAGGCCTCGGGCGGCAAGATCGCCCAGGTCGCCCGCGAGATGCGCCTACACGACTCGTCGGTCGGTAACTGGGTCCGTGAGGCCCGCGAGGCCAAGGCCGGCAACGCGCCGACGGCGGCGGAACGAGCCGAGATCCGCGAGCTGAAAGCCGAGTTGGAACGGGTCACGCGGGAGCGTGACATCTTGGGAAAAGCTGTCGCCTACTTCTCGGCGTCGCACCCGAAGAACGTGTGACCGCGGTGTACACGTTCATCGCCGAGGAGCAGGCTGATCCCGAGTGCCTCTGGTCGGTCACCGAGATGTGCACGGTGCTCGAGGTGTCCCGGTCGGGGTTCTACGACTGGCAGAACCGCGGCCCATCGGCACGCGAACTCGAAGACATCGTGTTGGCCCGCGAGATCGAACTCATCTACATCGCGTCCGGCGAGACCTACGGGGTCCCGCGGATGACCCACTGGTTGCAGCAGCAAGGTTTCGAGGTCAACCACAAACGCGTCGGGCGGATCATGCGCGACCTGGGCTTCGAAGGTGAGTCCGGCCGGCGACGAGTCCGCACGACGATCGTCGACAAAGCAGCGACCGCGGCGTCGGATCATGTCCGACGCGACTTCAACCCGCCCGCACCGAACGTCGTGTGGTGCGGCGACATCACCTACCTGCACACCGGTGAGGGCTGGCTCTACCTCGCCACCGTCATCGATCTGTTCTCCCGACGGGTCATCGGCTGGGCCGCCGCGGAGCACATGCGCACCGAGCTCGTCACCACCGCGCTCGAGATGGCCGTCGCCACCAGAGGCGGCCACGTGGCCGGAGTCGTGTTCCACAGCGACCGCGGGTCGGTCTACACCTCCCACACCTACGGCGAGCTCTGCGGCCGGCACGGGATCGTGCAGTCGATGGGTGCGACCGGTGTCTGCTGGGACAACAGCGTCGCTGAGAGCTGGTTCGGGACGATGAAACGTGAGCTCGCTCACCGCCGGCGTTGGGCCACCAGGGCCGACGCCCGGCGGGATCTGATCCGCTGGATCGAGGGCTGGTTCAACCCGCGACGGCTGCACTCGTCGAACAACTACCGCAGCCCCATCGACTGGGAGAACCTCTACTACCGTCGCGGTGACGGCATCACCGCATAGCAACCCGTCCGCCAAACGGGGCGAACCTCATGTGGTGTGGAAGCGGGCGCAACGGTCGACGAGTCGTTTGGTGTTGAGCCCGGCGAGGGTGGTGCGCAGCTCTGCTGGTGCGGTCGTGACGACGGCGTGCATCTGGTTCGCTGCCTGGGTGCGGGCCTTGATCGCGCTGCGTCTGGCGACGCTCAACAGTCGGATCGCTTCGACGCTGCCGTCGGCGGTCTTGGGTGCGCCGTTGGCTTCGCCGGACTGGACGGCGCGGGCGGCGCCGATCGCGTCGGCGGTGTCGGACTTGCCGTGCCGGCGGCGGAACTGGCGGTTGGGTCGTTGCACTTCGATCACGCGGACACCGCTGCTCGTCAGATGTCGGGCGAGGCCGGCGCCCCAGGCGCCGGTGCCTTCGACACCGACGACGGTGAGGTCACCGAAGCTGCGCATCCAGGTGAGGAGTCGCCGGTAGCCGGCGGGTGTGGTCGGGAACTCGGCGGTGCCGAGCACGACACCGACCGCGTTGAGCACGGCGGCGACATGGGTGTCTTTGTGGGTGTCGACCCCGCCGGTGACGGGCGTCGTTGGATCTGTCATTGTGGACCTGCCATCGCTTCGTAGTGGTTGTCGATGGCACGCGCAGCCGGTCAACGGACAGGCCAGTGACGAGGCTCCTGCTCGAGCTTCTATCAGGTCACGTTCGACCAGCCGGTTGTGCCGGTGGTGCCACGCTCATCGAGTCGACGGATCGGTTACAGGACATCCCGTGAGGGAGTCCGGCGGTAGGAGGGTCAGACCCGGCGAGCGTGGCACCACCACCCATCATCATCACTGGCGGTAGGTGACGGTCGGGTCGACCAGCCGAGCGAGCGACTTGGAGCCTGTGGTCAGTCGCCGTGGTCGAGGCCTCGGCTCGTCACGGCGGTGGCTCCGTCGAGTCGTTGGAGCATGGTCGGTGGGTATCCGCTGGCGCGTTGGATGTGTTCGGCAAGGGGCATCGAGTGGGTGGTGACGATCAACTGCGAGTGGTCGGCTGCGGCGGTGATGAGTCGCGCAAGGGGTTCGATCAGCGATGGGTGCAAGCTCGTCTCCGGCTCGTTCAGAACCAGCACCTCCGGTGGCCGAGGGCTGAGCAGCGCAGCGGTCAACGCGAGGTAGCGCAGTGTTCCGTCCGACAACTCGTGGCCGGCCATCGGTCGTAGGAGTCCCGGCATCGACAGGCTGATGCCGAACACCCCACGATCGGCGTCGATGACGAGCGAGCTCCCTGGGAAGCCATCGTCGATCGCCTCGTCGAGCATCGGCCCGTTGCCCATGTCGACGATCGTGGCGAGCGCCGCAGCGAGATCGCGACCATCGTTGGACATGACCGGCGTCCGGACACCCGACCTCGGGAAGCGCGCCGGAGCGTCGGGGCCGGTCGGGATCTGGTGGTAGAACCTCCAGCTCCTGAGACGCTCACGGAGGGCGAACAGCTCAGGGAACCGGGCCGGCTCGCCGAGCTGGGAGAGGGCCGGTTCGTAACGGTCCATCGTCATCGCGAACATGACGGTGGCACCGTCGACGTCTTTCGCCGACGCCGTCGCACCGCTGCGATCGAGGAGCTCGCTGTGCCGGGTGCGTTTCGGGCCGAACCAGGCGGCTTCTTCCTTGATCTCTGCGTCGAGCGCGAAGCGTGTGGTCGCGGGATCGACGCTGGGGAGTCCGAGGGCGAGTTCGTACGAGAAGTCGTCGACCGCGACGCCGAGCCGCAGGCGCACTGGGCCGGGCTTGCGTCCCCGAGGTGGGATGGCAGCGAGGGCGGAAGGCATACCGCCCTCTTCGAGCAGGCTGCGGGCGAGTTCCCCTGCAGCGCCTCGAGAGAGCAAGCCGAGTGCTCGATAGACGTTCGTCTTGCCAGTCGCGTTCTCGCCCTGGATCACCGTCACCGGGTGCAGATCGAGTCGAAGCTCGACGAGTGAGCGATACCGCTCAACCCAAAGCCGTCGAACCACCACCGCAGCATTCTGCCCGAGTCGCACCCGCTCGCCGACCAGACGCAAGGCTGCGGACGACCCGGCG
>WLDE01000330.1 GCA_009704985.1 Actinomycetota bacterium | reverse complement strand
GGCCGCGATGCGGGTGGCGGAGGGGGTCGACGTGCTGTCGTTCCTGTGGTGGCAGCTCGGGGCCGAGGGATGACCGCGGTCGTCGAGCTCGTCGTCTCGGGCCCGGTCGCGCCGTGGGAGTCGATCGGGCTGCGGTTCACCGACGGGGTCGCGACCGTCGGCGGGGTCGGGCTGCGGGTGACCGGCGACGGGCCGACACCGCCCGTGATGGTGGGGTGGACGCTCGCCGGGTCGCCGACCACGCCGGCGTCGATCGACGGGCTGGCGACCACCCACGTCGCCGAACCCCCGGCGCCGGTCGACGGGGTGCACCCGCTCGGCGCGACGGCGTTCGACCACGTGGTCGTGATGACGTCGTCGATCGAGCGCACCTGCGGTGAGATCGAGCGCGTGACCGGCGAGCCGCTGAAGCGGATCCGCGAGGCCGGTCCGGTGCGGCAGGGCTTCCACCGCCTCGGTCCGTTGATCGTCGAGGTCGTGGAGAGCGACCGGGTGACGTCGGACGAGGCGTCGTTCTGGGGCTTCGTGCTCGTGGTCGACGACCTGCACGAGGTGGCCGGGCGACTGGGGCCGGACGTGCTGTCACCGCCGAAGGCGGCCGTGCAGCCCGGGCGGTTCATCGCGTCGTTCCGCGCCCAGGTGGGTCTCGGCGTGCCGGTCGCGCTGATGACCCCGCACGTGCGCTGAGGCCCCCGCTCCCTCAGTCGTCGAAGCCCTGCGAGCCGTCGTCGTCGAGCGCGGCGAGATGGGCGCGGCCCTCGTCGCAGGTGACGAGCGCCGGGCACCAGCGACACGACCGTCCGGGTCGCTTCAGGGGCGGACGGGCGTCGGCGACGAGTTCGGCGTGGCGACGGACGCCGCCCTCGAGCCGGGCGAGCGCGGTCTCGAGCACGGCCATCGAGACGTCCTCGACGTCGGCCTCGGCGGAGTCGAGGTAGTAGGTGACCAGACGTCGCGGCGGCACCCGCCGCACCACGGTCTCCAGCAGCGCGTAGAAGCGGAGGTCGTCGCGGTGGGTGGGTGACGGCCAGCCCGTCTTGAGGTCGATGACGAGCTTGGTGCTCACGCGCCCGTTCGGCCGGCCGATCACGAGGTCGGTCTTGCCGACGAGTTCGATGCAGCCCGGAGGCGCCCAGCGCGTGCGGGCCTCGTAGACGGGCTGCGAGCGGGCCGGCACCGGTGGGAAGTCCTGCAGGAAGCGGGTGACCCGCTCGACGGCGCCGGCGCGCAGTTCGGCGCGGTCGGCGTCGGTGAGCCCGGCGATGAAGTCGCCCTGGTACGAGGCCTGGTCGGCGAGCCGCGCGATCGCCTCGTCGACGAGCACCTCGGGCGCCGGGTCGCCCTGCCAGTGGGCCGCGAGCTCGATCGCCCGGTGCGACACGAAGCCCCGTGCGGTGGCGGCGTTCCACCGGAACGAGTCGGGCAGGAGGTGGCGGGCCTCGCAGCCGTGCACCTGGGTGAGGAAACCCTTGCTGACGACCAGTCGCTCCCCGCCGAGGCGGGCGCTCACCTCCGCGACCACGTCGTGCGCACGTCGGACGAGGTCGTCGATCTCGTCGGCGTCGAACACGAGCGGGTCGCCGTCGCGACGGAGCTGGTCGAGCAGCCGCTGCTGGGTCGGGGTGAGGGGCGGCTGCTGGTCCACGCCGCCCGAATCTACGCTGTCACACCCTCGCGTCATGCTCGTGCCATGACCTCCCCGCTGCGCCGCTCGTCCGGCATCGTGCCCCCCGGCCCGGGTGCCGGCCCGGGTGCGGTCGCAGGTCCTGCGTCGGGGTCGGGCACCACGGTGCACTTCACGCACGCGGCGCGCCTGCTGGCGCGAGAGGCTCGTCGTCTGGGCCTCGTCGCTCCGGGCTACCGGTGCCCGCCGCGGGTGGTGGGGGTGCAGCGCTCCATCCGTCGCCATCCCACGGGTGCGGTCGTGGCGGTGCTCGTGCGCGGCCGACCGTGGGCCGCGGTGGTGGCCGACATGATCGAGGGCGTGGTCGTGGCCAACCGGCTCACGCCGCCCGTGGCCGATCGCGTGCGCACCGAGCTGTGGGCCGCCATCGGCCACGAGTGGCCGGCCGACCTGCCGCGGGTGGCCTGAGGCGCGTGGGGCCTCAGACGCTGAACGCGAGCAGCACCAGCAGCGTCTGGGTGCGGTCGACCACGTCGGCCAGTCCGCCGAGGTCGGGGCTGTCGTAGGCGTCGCCGGCGATGGCGAGGATGCTGAACACCGTGCCCTCGTCGGTGAAGTACACGCCCTGGGGGACGCCGGGGATCGACTCCACCCGGTCGGCGACGACGAACCCCAGCTCCTCGAGCGCGGCGTCGTAGGCGTCGAGCGCCTCGGCGGGCGACAGCGCGGTGGTGCGCGACTCGCTGTACGCGAGCGTCGGAGTGATGCCGAGCACGCCGTTGACGGCCGATGCGTCGATCGGGTCGCTGACGCCCTCCGGCACCGGCAGCGTGTCCCAGTAGCCGGGCTTCGCCACCGGCGGGTCGGGGTCGCACACCTCACCCTCGGGCGGCAGCTCGAGATCGGTGATCACGCGACCCTCCCACTCGGTGACGCACGTCGAGTTGAGCATCTGCCCGTGGCCCTCGCCGGTGTAGGTGAGCAGGCGTGCGTTGGAGCCCATCGCGACCGTCATCTCCTCCGCCCAGCGGAACGGGGTGGCGGGGTCGTTGAGGCCGCCCACCACCAGGATCGGCGCGTCGCCCGGGTACGACAGCTCGATCGGCTCGACGTTCGGCATGAGCAGGGCGCAGGAGTCGGTGAAGTCGTCGACGCTGATCCCCTGTGCGTAGCGCGGGGCGATGGCCAGCAGCTGGTCGACCAGCGCCTGCGGGTCGTCGGGCACCTCGGCGTCGATGCCGCTGGCGCACGTGATGATCTGGAACGACTGGCTGATCGTGGCGTAGGTGCCGTCGGGGTTCCGGCCGTTGTAGCTGTCGGCGAGGATGAACAGCTCGTCGCCGTCGCCCGCGGAGGCGGACTGCAGTGCCGAGGCCAGCAGCGGCCACTGCGACTCGCTGTACAGCGCCGAGTTGGTGGCGGTGTCGAGCACGGTCTCGTTCGCGAGGCGACCGTCGCTGGCCGGTGCCGGGGTGGCATCGAGCTGCAGCCGCAGCGCATCCCACGCGGCGGTGACGTCGTCGGAGCGGAACGCGCACGACTCGTTCGTCTGGCACCACTCGACCCAGTTCTCGAAGGCGTCGTCGAAGCCCTGCGCCTGGGTGGTGTACTGCTGCTCGATGGTGTCGCCGGTGGGCTCGAACGCGGCGTCGAGCACCATCGCCCGCACCCGGTCGGGGAACAGGGTGGCGTACATCGAGCCCAGGTACGTGCCGTAGGAGATGCCGATGAAGCTGATCTGCTCGTCACCGAGGGCGGCCCGGATCGCGTCCATGTCGTAGGCCGTGTTCACGGTGGAGTAGTGGATGAGGGTGTCGCCGAAGGCGGCGAGGCACGCCTCCTCGAACTGGCCGTCGACCGCGTCGACCGCCGCCTGCTCCTCGGGTGTGTCGGGGGTGTAGTCGAGGTACATCGACGCGTCGATCTCGGCGTCGGCGAGGCAGCGCAGGCCGTTGGAGCGGTCGACGCCACGCGGGTCGAAACCGATGACGTCGAAGTCCTCCAGGCCCATCTCGGAGACCATCGTGGTGCCGGCCTGGGCGACGTAGTCGAACCCGGATCCGCCGGGGCCACCCGGGTTGAACAGCACCGCACCGACCCGGTCGTCGGGGTCCGCCGCGGGCACGCGCACCATGGCGATGTCGATGGTGTCGCCGCCGGGGTTCTGCGGGTCGAGCGGCACGGTGAGCGAACCGCACTCGAGGATCGGGTCGGTGGCGACCTCGTCGTCGCAGGGACCCCAGTCGATCGTGCCCGCCGGGGTGGTGCCGTCGGTGGTGTCGGGCGCGGTGTCGTCGGTACCCGGCGTGGTGGGGTCGGTCGGATCGGTGGGCTCGTCGGTGTCCGAGGTGACCGGGGGGTCGCCGATCGGGCGCGCCGTCGTGGAGCGCACCGTGGCGTCGGTGGAGCAGGCGGCGAGGAGCAGCACGCCGGAGATCCCGGCGAGCAGGACACGGCGGGGTCGTCTCACGGTGGGAAACCGTACCGGCCGGAGTGCGCCGCCGGGTGGCGCACACCGTGTCGCATCTGCGCGGCCGCACCGACGCGGTCGGCCGCGGTGCGGATCAGACCTGGCGGCCGAGGAAGCAGAGGAACTCGGTCTGCAGGTCGGCGCCGGCGGGCGGCTCCACCTTGGGACCGAACACACCCGGCTGGCGGATCATCGCGTCCATCGGCTTGAGGCCGGAGTAGGCGCCCTCGACCGCGTCGACCGGCAGGGTCTCGTCGCCGCCCACGGCCCGTGCGAGAGCCCAGGTGTGCACGAGGACGTCGGTGGCGACGAGGCGGCCGAGGATCTGCTCGGCCGGCATCGGGCCGAAGGGGCCGGGCAGGTTGGTGGTCAGGTCGCCGGTGGTGACGCCCTGCTCG
>WLDE01000329.1 GCA_009704985.1 Actinomycetota bacterium | reverse complement strand
TGCAGCGGCGATGCCACCGACGATCGCCAGCCGCCGGCGCCGACCGACCGCCGGAGACGACGCACCCGACGCGCCCGACGCCCCCGATGCGGTGACGTCGGACCCGGTCACGACGGACGACCCGCGCCGGTCAGAGGAGGTCGCGGGCGGCGGCGACGAGTCCGTCGGCGTCGAGGCCGAGGGCGGCGAGGATCTTGTCGGCGCTGCCCTGCGGGATGAACTTCGCCGGGATGCCGAGCGTGCGCACCGGCACCGAGGGCGCGATCTCGTGCACCTGGTCGGCGATCGTCATGCCGATGCCGCCGTCGCGGATGCCGTCCTCGGCGGTGAGCACCGCGCCGTGGCGGGCCGCGTCGGCGATCATCGCCGCGTCGAGCGGCGCACAGCACCGCACGTCCCACACGGTGGCGCGCACACCCTGCTCGGCCAGGCGGGCCGCAGCCTTCTCGGCGGCCATCACCATCTTGCCGATCGCCAGGATCGCGATCGACCCGTCGCCCTCGACCACCCGGCGGGCGCGCAGGCCGGTGCCGACCTCGTGCTCGGACACGTGATGGGCGGTGCCGCGCGGCCAGCGGATGGCGACCGGGCCCTCGTCGGCGAGGCCGATCGCGTCGTGCAGCATCACCTGCAGGTCCTCGGCGCTCGCCGGGGCGAGCACGCGCATGCCCGGCACCTTGGCCAGCAGCGCCATGTCGTAGACACCGTGGTGGCTGGCGCCGTCGGGGCCGGTGATGCCGGCGCGGTCGAGGCAGAACACCACCGGCAGGCGGTGCATCGCCACGTCGTAGACCACCTGGTCCCAGGCACGGTTGAGGAAGGTGGAGTAGATCGCCACGACCGGCCGCAGGCCGCCCATCGCCATGCCGGCCGCGCCGGTGACGGCGTGCTGCTCGGCGATGCCGACGTCGAAGAAGCGATCGGGGAAGCGCGCCTGGAACGGCAGGAGCCCGGTGGGGCCCGGCATGGCCGCCGTGATCGCGACGACGCGCCGGTCGGCCTCGGCCTCCTTGATGATCGCGTCGGCGAAGGCCTGGGTGTAGCCGGTGGGCATCGCCGGCGGCGGGCCGACGGCGGGGTCGAACACCGGGGCGTCGTGGAGGTTCTTCTCGTCGTCGTCCTCGGCCGGCGGGTAGCCGCGGCCCTTCTGGGTGAGGACGTGCACCACGATCGGGCCCTCGCTCGACAGCTCGATCGCGTTGCGGAAGCTCTCCTCGAGCTCGGCGATGGAGTGGCCGTCGACCGGGCCGACGTAGCGCACGCCGAGCGCCTCGAAGAACGACGGCGGCTGCAGGAACTCGCGGACGGCGGCCTTGAACGCCTCGACGCCCTTCTCGGCCTGCGGGCCGACGTAGGGCAGGTTCTGCAGGAAGTGCTCGAGGCGGCGCTGGCGGCGCACGTACACCGGGTTGAGCCGGATGTTGGTGAGCGCGTGCGCCAGCTTGTCGGTGACGCGCGACGGCAGGCTCGCGTGGTCGTCGGCGGGCGGCGCGTCGACCGCCGTGGGCATCGCCGCGGTGAGGTTCGAGATCGTGGGCGCGTACGAGCGGCCGTTGTCGTTGAGCACGATGATCACGCGGCGCTTGGAGTGCCCGAGGTTGTTGAGCGCCTCGTACGCCATGCCACCGGTCATCGCGCCGTCGCCCATCACGGCGACGATGTGGCGGTGCGGGTCGGTGCCGGCGTCGCGAGCGACCGCGAGGCCGTACGCGTACGACAGCACCGTGCTCGCGTGGCTGTTCTCGACGAGGTCGTGCTCGCTCTCCTCGCGGTTCGGGTAGCCCGACAGGCCGTTGGCCTGGCGCAGCTGCTCGAAGCCGGCCTGGCGGCCGGTCACGATCTTGTGGACGTACGCCTGGTGGCCGGTGTCCCACAGGATCGCGTCGGTCGGCGAGTCGAACACCCGGTGCAGCGCGAGGGTGAGTTCGACGACCCCGAGGTTGCTGCCGAGGTGTCCGGCGTTCTCGGCCACCGCCTGCACGACGAAGTCGCGGATCTCGCCGGCGAGCTCGTCGAGGTCGGCATGGTCGAGCGCTCGGAGGTCGGCCGGTCGGCGGATGTCGGAGAGTGCCATGGGGTGCTCACGCTACCGCTGGGTAACGGACGGTGAGTGGTCAGGCCGGTACGTTCACGACGTGCCGATCACCACACGTCTGTTCGATCTCACCGGCCACGTCGCGCTCGTCACGGGCGGCAACAGCGGCATCGGGCTGGGCATGGCCGAGGGCCTCGCGGCGCACGGCGCCACCGTCGCGATCTGGGGCACGAACCCCGACAAGAACACGGCTGCGGCGGCCCGGTTGCGCGAGTACGGCGGCACCGTGCTCGACCTGGTCTGCGACGTCGGCGACCAGCAGGCGGTCGTCGAGTCCATGGCCGCGACGGTGCAGGCGCTCGGCCGGGTCGACTCGTGCTTCGTGAACGCGGGCGTCGGCGGCAAGGCGCCCAGCTTCGTCGGCATGACCGACGAGGAGTGGCACCGCGTCCTGCGCGTGAACCTCGACGGCGCCTTCTACACCGCACAGGAGGCGGTGAAGCAGATGGTCGCCCAGGGCGACGGCGGGTCGGTGGTGTTCACCACGTCGGGGTCGGCCTACTTCGGCCAGCAGAAGGGCCAGCACTACGGCGGCTCCAAGGGTGCGGTCATCTCGATGATGAAGGGCATCGCGGTGGAGCACGCCCGCCACGGCATCCGCTGCAACGCGATCCTGCCCGGCTGGATCGAGAGCGACATGACCGCCGGCGCGCTCGGCTGGGACAAGTTCGTCGCCAACGTGCTGCCCCGGGTGCCGATGCGTCGCTGGGGCAAGCCCGAGGACTTCAGCGCCCTCGCCGTGTACCTGGCCAGCGCGGCCAGCGGCTACCACACCGGCGACGTCATCACGATCGACGGCGGCTACCACAGCTTCTGACCCCGTGCGCGAAGCTGGACGCATGGGGAACACGATCGAGGGGCACGCCGGTCAGCAGGCCGTCGCCGCCATGCTGCAGTTCGGGACGGACGTGATGTTCACGCTCAACGGCGGGCACATCTGGCCGCTGTACGACGCCGCACGCGACCAGGGCATGCGGGTGGTCGACACCCGCCACGAGCAGACGGCCACGTTCGCCGCGGAGGCGTGGGCGAAGCTCACCCGCCGCCCGGGCTTCGCCGCGCTCACCGCCGGCCCCGGCATCACCAACGGCGTCTCCGCGATCACGTCGGCCTGGTTCAACGGCTCGCCCGTCGTGGTGATGGGCGGCCGAGCGCCGGAGGGTCGCTGGGGTGCGGGTTCGCTGCAGGAGATGGATCACGTGCCGGTGGTCGCGTCGATCACGAAGTCGGCCGGCACGGTGAAGGACCCGTCGCAGGCGGCCGCTGCCGTGCACGCCGCCGCCTCGCTGGCGATGACCCCGCACCGCGGTCCCACCTTCCTCGACTTCCCGCTCGACGTGTTCGGCGCGGCGAGCGGCGAGCTGCCGCCGGTGGAGGAGTGCACCGGCAAGGGCGCCGCACCCGACGACGACGAGGTCGCCACGCTCGCGAACCTGATCGCGCAGGCCGAGCGGCCGGCGTTCATCGTCGGCAGCGACGTGTACTGGGACGGCGCGTGGGACGAGCTGCGCGCCGCGGTCGAGCACCTGCGCGTGCCGTGCTTCTTCAACGGCCTCGGCCGCGGCACCCTGCCGGCGCGCCACGAGCTGTCGTTCCTGCGCACCCGTGGGCTGCTGAAGCAGCGCGCCGACCTGGTGGTGGTGCTCGGCACGCCGCTCGACTTCCGCCTCGGCTTCGGCCGCTTCGGCAGCGCCCAGGTGGCGCACGTGGTGGACAGCGACGCCCAGCGCGCCAAGCACGTGAACGTGCCCACCGTCGCCGGCGACAGCGTGCTGATCCTGCGGGCGCTCGCGAACCACACCGGTCCCCGCGCCGATCACGAACCGTGGATCGAGGAGCTACGCGCGGCCGAGGAGCGCGGCCGGACCTCCGACGCCGAGCTGCTCGCCGCCGACTCCGCGCCGATCAAGCCGAGCCGCATCTACGGCGAGCTCGGCAAGCGCCTCGCCGACGACGCCGTGGTGATCTGCGACGGCGGCGACTTCGCGTCCTACGCCGGCAAGTTCGTCGAGGTACAGCAGCCGGGCTGCTGGCTCGACACCGGCCCGTACGGCTGCCTCGGCAACGGCCTCGGCTACGCCACCGCGGCGCGCGTCGCCCGCCCCGACAGCCAGGTCGTGCTGCTGCTCGGCGACGGCGCGGCCGGTTTCAGCCTGATGGACGTCGACACGCTCGTCCGCCACGGGCTGCCCGCGGTGATGGTGGTCGGCAACAACGGCATGTGGGGTCTGGAGAAGCACCCGATGCAGGCCATCTACGGCTGGGACATGGCGTGCGACCTGCAGCCCGGCTGCCGCTACGACCAGGTGGTCACCGCGCTCGGCGGTGGCGGCGAGCTCGTCACCGATCCGTCCGAGATCGGGCCCGCGCTCGACCGGGCGTTCGCGTCGGGTGTGCCGTACCTGGTGAACGTCGTGACCGATCCGTCCGACATCTACCCGCGCTCGTCGAACCT
>WLDE01000032.1 GCA_009704985.1 Actinomycetota bacterium | reverse complement strand
GGTGACGCGATGACCGGTGACGCGATGACCGGTGACGCGATGACCGGTGACGCGCTGCTCGCGCTGGACGGCCTGTCGGTGCAGCTGCCCGTGGGTGGCGAGCTGCGCACGGTGCTGCACGACGTGTCGTTCTCCATCTCCCCCGGCGAGGCGCTCGGACTGGTGGGCGAGTCGGGGTCGGGCAAGTCGATGACCGCCCGTGCGATCGCCCGGCTCCTGCCGCCCGGTGCGCGCACCGACGGCGCGGTGCGGTACGCCGGCTCGGAGGTCGGGTCGCTGAAGGGGCCGGCGCTTCGAGCGTTCCGTGCCGAGGTGGCGATGGTGTTCCAGGACCCGCGCGCCCACGTGAACCCCGTGCGGCGCATCGGCGACTTCATGACCGAGGCGCTGCGCACCAACCACGGGGTGTCGCGCACCGATGCCGCCGCTCGCGCCACGACCCTCCTCGCGGAGGTCGGCATCCACGACGGGGCACGTCGCCTCGAACAGCACCCCCACGAGCTGTCCGGCGGATTGCTGCAGCGCGTGATGATCGCGACCGCGCTGCTCACCGAGCCGCGCCTGCTGCTGGCCGACGAGCCCACCACGGCGCTCGACGTCACCACCCAGGCCGACGTGATGGCGATCCTCGACCAGCTGCGCCGCGAGCGCGGCATGTCGATGCTCTTCATCACCCACGACCTCGAGCTCGCGAGCGCGGTGTGCGACCGCACCGCCGTCATGTACGCCGGCCAGATCGTCGAGCAGCGCCGATCCGTGCTGCTGCACGACGACCCACTGCACCCCTACACCGCCGGACTCGTCGGCGCCCGCCCGCACATCGACGGCGACGTCGGGCGGCTGCGGGCGATCCCCGGCCGTCCGCGCTCCGCGTACGAGGCGCCGGCCGGTTGCGCCTTCCACGACCGCTGCGAGCACGCCGTGGACGCGTGCCGCGGCGAGCGACCACCGCTCGCGCCGCTCGACGACGGATTCGTCCGGTGCGTCCGCGCCGTGGAGCTGCGCGGCCGTCTGCAGGCGGAGGTGGCCGGTGGCTGACACGGCTCCCTCGTCCGCCGACACTGCTGCTGGGGACGCGCTGCTGCAGGTCCGGTCGCTCCGCAGGGAGTTCGGACCCACCGTCGCCGTGGACGACGTGTCGTTCGACATCGCGCCCGGCGGGTCGCTGGCGATCGTCGGCGAGAGCGGATCGGGCAAGACCACGATCGCGAAGATGGTGGTGGGCCTCCTCGCCCCGACGTCGGGCACCATCGTCGCCTGCGGCCGCGACCGGTCGACGCCGGCCCGCGGTGCTGCGGAGCGGCGGCGGCGGGGGAGCGAGGTGCAGATCGTCTTCCAGGACCCGTACAGCAGCCTCGACCCGCGTCAGAGCGGTGCGGCGGCCATCGACGAGGTGCTGGCACTGCACCGGGGCGGTACCCGCGAGGAGCGTGACCGCCGGGTGGCCGAGCTCGGCGAGCTCGTCGGGCTCGACCAGCGCCAGCTCGGCGCGCTCCCGCGAGCGCTGTCGGGCGGCCAGCGTCAGCGCGTCGCGATCGCACGTGCGCTCGCGGCCGAGCCGCGACTGCTGATCCTCGACGAGTCGGTCGCCGCGCTCGACGTGTCGATCCAGGCCCAGGTGCTGAACCTGCTCGCCGACGTGCGCGAGCGCACCGGGGTGTCGTACCTGCTGATCAGCCACGACCTCGCCGTCGTGCGCCAGATCACCGACGACGTGATCGTGATGCACCGCGGTCAGGTGGTCGAGCGCGGCCGGACGCGCGAGGTGCTCGACGCGCCGCAGCACGAGTACACCCAGCTGCTGCGGGCGAGCGTGCCCGCACCGGGCTGGACCCCGGTGCGGCGCAGCGTCCGCACCTGACCGCCCGACCACCCGACCGCGGGACGGATCCGGCGGGGATCAGACGGGGATCAGACGGGCAGGCCGCCCGTCGCCGCGGCGGTGGTGCCGTGGTCGGTGTAGGCCTTGATGGTGTTCTCGGCGATGCGCATCTGGTGGATCTCGTCGGCACCGTCGGCGAAGCGGGCCCAGCGGGCGTGCTGGAACATGTTCGCGAGCGGGGTGTCGGTGGAGTAGCCGAGCGCGCCGTGCACCTGGATCGCACGGTCGATGATCCGGTTGAGGCTGTTGGCCACGAAGTGCTTGGCCATGCTCACCTCGGTGCGGAAGTCCTCGCCCTTGTCGATCTTGTAGGCGGCGTGCAGCACCATCAGCTTGCACTGGTACAGCTCCATCGCCGAGTCGGCGATCATCCACTGCACGCCCTGCTTCTCGGCCAGGATGCTGCCGTGGCTGTAGCGCTTCAGCGCACGGTCGACCATCAGGTCGAGTGCCATCTCGGCCTGGGCGATCCAGCGCATGCAGTGCGCCAGGCGGGCCGGGCCGAGGCGGTACTGGCCGAGGCGATGGCCGTTGCCGCGACCGCCCAGGATCTGCGAGTCGTGCACGCGGAGGTCCTCGATCACGATCTCGCTGTGGCCGCCGGGGCCGTGCATCGTCTCGACCTCACGGACGTTGTTCCAGCCCTCGGCGGGCAGGTCGACGATGAAGGCGGTGTTGCCGCCGCGCGAGCCCTCGGGCACGTCGAGCTCGGTCTTCGCGATCAGGATCGCGAACCGGGCGCGGTTGGCGCCGGAGATGAACCACTTGTGGCCGTTGATCACCCACTCGTCACCGTCCTTGATCGCGTGGGTCTTGATCAGGGTGGGATCCGAGCCGGCCACCTCGGGCTCGGTCATCGCGAAGCACGACGAGCTCACCCCGTCGCAGAGCGGCTTGAGGTACTTCTGCTTCTGCTCGTCGGTGGCCCAGTGCAGCAGGGTGTGCATGTTGCCCTCGTCGGGGGCCTGGCAGTTGAGCACCCACGGCCCCACCCGGGTCTTGGCCGCCTCGGCCTGCACCATCGCCAGCGCGACGTGGCCGAGGCCCATGCCACCCCAGTCCTTCGGCATGTGCGGCAGCCACAGACCGGCCTTCACGGCCTGCTTGCGCAGGTCGATGAGGGTGGTGATGTAGTCCTTGCGCTGCGAGTCGTCCATCTCCTCGCGGTGGCCGAATGGTGCGACCGCCGGCTTGATCGTGTCGTCCACGAAGGTGCGGACCCGGTCGCGGATCTCCTGGTGCTCGGGCGCGAGCGTGAAGTCGATGGCCATGTTGCGTCCCCCAAGACGTTCGATGTGCGGCGAGGCCGATCCTACGGCGGAGGGTCCGCCCGGGGCCGACCCGACGGGTGACGGGCGCCCGCGGCTCGCCGCAGCGGCCGACGCCCGAGTACACAGGAACGCATGACCGCGGCCGCCCCCGACCCGAACGACGAGCTGTTCCACCCGGTGGGCGACCACCAGGCGTGGAGCGAGAGCTACTACTTCAACTTCGTCGACCCCCGCACGGGCGTGGGCGCGTTCACCCGCATGGGCTTCCGGCCGAACGACGGCTGGGCCGACGCGCTGCACGCGGTGTACCTGCCCGGCGGGCGGGTGGCGTTCACCTACGGGCGTCGCACCGACCTCACCCCGGAGGTCGTCGCCGGGCTCGGCCCGGTCGACCCCGCCGTCGGCAACCTCACGCTGCGCCGCGGTGAGGCGTTCCGCCGCTGGGACATCGTGTACTCCGGCGAGGCGCAGGACATGGACGACCCGACGGTGATGCTCGCCGCCACCAAGGACCGCCCCGAGGGATGGCACCGGCCCGCCCACCTCGAGATGGAGGTCGCGTTCGAGGCGATCAGCGAGCCGCACTACGCGGTCGGCGGCGTGCAGGGTCACTTCGAGCAGACCGGCCGCGCCCGCGGCACGATCCGCCTCGGTGACGAGCAGTGGGAGGTCGACGGCTTCGGGGTGCGCGACAAGTCGTGGGGGCCGCGCACCTGGCAGGCGCCCAGCGGCAGCGAGGCCAAGGCGTCGAGCCCGGCGGCCGTCGAGAGCGGCTGCTTCCTCAACTGGTTCTCGATGAACTTCGGCGCCGACCTCGCGCTCGGCGGTGCGGTCGGTCGCACCGGCGACGGCACGTTCCGCGGCAAGGGCTGGATCCAGCGCGGCGGCACGACGCTGGACCTCACCGACGTCACGATGACCACCGTGTACCACCCGACGAACCCGCTGCTCCACGAGACCGTGCAGCTCCGCGGGGTCGACTCGGCCGGCGCCGCGATCGTGGTGGATGGCACGGTGCTCACGATCTGCCCGACGAAGATCCCGCGCCGTGACGGCGTCACGTTCGTGAACGAGGGCCTCGCCCGCTTCGAGACCGACGCCGCCGACGGCTCGCGCATCACCGGGTTCGGCATCGCCGAGCACTGGCACGCGGTTCCGCGCTGAGCGTCCGGCGCAGGCACCGGGGGATCAGCCGCCGAGACGCTGGAGCTCCTTCACGATCCGCTGGGTGCTGACCGGGCGCGCCGTCCCCAGCACCTCGGCGAACACCAGCACGCGCAGCTCCTCCAGCATCCAGCCGAGCTCGATCACGTCGGCGGTCACGGCACCACGGTCGAGGCGCTGCAGCAGCCGGCCGTAGCGCTGCTCGAGCGCGTGGATCTCGGCGAGCTTGCGCCGGTCCTTCGCCGGGTCGTCGGGCACCTTGTCGAGCCGGCGGGCGATGCCGCGCACGTACCGCAGCACGTCGTCGAGGCGGTGCGCGCCCGCGGTGACCACGAAGCCCGGACGCACCAGCCGGTCGAGCTGGGCGAGCGCGTCCTCCGCCGACGGGCGCACCGCGTCGGTGCGCAGCCGCGTGAGCCGCTGCTCGACCTCGTGGGCCGCGTCGAGGATCTGGGCGACGGTGGCGAGCGCCGCGGCGGTGCGGCCCGGCACCTCGTCAGCGCAGCGGCGCCGCAGGGCGACGAACTCGTCCTCGGTCCACACCGGGCCACCGGCCTCGGTGAGCACGCGGTCGGTGACGGCCACGGTGCAGTCGCGCACGAGGTCGTCGAGGGCGAAGCGGGAGCGGGCGATCGTGAGCCGTGAGGCGTTGGTGAGCCGGGCCTCCGCCGCCCGCTTCGAGACGGGGGTGGTGAGCAGGAGCAGGCGGCGCACGCCGAGGCGCATCACGCGCTGCTGGAGGTCGGGGTTGGTGAGCACCCGGATCGAGACGCTGTCGCCGTCGTCGACGAGCGCCGGGTACCCGCGGACGAGGTGCCCGTCGCCCGACTGCCCGTCGCCCTTGGAGGTGCCCTTGGAGGTGCCCTTGGAGGTGCCCTTGGACGTGGACGACTCGATCTCGCGCGGCAGGTCGCCGAGGTCCCAGTGGGTGATCCCCGTCCGCTCCTCGATCGGCATCGCCCGGGCGACCGCGGAGCGCACCCGCGGGTTCAGCTTCGCCCGCAGCTCGTCGAGGTCCTTGCCGACGGCGAGCCGGTCGCCCCGCTCGTCCTCCACCGAGAACGACACGCGCAGGTGGGCGGGCACCCGGTCGAGCTCGAACACCTCGGGCGGCACGATCACCCCCGACACGTCGGTGAGCACCCGGCCCAGCACCATCAGGAACCGCTCGGCCGTCGGTTGCGCCGGCAGGCGCCGCCACGCGGCGGCCGTCACCTCGGCCAGCGGGTGCAGCTCCTTGCGGTACGCCTTCGGCAGTGCCTTCACGAGTGCGGTCACCAGCTCCTCGCGCATGCCCGGCACCTGCCAGTCGAAGCCGTCCTGGCGCACCCGGTTGAGCACCGCGAGCGGCACGTGGACGAGCACGCCGTCGTCGATCGCACCGGGGTCGAAGCGGTAGGTGACGTCGAGCTCGAGGTCGTCGTGGCGCCAGGTGCCGGGGAAGTCGCGCGGGTCGAGCGCGGTCTCGGCATCGCCGCGCATCGCCGAGAGCTTCTCCACCGTGAGCGTCATCAGCTCGGGGTCGTCGCGTCGGGCGCCCTTCCACCACCGGTCGAACGCCCGTGCCGACGTGACCGTGGCGGGCACCACGCGGTCGAAGTAGGCGAACACGACGGCGTCGTCGGCGAGGTCGACGCGACGCACCCGCTCGCCGAGCTCGCGCAGGTTCGCGACGAACGTGCGGTTCGCCGCCATGAACGGGTGCGCCGCCGTGGGCCACTCGTGCTGCACGAGCGCGTGCCGCACGAACAGCTCGCGGGCGAGTCCGGCGTCGAGTCGCTCGAGCGAGACGGCCCGGCCGGCCACGACGGGGAGGCCGAACAGGGTGGCCCGCTCGGTGACCACCGCAGCCGCCCGGCGCTCGTCCCAGCGCGGGTCGTCGTACGAGCGCCTCACGAGGTGGTCGCCGAGCCGCTCGGCCCACTCGGGGTGGATCGGCGCCACGGTGCGGGCCCACAGCCGGTTGGTCTCGACGAGCTCGGCCGCCATCACCCAGCGGGGCAGCGCCTTTGCCACCGACGACGTCCCGGTGATCGCGAACCTCGACCCGTGCGCACCCCGGTACTCGCGCGCCTCGCGCCGGGCCTCGCGCTTGTCCTTCAGCGACGCGTCGCGGCCGGGTCGCTGCTCGGCGGTGGTGTCGCGCATGCCGATCTGCGACAGCAGCCCCGGCAGCAGCGCCTGGTGCACGCGGTCGGGGTGACCTGCCTCGCTGCCGTGGCGGATGCCGAGCTGGCCGGCCACCTGCCGCAGCTGGCTGTACAGGTCCTGCCACTCCCGGACGCGCAGGTAGTTGAGGTACTCGGCGCGGCACAGCTTCCGGAACTGGCTCGAGCTCAGCTGCTGCTGCTGCTCGCGCAGGTGGTCCCACAGCCGCACGAAGGCGAGGAAGTCGGAGCCGTCGGTCGCGAACCGCCGGTGCAGCTCGTCGGCGTGCTGACGGTGCTCGGCGGGTCGCTCGCGCGGATCCTGGATCGACAGCGCAGCGGCGATCACCAGCACCTCGCGCACACAGCCGTGACGCTCGGCCTCGATGACCATCCGCCCGAGGCGCGGATCGACCGGCAGGCGCGACAGCCGCCTGCCGAGCGGCGTGAGCCGGCGACGGTCCCGGTCGTCGGCGGGTTCGATCGCGCCGAGCTCCTCCAGCAGCGCGAACCCGTCGCGGATCGCCCGCGGGTCGGGCGGGTCGAGGAACGGGAACGCGGCGACGTCGCCGAGTCCGATCGCGGTCATCTGCAGGATGACCGACGCGAGGTTGGTGCGCAGGATCTCGGGCTCGGTGTACTCGGGCCGCGCCGTGAAGTCGTCCTCGGAGTACAGGCGGATGCACACGCCGGCGGCCACACGTCCGCACCGCCCGGCGCGCTGGTTCGCGGACGCCTGCGACACGGGCTCGATCGGCAGTCGCTGCACCTTCAGCCGGTGGCTGTAGCGCGAGATGCGCGCCGCGCCCGCGTCGACCACGTAGCGCACCCCCGGCACGGTGAGAGAGGTTTCGGCGACGTTCGTGGCGAGCACGATCCGGCGGCCGGTGTGCGGCTGGAAGATGCGCTGCTGCTCCACCGCGGACAACCGTGCGTACAGCGGCAGCACCTCGGTGTGGCGCAGGGTCGGGTGCTGCTGATCGAGGCGGCGGATCGCATCCGCGGTGTCGTGGATCTCGCGCTCGCCGGACAGGAACACGAGCACGTCGCCGTCGCCCTCGCGTGCCAGCTCGCCGCACGCGTCGATCACCGCCTGCACCTGGTCGCGGTCGTCGCCGGGTTCGTCGCCGAACGGGCGGTAGCGCACCTCCACCGGGTAGGTGCGACCCTCCACCGAGATCACCGGGGCCGGCTCGCCCGTCCCCTGCTGCGCGAAGTGCTCGGCGAAGCGCTCGGTGTCGATCGTGGCCGAGGTGACGATGAGCTTCAGGTCGGGTCGCTGCGGCAGCAGGCGGCACAGGTAGCCGAGCAGGAAGTCGATGTTCAGACTCCGCTCGTGCGCCTCGTCGACGATGATCGTGTCGTAGCGACGCAGCATCCGGTCGCGCTGGATCTCGGCGAGCAGGATGCCGTCGGTCATCACCTTCACCAGCGTGCGGTCGGCCACCTGGTCGGTGAACCGCACGGCGTACCCGACCGCGCCACCCAACTCCACGCCGAGCTCGTCGGCCACCCGCGACGCGATCGTGCGCGCCGCCACCCGACGGGGCTGGGTGTGGCCGATCATGCCGTGCACACCGCGACCGAGCTGGAGGCACAGCTTCGGCAGCTGGGTGCTCTTGCCCGAGCCGGTCTCACCGGCGATCACCACCACCTGGTTCGAGGCGAGCGCCTCGGCGAGGTCGTCCCAGCGCTCGGCGATCGGCAGACCGTCGGCCGGCTTCACCACCCCGGCCTCGTGCAACGAGGCGAGCGTGGCGGCGCGCAGCTCGCGCAGCGCGTCCGCGCGTGCTGCCGCCGCCGGGTCGTGCGAGTCGCGCCGCCCGTCGCGTCCGCCCTCGCCGCGGGGTCCTCGTCGCCGGGTCATCTGGGGCTCACGTGGTGCTCATCCGCGGCTCGTCATCGCGCTCAGTCCACCGCCGTCACGGCGAAGCCCTCGGCGCGCAGCGCCGCGACCACGGCGTCGCGGTGGTCGCGATCGGCGGTCTCGAACTGCACGTCGACGACGGCCGAACGCAGCCGGGTGTTCGGACCCATGCGGTCGTGGCTCAGCTCCACCACGTTCGCGCCCTGCGCGGCGAGGACGCCGGTGAGCGCGTGGAGCGAGCCGGGCCGGTCGGGCAGCGCCACCGAGAGCGTGGTGAGCCGGCCGGTGCGCACGAGCGCCCGCAGCATCGCCGAGGCGAGCACGCGCAGGTCCACGTTGCCGCCCGACAGCACCAGTCCCACCCGTCGGCCGGCGAACCGTTCGGGGTGCGACAGCAGCGCTGCGAGCGGCGCCGCGCCGGCGCCCTCGCTCACCACCTTCTCGATCTCGAGCAGCAGCGCGATCGCCTCCTCGACGGCCGAGTCGTCGACCACGACGGTGGTCGCTCCGAGGGTGCGCGCGACGCGGACGGCGCGGGCGCTGGGTCGGGCGACGGCGATGCCCTCGGCGACGGTCTCACCGCCGGGGACGTGGCCACCCGCCGGCGTGACACCGCGGAGCGCCGCGTCGAACGCGGCGAAGGTGTCCACCTGCACGCCGACCACCTCCACGTGCGGCGCCACCGCGCGCGCGGCGACGACCGAGCCGGCGAACAGCCCGCCACCACCGACGGGGATCACGAGCACCTCGAGGTCGGGTTCCTGCTCGAGGAACTCCAGCACGGCCGTGCCCTGGCCGGCCATCACGACCGGGCAGTCGTAGGGCGGCACGAACACCAGCCCGCGGTCGTGGGCGAGCGTCAGCGCGTGCTCGTGGGCCTCGACGAGGGTGGCGCCGTGCACCACCACGTCGGCGCCGAGCGCCCGGGTGCGCCCGATCTTCACCATCGGGGTGCCCTCGGGCATCACGAGCGTCGCGGACACCCCGAGGCGGGTGGCGTGGTGGGCGAGTCCCTGCGCGTGGTTGCCGGCCGACATCGCCACCACGCCCCGTGCGCGCTCGTCGGCGGAGAGGGTGAGCAGACGGTTGAGCGCGCCGCGCTCCTTGAACGAGCCGGTGAACTGGAGGTTCTCGAACTTCAGCACGACCTCGGCGCCGGTGATCGACGAGAGCGTGTGCGAGATCGCCGCCGGGGTGCGCACGACGGCATCCGCGAGACGGGCTCGCGCGGCGAGGACGTCATCGAACGAGATGCCGAACGTGAAGGGGAGGCCGATCTGCATGACGCCCGTCGACGGTACTCGCGAGCGTCGCGGGAACGACGGTGAGATCGGCCAGACCGCCGGGGTGCGACGTGTGCGACAACGAAAGCGAGCCGCACACCGAGCTCGCCAGGGGGTGGCGTCACACGGTGTGCGGCTCGGAGCGCCGGGGGGCTCAGCTCGGGGGAACGAGCACCTCGCCCAGCACGTGGATCACGCCGTTGGTGGCCTGCACGTTGCCGACCGCCACCGGGACGCCGGCGACCAGGGTGGTGCCGTCGTCGGCCTTGGTGACCTCGAGTTCGATGCCGGCCACGGTCTCGAGCACGTCGCCGTCCTGCATGTCCGACAGCGAGAGCTTGCCGGGCACCACGTGGTAGGTGAGCACGGTGGCGAGCAACTCGGGGTCGGCGAGCACGGCGTCGAGGGTGGCCTGCGGCAGCGCCTCGAAGGCGGCGTCGAGCGGTGCGAACACCGTGAACGGCCCCTCGCCCTTCAGCGTGTCGACCAGGTCGGCCTGCGTGACCAGGTCGGCCAGCGTGGAGAAGCCTGGGAGGGTGGTGGCCACGTCGATCACGTCACCGAGCGGTGGCACCAGCACGTCGCCCATCACGTGGACCACGCCGTTCGTGGCCTGCACGTCGGCCGCGGCGACCTTGTTGCCGTTCACGTACACGTCGTCGCCGTCACGGGTGATCGTCAGCGGGATGCCGGCGACGGTCTCGAGCTCGCCCTCCTGCAGGTCGGCGGCGACGATCTCGCCGGGCACGACGTGGTAGGTGAGCACGGTCACGAGCAGCTCGGGGTCGTCCTGGATGACGTGCTTGATGTCGGCCGGGATCTTGGCGAACGCGTCATCCGTGGGGGCGAACACCGTGAACGGCCCCGGACCACGCAGCGTCTCGACGAGGCCGGCGTCGACCACGAACCCGGCGAGCTGCGAGAACACGGTGGCGCCGAGCGCAGTGCCGACGATGTCGAACTCGGGCGGCGGTCCCTCCGTGGTCGTGGGGGCGACCGTCGACTGCGGCGTGGTCGTCGGAGGCGCGACGTCGGCCGGGTCGTCGGAGCAGGCGGTCGCGGCGAGGCCGACGACGGCGAGCATCGCCACGGCGGACACGACGCGGCCGTGGCGGCCACGTGGTTGAGGGTTCTGGGGCACGGGTCCGAACGTACCGACGGCCCCTCCGACCCTGTCAGGGGCGCAGGTCCTCGGGGCCTGGGACCAAAGGCCCACCCGGCGTCCCACCCCGTGACGCCCGACCAGGGCCGATGCCGGGCGACCCGTCGACGCAGCGTCGTTGACCGGTCCCGCGACGTCGCATACGTTGCCGGCGTCGCCGTGCGCGACGCCGGGCGGCTGGGGGCCACCCGGGGGGCGAACCTGGGAGGGGACCATGGGCAGGGTGAGGGGTTCGATCGCGTCGTTCACGACGTCGGCGCTCGCAGTGGTGGGTGCGACCCTGGGGTCGCTCGTGGTGGTGGCCGGTGCCGGACCGGTGCCGGTGGCGCACGCCGACGGCCCTGGCGTGGGGACGCCCTGGGTGGTGAGCCTCGGCGACTCCTACATCTCGGGCGAGGCCGGGCGCTGGGCGGGCAACAGCAACAACAGCTCCTCCAGCGTCGACGCCGGCGGACCGGGTGCCTACCACGACAACGCGACCGGCACGGGCGAGCAGATCAACCGCTGCCACCGCAGCACGGCGGCCGAGATCCACATCGGCGGCGGTGTGAACAGCCTCAACCTCGCCTGCTCCGGCGCGCGCACCTCGACCTTCACGAGCTCGGACGGCTACTTCAAGCCGGGCATCGACTTCTTCAACAGCGGCGGCCAGAAGGGGCAGGCGCTGATGCTCCAGGAGTTCGCCGCCACGAACAACGTGCGGATGATCCAGCTGTCGATCGGTGGCAACAACTTCAACTTCGCCGACATCGTCCAGCGGTGCGTCACCAACTTCCTCACCTCGCCGTCGTGGTGGCCGAACTACTGCAACGACGACTCGCCCGTCCGGAACAACTTCACGACGACCAACATCACCGCCCAGACCAACGCGATCATCGGGTCGATCAACAACATCCGCACCGCGATGGCCAACGCCGGCTACACGAGCGCGCAGTACACGATCGTCGTGCAGACCTACCCGTCGCCGATCCCGCGGGGCTCGGGCTTCCGGTACTCGCAGTCGGGCTTCACCCGCCAGAGCACCGGTGGCTGCGGCTTCTGGAACCGCGACGCCGACTGGGCGAACGACACCGCCCTCGTGCAGATCAACAACGCCGTCCGCAACGCGGCCAACAGCGTGAACGCCGCACCGGGCGCGGGCAACGTGCGGATCATGGACGTGGCCGCCGCGTTCAACGGTCGGCGCCTCTGCGAGACCGGTGTGAACCTGATGGAGAACACCGGCCTCGGCAACTGGACGGCCGCGGCAGCAGCGGACCGCACCGAGTGGATCGCGCAGATCCGCACCCTCAGCACGGTGTTCGGGCCGTACTACGTGCAGGAGTCGATCCATCCGAACTGGTGGGGTCAGAAGGCGCTGCGCAACTGCGTGCGGCAGGCCTACAACAACGGCACGCCGCGAGGCGGTACGTGCACCCGTGGCACCGGGCTCAACGCCAACGCAGAGCCCAACATGACGCTGACCTGAGATCGTCCGCGGGCGATCGTCGACGAGCGCGACGATCGCCCGCTCGTCCTCAGGTCGCGAACCCCTCCGGCATCGCCGTCGCCTCGGCGTCGGGCACGCCGAGCCGTTCGACGTCGGCGGCCCGGGCCGGGTGCGAGGCGATCAGCACCGAGCGGTGCCCGCCCTCGAAGCACGCGCCCGTGAACCCGGGCGCCATCGTGCACCCGAACAGCGCCCAGTCGCCGCCGGGCACGAGCTCGCCCGCCTGCCACGTGCCGGCCGGGATCACGTGCTGCACCCGGTGCCCGGCGAACGGGTCGGCGCCGAGGACGACCTCGTCGTCGGTGCCGTCGGGATGCAGCAGCACCAGACGGATCGGGTCGCCGCCGTAGAAGTGCCACACCTCGTCGGCCGTGAGGCGGTGGAACAGCGACCGGCTCGGCTCGTCGTTCGGCTCGTCCTCGGGCCCGTCGGCCGCCGTGTACAGGCCGATCATCGCCGTGCCGATCGGCGCGCCGCCGGGCAGCTCCGCATCGCTGCGGTAGGTGCTGACGAACCACGTGGCCTCGACCGGCAGCGGGGTCATGCCGTAGTGCTCGACGAGACGGCGGGCGGTGGGGTGCATGCCGACACCGTACGCGGGCTGGCGCGGACGCTGCAGGAGTGGTTCGATGCGTGGCCGTGATGCAGCAGACCGATCCGATCGTCGTCGTGGGAGCGGGCATCGGCGGCCTCGTCGCCGCGCTGAGCCTCCACCAGGCGGGCCACGACGTGCACGTGTACGAGAGCGTCGACGAGGTGCGGGCCCTCGGGGTGGGCATCAACCTCCTGCCCCACGCGGTGCGCGAGCTCGACGCGCTGGGCCTGCTCGACCGGCTGGTCGCGGCGTCGGTGCAGCCGACCACGCTGGTGTACTTCACCAAGCGCGGCCAGAAGATCTGGGACGAGCCGCGCGGCCTCGCCGCCGGCTACCGCTGGCCGCAGTGCTCGGTGCACCGCGGCACGCTGCAGCAGCTGCTGCTGCAGGCGACCCTGGAGCAGCTCGGCGAGACGCGTGTCCACACGGGTCACCACCTGGTGGATCTGGAGAACCACGACGACCACGCCGTCGCCCACTTCGCCCGGGTGCGCGGGGGCGCGGCGGAGGTGTCGGTCCGCGGGTCGATCGTGGTGGCCGCCGACGGCATCCACTCGGCCGTCCGCTCGCTGCGCTACCCCGACGAGGGCATGCCGCGCTGGAACGGCGCGCTGCTGTGGCGGGGGCTCACCACGGCGCCGCCGGTGTTCGACGGGCGCACGATGGTGTGGTGCGGCCACCCGCGGCAGAAGTTCATCGGCTACCCGGTGGCCGACCTCCCCGACGGCCGGCAGGCGTTCAACTTCATCGCCGAGCTCACCGTGGAGGGCCAGGAGCTCGCCGAGCGCGAGGACTGGAACCGGGCGGGTGTGCTCGAGGAGTTCATCGGTCCGTTCGAGGACTGGCGCTTCGACTGGCTCGACGTCCCGGCGCTGATCCGCTCCGCACCGGGCACGTTCCGGTTCCCGATGGTCGACCGCGACCCGGTCGATCGTTGGTCGTTCGGGCGCACGACGCTGCTCGGCGACGCCGCGCACCCGATGTACCCGATCGGCTCGAACGGTGCCTCGCAGGCGATCCTCGACGCCCGCGTGCTCACGGGGTGCCTGCGCGACATCGACGACCCGGTCGCTGCGCTCGAGCGCTACGACGCCGAGCGTCGGCCGGCGACCGCGGCGATCGTGCTCGCCAACCGCGGCTTCGGGCCCGAGCTGCCGATGCAGCTGGTGGAGGAGCGAGCGCCCGACGGGTTCGACTCGATCGGCGACGTGATCACGCCGGACGAGATCGCGCAGGCCACCGAGGGCTACCGGCGCACCGCCGGCTTCGCCCTGCAGTCGCTCGCGCAGGGCGACTCCCTCGCCGACCTCGACTGGTCACGCTGACTCGGACCGCTCAGGTGTCGTCGATCTCGGCGTACTTCTGGATGCGCGGCGGGCCGGCGGGCGAGAGCTTGAACTGGATCTCGAACGGCTCGCCCTCGGGGCGCCGGAGCAGGATCCGGCCGGCCGCCCGCGTGGTGGCGATCACCTGGTCGATCTCGAACGAGCCGCCGCACCCCGCGAGCCACGCCTGGGCCTCCGCCCGTCGCCGCTCGTACGGCTCGTCCGGCGCGACGTTGTCCGCGAACAGCTCGTCGGCCACGTCGTCGTCCCAGTCGGCGAGCAGTGCCACGAGGCGGCGCGCGGACTCGTTCACGAGCGGCGCGTCGAGCGGCAGCGGCACGGGGAACGCGTCGTGCTCGAGGATCAGCTCGAACACGTCCTGGGTGAGGTCGGCCATCGGGGCGTAGGTGACGTTCGAGAGCGCGGTCATCGCGAGGCCGCGCTCCACCGCCCAGCGCATGTGCGAGCCGTACCCCGGCAGCCCGCCGGAGTGGCCGACCACCCGACCCAGGCGGGCGCAGCTGCGCACCCGCAGGCCGTAGCCGTAGCCGTTCACCGCGGTGCGACCCGGCAGCTGCAGCGTTCCCGTGTACCGGTGCATCTCCTGCATCTCGCGACGTGACGCCCGCGAGAGCGGCGCTGATGGCGCTGACGGTGCTGATGGTGCTGATGGTGCTGATGGTGCTGACGGCGCGGCATCATCGCGCGACGGGAACGCGTCGGACAGGAACGCCACCCAGCGGAGCACGTCGTCGACGGTGCTCCAGAGCCCGCCCATCGGGGCGATCTCGCCGTCGCCCAGCGGGTCGAGGCCCTCCGGCACCCACGCGCCGTCGCGCCAGCGGTAGGGGCGGGCCCGGTCGTCGTGGTCGGGCTGCAGCCACGTGGTGCGGGTGAGGTGGAGCGGCTCGAGGAAGCGCTCGGCGATCAGGTCCTGCACCCGGCGGCCGGTGGCGCGCTTCACCACGCGCCCGAGCAGGCCGTAGCCGAGGTTGGAGTAGTCGAACGCGCTCCCCGTGGCACCCGAGAACACGATGCCGTCGCGCACGAGTGCGTCCATGCCCTCGTCATCGATGTCGAGGTGACGGTCACCCCACGGGTTGTCCGTCACGAACCCGGCGGTCATCGTGAGCAGGTGCCGGATGCGGATCGGGGCCGCGTCGTCGACCGGGGCGCGCACGGCGGCGAGCTCCGGTGCGTGCCGGTCGATCCGGTCGTCGAGCGACAGCACGCCCTCGTCGCGCAACGACAGCACCGCGGCCGCGGTGAAGCTCTTCGTCATCGACGCGATCCGGTACACCGACCCGCTCGTCGGGTGGAACCCGTCGTCGTGCACCACCGTGGCGCCCGATGCGGTGACGACGCCGTCGCACGACAGCCCCCAGGCGATCGACGGGCAGTGGTGCTCGGTCGCGAACGCACCGATCCGGTCGACGATCGCCTCGACGAGCTCGGGGCCGAGCTCGAACGGCGTGTGGCTCACAGGGCGCCGGTGATCGCGTCGAACAGCTCGTCGTAGGTGTCCGTCGCGGGGAACTGCGGGAACTGGGCCTTGATCGACTCGGGCGCGTGGAACCAGAAGCCCGCGTGCGCCGCCCCGAGCATCGCCGAGTCGTTGTACGAATCGCCCGCGGACACCACCCGGTAGTTGAGGCCGCGGAAGGCGTTCACCGCGTGGCGCTTCTGGTCGGGCATCCGCAGCCGGTAGTCGACGATGCGGTCGTCGCGCACGATCAGCTGGTGGCACAGGATCGTCGGCATGCCGAGCTGGCGCATCAGCGGCGCACCGAACTGCTCGAAGGTGTCGGACAGGATGACCACCTGTGTGCGCTCGCGGAGGCGGTCGAGGAAGTCCTTCGCACCCTCCATCGGCCCCAGGCCGGCGATGACGTCGGCGATCAGGCTCATCGTCAGCCCGTGCTCGGCCAGGATCGCGAGGCGGTACTTCATGAGCACGTCGTAGTCGGGCTCGTCGCGGGTGGTGCGGCGCAGCTCCGGGATCCCCGTGCGCTCGGCGACGGCGATCCAGATCTCCGGCACGAGCACCCCCTCGAGATCGAGGGTCACGATGGTCTGCTGCGGTGCGTCTCGGGAGGCGTCGTCCTGCTGGCTCACGGGCGACATCATTCCCGATCGGTGCCGGGGTGGGCCACCAGGACGACAGACTGGGGGCATGAGTTTCGGCCAGCAGTCGGGTCCGCCCGCGTCCCCGAAGCAGCTCGCGTACCTGAAGTCGCTGCTCGCGAAGGCGGGCCACGACGACTTCCGCACCGCACGACGCGAGTACGGCCTCACGCAGCGCCAGTCGGGCGGCAAGTTCACGAGCCGTGAGGCGAGCGCGCTCATCGACCGCCTGCTCGGCAACGAACCCACCGACCCGCCGCCCGTGACCGGCCGTGCGGCCGCGGTCGACGCAGCGGAGGAGGTCGCCTCGGACGAGCTCACCCGCACCCGCGCGGCGATGCTCACCGGCATCCCCGCCGACCTGCTCGCCGCCGAGCTCGAACGGCGCGGCTGGACCGTCACCCCACCCTGACCCCCACCGGGTCAGCGGACCTTGTCCCCTGGTCGGCCGCCGTCGCCGGCGCGCACCCTGGGGACATGACCCGACCGGCGCGAGCTCCCGAGCGACCGGGCCGGCCGCTGCCACCACTGCCCGCGGCTCGGCCGCCCCGCCGTCGCGATGCGTGGTGGCGCCTGCTGCCCTGGGCCGCGGGTGCCCTGCTGTTCGCCGTGGTGCTCGGCCGGATGGGCACGGCGGACGGTCCGAGCACGCTCTCCTACAGCGAGTTCCTCGCCGCGGTCGACGGCGGACGGGTGGCGACCGCCGAGATCCACCCCGACGGCGACGTGACGGGGCGTCTCGCGGGGTCGGCGGGCGGGGGCGAGTACGAGACCGTCGTGCCGGTCGTGCTGAGCGGCGAGGAGCTGCTCGCCCGGCTCGAGGGTCACCGCGTGGCCGTGAGCGCCACCACCGACGCACCGTCGACCGCCGGGCAGCTGCTCACCTGGGTGTTCACGCTGCTGCCGATCGCCGTCCTCGTCGGTGTGTGGGTGTGGATGGCGCGACGTGCCCGCAGCGGCGGGATGACGAGCGCGTTCGGGATGGGCCGCTCGAAGGTGACGATCACCGACACGTCCCGGCCGACCACCACCTTCGCCGACGTCGCCGGGTACGAGGGCGTGAAGCGCGAGGTGGCCGAGATCATCGAGTTCCTGCGCGAACCGACCCGCTTCGCCGCCGCGGGTGCCGTCGCGCCGCGAGGGGTGCTGATGACCGGGCCGCCGGGGACCGGCAAGACCCTGCTCGCCCGTGCGGTGGCCGGTGAGGCGCGTGTGCCGTTCCTCTCGGTGACCGGCTCGTCGTTCGTCGAGATGTTCGTCGGCGTGGGTGCGGCCCGGGTGCGCGACCTCTTCGCCGAGGCGCGCAAGCTCGCCCCCGCGATCGTGTTCGTCGACGAGATCGACGCGATCGGGCAGCGTCGCCAGAGCGGCACGCTGATCTCCAACGACGAGCGCGAGCAGACGCTCAACCAGTTGCTGGCGGAGATGGACGGCTTCGACCCGACCGTGGGGATCATCGTCCTGGCCGCCACGAACCGGCCCGAGGTGCTCGACGCCGCGCTCCTGCGGCCGGGCCGGTTCGACCGCCAGGTGCTCATCCCGCTGCCCAACCAGTCGGACCGGGTGGCGATCCTGGCGGTGCACTGCCGCGGCAAGCACCTCGCCGACGACGTCGACCTCGAGACCGTCGCTCGCGGCACCCCCGGGTTCAGCGGCGCCGACCTCGCCAACCTCGTGAACGAGGCGGCGATCCGGGCGGCGCGCGACCGACGCTCGACGATCACCACCGCCGATCTCGACGACGCACGCGACCGCATCCTCCTCGGCCAGCGCGACGCGTCGAACGTGCTGCTGCCCGAGGAGCGGCGTGCGGTGGCCGTGCACGAGGCGGGCCACGCGCTCGTGGCGGCGTGCAGCGACCACGCCGACCCGGTGCACAAGGTGACGATCCTGCCCGCGGGGATGGCGCTCGGGGCGACGCACCAGCTGCCGCTGCACGAGCGACACCTGTACAGCGAGTCGTACCTGCTCGACACCCTGGCGGTGCAGCTCGGCGGGCGCGCCGCGGAGCACCTCGTGTTCGGCGAGGGGTCCACGGGCGCGGCCAACGACCTCGCCACGGCGACGTCGTTGGCGACGAAGATGGTGCGCGAATACGGGCTGTCGGCCGACCTCGGTCCGGTCGGCTACCCCTCGGGCGGACCGCTGTTCCTGAGCGGCGGGCCGGAGGTGACGAGCCGCCCGTTCGGTGACGACACCCAGCGACGGATCGACCTCGAGGTCGCCCGACTGGTCCGCGAGGCCGACGTCCGCGCCGGACGCGTGCTGGCCGAGCACCGCGACGCGCTCGACCGTCTCGTGCTCGAGTTGCTCGAGCACGAGACCCTCGACGGTGCCGCCGTGTACGACCTCTGCGGCCGACCCGTCCCGGTGAGCCGGCCCCAGGTGCTCACCCACCGTGACGAGTCAGCCGACCCGTCGCCCACCCCAGCGGAAGGACCACCTCCATGCCCCAGCACCACCACCGACGACACGACCCCCGCACCGACGCCGACCTCGACGACCTCGACGATCTCGAGCACGACGGGCCGGTGACGCTCGTCGATCCCCAGGCCGGACTGCCGGCCGACACGGACGCGACCGCCGTCGCCGACGCGGTGGACGCCGACGCCGACGACCTCGCCCCCGAGGAGGCAGCGCTCCACATCGAGCGCGAGCCCGGCACCTGACCGCGCCGCGCCACGCGCCCGGCAGCGGGCCGTGCGAGCGCCGATCGGTACGATGCGCCCAGCCGCCGCGAGCAGCGCCACGTCCGGCGCACGTGGGTGGCACCAGGGGAACCGGGCGACCACCGAGCGGCCGGGTGACGAGGGGGAACCATGCTGCAGAGCACGATGCAGGACGACTACCAGCTGACGATCACGCCGCTGTTCCGGCACGGACGTCAGGTTCACGCCGAGAGCAGGGTGATCACGTTCACCGGCGACGGCTACGTCGAGTCGACGTTCGCCCAGGTGGCCGAGCGTGCCGACCGGCTCGCCGCCGCGCTCACCTCGCTCGGTGTGCAGCGGGGCGACCGGGTGGGGACGTTCCTGTGGAACAACCAGACCCACCTCGAGGCGTACCTCGCGATCCCGTGCATGGGCGCGGTGCTCCACACGCTCAACATCCGCCTGTTCCCCGAGCAGCTCGCGTACGTGATCAACCACGCCGCGGACAAGGTGATCATCGTCGATGCGTCGATCGCCCCGCTGCTGGCCCGGGTGCGCGACCAGCTCACCACCGTGGAGCACATCATCGTGAAGGGCACCGGCGACACCGCCGGTCTCGGCGACGGGCTGCTCGACTACGACCAGCTGATCGACGCCGCCCCCTCGGGCTTCGAGTACCCCGAGCTCGACGAACGCTCGGGCATGGCCATGTGCTACACGAGCGGCACCACGGGCAACCCCAAGGGCGTGATGTACAGCCACCGCAGCACGTACCTGCACTCGCTGATGGTCACCAGCACGGCCAACATCTCGCTGAGCGAGCACGACCGGATGCTCGTCATCGTGCCGATGTTCCACGCCAACGCGTGGGGCGTGCCGTACGCGGCGTGGATGATCGGCGCCGACCTCGTGTTCCCCCAGCAGTACCTGCAGGCCGCGCCGCTGTCACGCGTGATCGCCGACACGAAGCCGACGCTCACCGGCGCGGTGCCGACGGTGCTCAACGACCTCCTGCAGAACGCACCCGACACGGACATGAGCTCGCTGCGCCTGGTGATGTGCGGCGGGTCGGCGGTGCCGCGCGGTCTCATCGAGGGCTACCGCGAGCGCTTCGGCGTCCCGATCGTGCAGGGCTGGGGCATGACCGAGACCAGCCCCGTCTGCGCGATCGGCCATCCGCCCAAGGACCCCGCCGGCCTCTCGGAGACCGACTGGCGGGTGAAGACCGGCCGGATCATCCCCGGTGTCGAGCTGCGGATCACCGACGACAGCGGTGCCGAGGTGCCGTGGGACGGCGAGTCGCTCGGCGAGATCGAGGTGCGCGGCTCGTGGATCACGGGCCGCTACTACGAGGTCGACGACCCCGAGAAGTTCCACGACGGTTGGCTGCGCACCGGCGACGTCGCGTCGGTGATGCCGAACGGCTACGTGATGATCAGCGACCGCGCGAAGGACGTGATCAAGAGCGGCGGCGAGTGGGTGTCGTCGGTGGACCTGGAGAACACGATCATGGGCCACCCCGACGTGCTCGAGGCCGCCGTGATCGGCGTGCCCGACGCGCGGTGGGACGAGCGGCCGATGGCGTGCGTGGTGCTGAAGCAGGGGGCCACCGTCACCGCCGACGAGCTGCGCACCTGGCTGTCCGAGCGCACGGCGAAGTTCTGGCTGCCGGAGCGCTGGACGTTCATCACCGAGGTGCCGAAGACCAGCGTCGGCAAGTTCGACAAGAAGGTGCTCCGGGCGAAGCACCACGCCGGTGACCTCGACGTGGAGATCGTGGCCTGACATGGGACGCTTCGACGATCGGGTGGTGGCGATCACCGGCGCAGCGGCCGGGATCGGACGCGAGGCGGCACTGCGCTTCGCCGCAGAGGGTGCGGCCGTCGTGCTGGTCGACCTGCCCGGCGACGGGCTCGGCGAGACCGTCGCGATGGTGGAGGCCGCCGGTGGGCGTGCGCTCGGTGTGACCGGCGACGTGACGCGGGAGGATCAGGTGCACGCCTACGTGCAGGCCGCCGTGGACACCTTCGGCGGTCTGGACGCGTTGATCAACAACGCCGGCATCGAGGGCCGCGTCGGTCCGCTCACCGAGCTCGCGGTCGATGCGTTCGACGCCGTGCTCGCCGTGAACGTGCGCGGCGTGTGGCTCGGCATGAAGCACGCCGCGCCGGCGATCGCCGCACGCGGTGGCGGTGCGATCGTGAACACGGCCTCGGTGGCCGGCCTCGGCGGCACGCCGGGCATCATCGCCTACGGCGCCTCCAAGCACGCCGTGGTGGGGATGACGAAGACCGCTGCCATGGAGCTCGCCCCGATGAGGATCCGGGTGAACGCCGTCTGCCCGTCGCCGGTGGAGACGCGCATGATGCGCGCGCTCGAGGCGGGCATGAACCCGGACGACCCCGAGGCGGTGCACGCGCTCATGGCCGCCACGATCCCGCTCGGCCGCTACGGCGAGTCGTCCGACGTCGTGGCGCTGATGTGCTTCCTGTGCAGCGCGGAGGCCGAGTTCCTCACCGGTGCGGCGATCCCCATCGACGGGGGCATGCGCGCCCGCTGACCGCCCGGCATCCGACCCGACGGGGCATGCGCGCCCGACGGCGGACCGGCGGGATCGGGGTCAGCCGGTGGCCGGACCCGTCAGGTCCGCTGCCAGGCGCGGCGCCTCGCGGCGGCGGAGCGCCGTGTTCACCCGCTGGCGTTCGAGCACCTGCTCGAGGGTCTTGGCCGACTGCGGCACCTCGTGCTCGGCGAAGAACGACTGCACGTCGGCGCTCACCGCGTCGCCCGTGAGCAGCTTCACCGGATCGACCATGTAGATGATCGTGTTGGCCGGGAAGCGCTCGTTCGCCTCGTCCCAGTGCCGCCGCACGAACTGCCAGGCCTGTTCGCCGTGCTCGCGATTCGCGATGCAGCGGGCGAGCAGGAACGCCGCGTTCTGGGTGCGGACCTCGCCGCTCATCGCGAGCTCGCACGAGCGCTGGACGAGCTCGGCGGTCGGGAAGTCGCCGAGCGCGTACAGGAACCGCAGCTGCTCCTGCGGCGTCGCCGCCTGGCGCCACGCCCGCAGGAAGCGCTCGTAGTCGGCCTCGTCGCCGACCGCAGCGACGACGTTCGTGGCCGCGGCGACGAGCTCGGGGTGCACGCCCGTGGGATCGGCGACGATCGCACGACAGCGCGCCTGGGTGGCGGGGTCGTTGCCCAACACCGCGACGGTGCTCACGAGCAGGCCGCGCAGCTTGCCGGTGAGGTCGTCCTCGCCGGCGGGCGGCTCCCAGCCGAGCTCCGCGAGCGGCAGGCCGGCCAGGGCGCGCACCCGCGCCCGGAACGCGTCGCGGGCCTCGCCCTCCACCAACCGTCCGAGGCCGCGCAGTGCGATGCCGATCGCCTGCCACACGGCGAGCTCACGCTCGGCGCCGAACCCGTCGAGGAACGCCAGCAGCTCGGGGGCACCGAGACGTCCGGCGACCACGGCGTTCCAGGCGTCGTCGACGAGGCTGTACCGCTCGACGACGGACAGCGAGGAGATGGCGTCGCCGGTGAGCCGCGCCCGGAGCGCGTCGTCGTAGGCCACGCGGACGAAGCCGTGGGCGCCCGCGTTCACCACCACCGGTGCGTCCGGCTCGGCGAGCTCGACGCGCAGCTCGTCGGCGTCGAGCAGCACCTTCCACTCCGTGGCGCCGTTGCGGAGGTGCAGCGGCACCACGAACAGCGTGGCGACGGCGTCGCCCAGCGCCTCGTCGTCGAACCCGAACCGCCGCTGCGACAGCACCAGCGTGTGCGCGTCGAGCCGTGCCGAGACGAGCGGGAACCCCGGCTGCCAGATCCAGCTGTCCATCAGCCGTCGGACGGGGGTGTCGGGGTTGACCGCCTCGATCGCGTCCCAGAGGTCGCTCGTCTCGGTGTTCCCGTGCGCATGGGTGGTGAGGTAGTGCTGCACGCCCCGGCGGAACTCCTGCTCGCCGAGGTACTGCTGCAGCATGCGCAGCAGCGCGCCGCCCTTCTGGTATGTGAGCACGTCGAACATGCCCTGGCAGTCGTCCGGTGCCTCGACCGGGAACTCGACGGAGCGGGTGGCGGCGAGGGCGTCGGTCTCGAACGCCACGCTGCGCTCGAGGCTGAACGACGCCCACCGCTTCCAGTCGGGTCGGTACGCGTCGCAGCACGCGACCTCCATGAACGTGGCGAACGCCTCGTTCAGCCAGATGCCGTTCCACCAGCTCATGGTGACGAGGTCGCCGAACCACATGTGCGCGAGCTCGTGGGTGATCACGTCGGCCAGCACCTGCTGCTCGGCCTGCGTGCTCGTCGACGTGTCGACGAGCAGCAGGTTCTCGCGGTAGGTGATGCACCCGAGGTTCTCCATCGCTCCGGCGGCGAAGTCGGGCAGGGCGATCATGTCGCACTTGTCGGTGGGGTAGGGGATGCCGTAGTAGTCCTGGTACCAGCCGAGCGAGAACGCCCCGACGTCGAGCCCGAAGCCGGTGAGGTGCCCCTTGCCCGGTACGTGGACGATGCGCAGCGGGATCTCGCCGCCGCCGAGGCGCGGCACCATCACCGGCTCGGTCACCTCGAGCCGGCCGACCACGAACGCGACGAGGTAGGTGCTCATCGGCATCGTCTCGGCGAAGCGCACGACGTGCTTGCCGTCGTCGCGCGCGCTGCGCTCGATCTCGGCGCCGTTGGACACGGCCACGAGGTCGGGCTCGACCACGAGCGTCACCGCGAAGGTGGCCTTGAAGTCGGGCTCGTCGAAGCACGGGAACGCCCGCCGGCAGTCGGTGGCCTGCATCTGCGAGGTGGCGATCACGTGCGCCGTGCCGTCGGCGTCGTGGTAGGTGGAGCGATACCACCCGCGGAGCAGGTCGTTCAGGGTGCCGGTGAACTCGATGCGCAGCACCGCACGCCCCGGGACGACGGGGCGGTGCACCACCAGGCGTTCCGTCTCGGGGTGCAGCTCGAACGTGGCCGTCACGCCGTCGACCTCGATGGCGGTGATGTCGAGTTCGGCCGAGTTCAGCACGATCGACCCGTCGGCCTCCGCGACCGTGGTGTCGATCACCACCGTGCCGGTGAAGGAGGCGCCGGCGAGATCGGGTTCGAGGACCAGGTCGTAGCGTTCCGGCAGCACGGTCCGCCGCAGGCGGTACGGGTTGTCGCTCACGATGGTCAGCGTAACGTGGGACCGGATAGGGTTGTCCGACGTGCCGGAGCAGCAGACGTCCCAGCATCCGACGTCGAGCCGACCAGACGGTGCGACGGCCCCCCTGTACGACGTGGTGGGCGTCGGCAACGCCCTGGTCGACGTCATCTCGCACGCCGACGACCACTTCATCGAGCGCCACGAGCTCGTGAAGGGATCGATGACCCTCGTCGACACCGAGCGGGCGCTGCAGCTGTACCGGGCGCTCGGCGGGGCGGTGGAGATGAGCGGTGGCTCCGCGGCCAACACGATGTGCGGCATCGCGAGCCTCGGCGGCCGGGCCGCGTACATCGGCAAGGTCGACGCCGACGACCTCGGTGAGGTCTTCGGCCACGACCTCCGCGCCGTCGGCGTGCAGTTCCGGCCCGGACGACCCGACGGAGGCACGCCGACCGGTCGCTGCATCATCGTGGTCACCCCGGATGCCGAGCGCACGATGAACACCTATCTCGGCGTGTCGTCGCTGCTCTGCGTCGGCGACATCGACGACGAGGCCATCGCCGCCGGTGCCGTGCTGTACATGGAGGGCTACCTGTTCGACCGCGACGAGGCGAAGGCGGCGTTCCGTCACGCTGCCGCGGTGGCGCACCGCCACGGTCGGCTCGTGTCGCTCACCCTCAGCGACTCGTTCTGCGTCGACCGCCACCGCGACGACTTCCGGGCGCTCGTGGCCGACGAGGTCGACCTGCTGTTCGGCAACGAGCACGAGCTCGTCTCGCTGTACGAGGTGGACACGCTGGAGGCCGCGATCGAGCGGGTGCAGCGCGACTGCCAGCTCGCCGCGGTCACCGTCGGTGCGCGCGGTTGCCTCGTCGTCACGCCGGACGGTGTGCTGCACGCACCGGCGCAGCCGGTCGAGCGGGTGCTCGACACCACCGGCGCCGGCGACCTGTTCGCCGCGGGCTTCCTGTACGGCTACACGCGCTCGCTGTCGCTCGCCGAGTGCGCCCGCATCGGCTCGGTCGCCGCAGCCGAGGTGATCTCCCACGTGGGCCCGCGGCCGCTGGTCGAGCTGCGGACGCTCATCTGACCCGTCGTCGACCGTCACCGGAGCCCCCCGTGCCCCACTCCCGACCCACCGCCGAGCGCTGGCTCGTCGCCGAACCGGACGACGACATCCGCGACGAGCTGCAGCGGCTGCTCGACGGGCCCGCCGACGAGCTGTCCGCCCGCTTCAACGGTCGCCTGCAGTTCGGCACGGCCGGTCTGCGCGGCGCCGTCGGTGCCGGACCGCGTCGGATGAACCGGCTCGTCGTGCGCCAGGCGGCCGCAGGCCTCGTCGACCACCTGCTGGCCGCGGTGCCGGATGCGGCGTCGCGCGGCGTGATCATCGGCTACGACGCCCGCCGCAAGAGCGACGTGTTCGCCCGCGACACCGCCCGCGTGTGCGCCGCTCGGGGTGTGCGGGCGATGCTGTTCCCGCACGTGGTGCCGACACCGGTGCTCGCGTGGAACATCACCGGCACCGGGGCGGCGGCGGGCGTGATGGTGACCGCCAGCCACAACCCGCCGGCCGACAACGGCTACAAGGTCTACCTGGGCACCGGCGCACAGATCGTGCCGCCCGCAGACGAGCAGATCGCCGCGTGCATCGACGCCGTCGATCCCACCACCGTCGAGCTCGCGCCGGACGACCACCCGCTGATCGAGGTGCTCGGCCACGAGCTCGTCGACGCGTACCTGGATTCGGTGGTCGGGGTCCGCTTCCGGCCCGACCTCGCCGGCACGCCGGTCGCCTACACGGCGATGCACGGCGTCGGTGGTTCGCCGCTCCTCACCGCCTTCGAGCGCGCCGGTCTGGCGGCGCCGGTGGTGGTGGAGGCCCAGCAGCAGCCCGACGGCACGTTCCCGACGGTCGGGTTCCCGAACCCGGAGGAGCCGGGCGCGATGGATCTGGTGATCGGCCTGGCCGCCGCCTCCGGCGCCCGCCTCGCGATCGCCAACGACCCCGACGCCGATCGCCTGGGTGTCGCGATCCCGACCACCTGGCCGGCCTCGTCGCCCGCCCGGTGGCGCCGCCTCGGCGGCGACGAGATCGGCTGGTTGCTCGCCGACCACGTGCTGCGGCACACGTCGGGCGATGACCGCCTGGTGGTCACGACGCTCGTGTCGTCGTCGCTGCTCGGCCGGATGGCGGAGCGCCACGGCATCCACGCCGCGGAGACCTTCACCGGGTTCAAGTGGATCGCGCACGCGGTGCTGGCCCGTCCCGAGCTGCGGTTCGTCTTCGGCTACGAGCAGGCACTCGGGTACCTCGTGACGGACCGCCCGCTCGACAAGGACGGCATCACCGCCGCCGTGCTGCTCGCGGAGATCGCCGCGGTGGCCGAGTCCGAGGGACGCACGATGCAGGACCTGCTCGACGCGATCACCGCCGAGTACGGCCGGTACGTCATCGCCGAGCGGTCGGTGCAGCTCGACCCGGCCGTCGGGCTCGCGTCGGTGGTGCGGCTGCGCGAGCGGCCCCCCACCGAGATCGGCGGCCGTGCGGTCACCGAGATCGGCTGGTTCGAGGAGGCCACGCTGCTCCGGCTCCGCTGCGGCGACGAGCTTCGGCTGCAGGTGCGGCCGAGCGGCACCGAGCCCAAGGTGAAGCTGTACGGCGAGGGGATGTCGGTGGATCCGGCCCCCTACCTCGACGCACTCGCGAGCCTGCTGGTGCCCCACGCCTGAGACGGCGTGCGGCCCGCCGCGTCAGGTCTGGCGGGCGAGCAGGATCGGTGCGGCCTGCTCGAGGTGCTCCACCCAGGCGTCCGGCGACGGCGGCTCCACGAGCGGCAGCACGACGAACTTGGTGGTGCCGACCGCGACGAACCGGTCGATCAGCGCGAGCAGCGCGTCCCAGCCGCTCGGCACGAGCACCGTCGGATCCTCGAGGTCGGGGCGTCGCTTGGCGAGCCCGGCGAGCACGGCGTCGGGCACCGGGCCGGTCGCGTAGGGGATGAGCGCGCCGTAGTGGTCGTCGTCGATCGTGCGGCCGTGCTCGGCCAGCGTGGCCTCGATCGCCTCCCGCCCGCGGGCTGCGTCCTCGGGTGTGACGAAGCTCGGCAGCCAGCCGTCGGCGAGTCGCCCCACCCGGCGCAGCTCGCTGGGGGCGATGCCGCCCAGCCACACGTCGAGGTGCTGCTGCGCGGGCGGTGGCAGCACCCGCAGGTCGTCGAAGTGGTAGCGCTCGCCGTGGTGGGTGAACGGCTCGCCGGTCCAGGCGGCGCGCAGCACCCGCATCGACTCGTCGAACCACGCCGCCCGCTCGCCTCGGGCGACGCCGAACGCCTGCTGCTCGTGCGGGTCGGCGACCCCGAGGCCGAACGCCGGGAGCAGCCGTCCGTTCGAGAGTCGGTCGAGCGTCGCGAGCTCCTTCGCGAGGACGATCGGGTTGCGACCGGGGAGCACCATCACGCTCATGCCGAACTTGAGCCGGGTGGTGCGACCGGCGGCGAACGCCATCGCGACCAGCGGGTCGGGCGACTCGCCGCTCAGCCGCTCACTCAGCCAGAGGCTGTCGAAGCGGAGCCGTTCGAGCGCGTCGACGACGATGCCGAAGCCGTTGTCGTTGAGCCGTGTGCGGACGCCGAACCCGAACCCGATGCGGACCTTCACGACCCGGATCCCCCGGTCGTCGCGGTCTCTGCCACCGTGGCGACGGCACCGGCGATCACGTCGGCGGTGGCGTCGGGCATCGAGGCGAAGGGGGAGTGGTCCGTCTCCAGCGTGACCACCGAGGTGCAGCGCGCCGCCATCGCCACCTGGTGGTCCGGGTGGACGGCCTGGTCGAGGGTGCACACCACGAACGTCGACGGGATCGTGGCGCGCGGGTCGCCCGTGACCGGCTGGCCGAAGGTGGCCATCGGCTGCGGCGACAGCCGCGGCAGCGACGCCGCCACCACCTCCGGCGGGCAGCTCCCGTAGAGCGCCGGCGCGGCGAGTTCGGGGTCGAGCACGCTGGTGCCGTCGTCACGCATCCGCATCGCCGCCCCGAGGGCGACGTCGCGACGCTCGAGCGACCCGAGGGTGCTCATCACCCCGTCGCCGGCCAGCGGGGCGAAGGCGGCCAGGTACACGAGGTGCCGCACGTGGGCGGTGCGCGTCGCGGCCTCCGTGATCACCGCGCCGCCGTAGCTGTGGCCGACGAGCACGACCGGCCGGCCCCAGGCCTCGATCACGTCGGCGACGTGCTGGGCGTCGCCGTGCAGGTCGCCGAGCGGCAGCGTGGACGCCCCGTGCCCGGGGAGATCGACGGCGAGCGAGGCGATGCCGCGGCGGTCGAGGCGTTCCTGCAGCGCCGCGTAGCACCACGCGCCGTGCCAGGCGCCGTGGACGAGGACGACCAGCGGGTGCTCGGAGGTGGGGGCCGGCGCAGGGAGAGCGGGGTCGGACATGCCGGCATCGTGGCACACGCCGCCCGGACGCCGGCGTCCCGGAGGCACCGGCCGGGCGGGTCAGCGGGCCAGGTCAGCCGGGCGGGTCAG
>WLDE01000328.1 GCA_009704985.1 Actinomycetota bacterium | reverse complement strand
AGCGTGGAGCGGCGATGTGCGGCGTCGACGAGGAGGTCGCCGTGACGGCCGGGCGGGAGGCGACGACGATCGGGTCGCGCCGGGCGGGACTGCTCGGCGCGCACGAGGTCGGCGAAGGTGGTGCCGCGTTCCCCGCCGTTCGCCGTCCTGTTGCGCCTGCCGGCTGCCATCTCGTCTCCTCGAGCTCGTCGGAGGAGCGAGGCGCGGACGGGATCGTGCGCACCTGCGCTCGCCAGGGTCGGACTGTCGTGTCGGCGGGCAGGGTAGTGGTCCGAGCGGATGGCGCCTCGGAACGGTGACGGTTGTCGCTCCGGTGCGCATCGCCGTGCACCCGGGTGGTCCCCGGCCCGACGAGGCGGCCTCACGAGCCGCTCAGCGAGAGCTCCTTGGCCACCGACACCGCCGTGACGGGTGGGACGCCCAGGCCGAGCAGCTGGCGCTCGATCGCGTCGCCGGGATCGCCGGCGCGCAGCATCGCCTCGGCCAGGATCCGCGCGCGTGCGTCGTGGAGCTCGCGGCCCTGCTCGGGGTGTGGGCTGCGCCACGACTGGTGCGCAGCGCGCAGGTAGGGCGGCATCCGGCTGAGGTGGCGCGCGCTCACCGGTGGCAGCCGGCGGCGCACGGCGAGACCACCGTCCACCGGTTGGGCGCCGCCGAACATCACGGTGCGCTGCATCGAGCGGGCGAACGGGTTGGCGGCGCCGGGGGTGAACACGAGGCCGAGCGCTGACGCGGTCTGCTCGAGGTCGAGCTCGTAGCCGCCCGGGTACTCGTCGAGCCCGGTCGCCATGCGCCGCAGCAGCCAGGTGGCCGTCGGTCCGAACACGTTCAGCCAGAACGTCTCGACGTAGGTGGAGCGCAGGTCGTGGCCGATGAGGTCGACGACGTCGTCGTGCCACGGGACCACGACGATGGTGGGATCGACGAGCAGGACTTCGCTGGCAGCGGACATGGCGCCTCCCGGGCGTGGAGCGTGGTCGCGGGGGAAGCGCCGTGGCAGTGAGGCGCGCGGAGCCGACGCGTCCGGAAACGGGAGCCGGCTCCGCGCGCCGCACGGACCGTCGCGGTCAGCTCACCTCGAACTCGGCGACCATGCCCTGCATGGCGTGGGGCGGGCCGAGGGTCTCGAAGTCCTCCGGCGGGGTCTCCGGGGTGGTGCCGACGGGGATGAAGCACACCGCCACGTAGCGACCCGGCTCGTCGATGTTCATCGCGACCGGTTCGCTCGTCTCTCCCGGGCAGGCGAACACGAACGCGACGTCGGTCGCGAACTCCGACGGATCGTCCTCCTGGAGCAACTCCTCGATCGGACGCGTCTCGTCGTCGTCGATCCGGACGACCACGGCCTCGTGCAGTTCGTCGCCGTCGTCGGTGAGCGTGAGCGCGTACTCGCCGGTGGTGGTCACCGGGCGACGGTGCCGGACAGACGTGGCGGACCGTGGCGGGCCGTGGCGTGCGGACCGTCCGACGTCCGGTTGGTCGCTGCGCTGGTGTGTCGCGAGCGGGCATGCACGCCGGGGCTGTGCAAGAGTGCGGCCGATGAGCGGTTCGACCACCGAGGAACGTGTGGAGCGGGTGCGTGGCTGGATCGCCGAGGCGTCGGCGGTCACCGTGCTCACCGGGGCGGGCATCTCCACCGACTCGGGCATCCCCGACTTCCGCGGACCCAACGGGTTGTGGACCAAGAACCCGCTCGCCGAGAAGGCGAGCACGCTGCAGCACTACCTGAACGACCCGGAGGTGCGGCGGGCGGCGTGGCACAACCGCCTGCACTCACCGGCGTGGGAGGCGCAGCCGAACGCGGGCCATCGCGCGCTCGTGGAGCTCGAGCGCCGCGGCCAGCTCGTCGCGGTGGTGACGCAGAACATCGACGAGCTCCACCAGAAGGCCGGTCACGATCCGGCCCGGGTGATCGAGGTGCACGGCACGATGTGGTGGAGTCGGTGCTGGACCTGCAGCGACCGCCGCCCGATGCACGAGTCGGTGGAGCGGGTGCGCGCCGGTGACCCCGATCCCCACTGCCTGGCCTGTGGCGAGGGGATCCTCAAGAGCGACACGATCTCGTTCGGGCAGTCGCTCGTGCCCGAGGTGATCGAGGCGGCGATGGCGGCGGCCGAGCGCTGCGATCTGCTGCTCGCCGCCGGGTCGTCGCTGTCGGTCTTCCCGGCCGCGAACGTGGTGCCGCGTGCGAAGGCGACGGGGGCTCGCGTGGTGATCGTGAACGGTCAGCCGACCGGCATGGACCGGTACGCGGACGAGGTGATCCTCGGCGAGCTGAGCGAGCTGCTGCCACAGCTCACCGGCTGACCTCGTCCGGTCGAAGCGGTGTTCCGGCGGCGCGTCCGTCCGGCCCGTGCCGAATCCCGACCGACTCGGTAGGCTTTCACGCATGGCCACCTTCCGAGACCTCCTCGCCGCCGCCAAGAACGAGATCACCGAGATCGACACGACCGCCGCGGCCGACCGCATCGCGGCCGGCGCCGTGGTGCTCGACGTGCGTGAGCCCGACGAGTACGACCAGGGCGCCCTCGCCGGCGCCGTCCACATCCCGCGCGGTCACCTCGAGGCACAGGTCGAGGGTCGCATCCTCGACAAGACCGCGCCGGTGGTCGTGTACTGCGCCGGTGGTGTGCGCAGCGCGTTCGCCGCGAAGACGCTGCAGGAGCTGGGCTACAGCGATGTGTTCTCGATGGCCGGCGGCTTCGGCCGTTGGAAGGACGAGGGCCGCCCGTGGAAGACGCCGGTGGTGCTCACCCCGGAGCAGCGCAACCGCTACCAGCGCCACCTGCTGCTGCCCGAGGTGGGCGTGGAGGGACAGGCGAAGCTGCTCGGCGCGAAGGTGCTGATGCTCGGTGCCGGTGGCCTCGGTTCGCCTGCCGCGCTGTACCTCGCCGCCGCCGGCATCGGCACGATCGGCATCGTCGACATGGACGAGGTGGATGCGTCGAACCTGCAGCGCCAGATCCTGCACAACATCGACCGGGTCGGCGACCGCAAGGTCGACTCGGCGAAGAAGACGCTCACGCTGCTCAACCCCGACATCGACGTGGTCACGTACGACACGCGCCTCGATGCGTCGAACATCATCGACATCATCTCGGGCTACGACGTGATCGTCGACGGCGCCGACAACTTCCCGAGCCGCTACCTGCTGAACGATGCGAGTGTGAAGCTCGGCATCCCGGTGGTGCACGGCTCGATCTTCCGGTTCGAGGGCATGGTGAGCGTGTTCCACCCGCTCGAGGGCCCCACGTACCGCGACATGGTGCCCGAGCCGCCGCCCGCCGAGCTGGCCCCGAGCTGCGCCGAGGCCGGCGTGCTCGGCGTGCTGCCGGGCATCATCGGCAGCATCCAGGCGCTCGAGACGATCAAGGTGATCCTCGGCCTGGGCGAGCCGCTGATCGGCCGCATCCTCGCCGTCGACACGACGGAGATGACGTTCCGCACGTTCAAGCTGCAGCGCGACCCGAGCAACCCGGTCACGTACGACAACCGCGACCGCATCCTGATCCAGGAGCTCGAGGGCCTCTGCGCCCCCGGCCTGGCCCACTGATCACGCGCTGACTCCTCGCTGATCACCTGACGCTCGCGACTCACGGCGCGTGCGCGGCTGGACGGCTGCTCCCATCCGGCGCGGTCGAGCTCGTGGCGTCACGGCCGGGCGAGGGCGTCGCTCACCAACCGCAGGATCGTGCTGGTGTCGAGGCCTCGTCGACGGGCGTCGTCGACGAGGGCGTCCACCTGCCGGCGCGTCTCGTGCTCGACGGTGGGCGCTGGTGGCGACGGAGCGACCCGCGTGCCGTGACGGCCGCGTGCGCGGACCAGCCCGGCGGCTTCGAGATCGCGGTAGGCGCGGGCGATCGTGTTCGGTGCCACGCCCAGGTCGCCCGCGAGCTGGCGGATGGTCGGCAGCGGCTCGTCCGGGGCGAGCTCCCCGCTCGCGATCGCGAACGCGATCGCCGATCGAACCTGGGCGGACGGTGGCTCCTTCGACGCCGGGTCGAGCTCGATGATCATGACGATGGGGCCGGTCGCCCGGGTGCGGGGCGCGCGATCGGGAGGAAGCGGGGGATGGAGCGAAGCGACAGCGTGAGTCCGACCACGACGCCGGCGATGGCGATCGCGTGCACGGCGCCGTGCAGGTTCGACCACGCGTCGTGCCGGCCGCTCGCGAGCCAGCTGACGCGGATCATCGTCCACGACGTCGCCAGCGAGGCCGACATCAGCGCACACCCGGCGAGGGACACGATCGCGGCGCTGCGGACGGCGTGCTGGGCCGCGTCGACGTCGGGGGCGGAGAGAGCGACCGGGCGTCGCGCCGTCCACGTGGCGACCGCGAGCTGAATCGCGACGGCGATCAGCACCAGGCCGACCAGCAGCGCGGCCAATGCGGGAGACGGCGTCCAACCATGCGTCGGTGCTGCGTCCGTGCCGGATCGGCCGAGCTGCCAGAACCGAAGCGTCGCCAGTGCCGCCAGCGCACACATCGCGGCGGTCCACCACGTCACCCATGGCCGCACGTGATCGCGGGCTCGCCGCCGGTGCATCGATGCCCTGGGCCGTTCGT
>WLDE01000327.1 GCA_009704985.1 Actinomycetota bacterium | reverse complement strand
GGGGCCCCGACACGTCATGCGTGTCCCGGTCCCCACCCGGCCACCACAGGTGCGTCCGGGTCGATGATGTGAGGCGGACGACCGCCGGCTGCGTGCAGTCGGGTTCGTCCTCGTCGTGTCCGCGGCTTCCCCTCGCGAACCGTGGACCCCGACTGGGAGGACAGCCCATTGCACAGGAGTGATCAGCCATAGCACCGCCGCAGCAACCAGACCACCGGTACAACGAGCGCATCCGAGCCCGTGAGGTCCGCCTCATCGGACCGGACGGGGCGCAGCTGGGCATCAAGGCCCTGCCCGAAGCGTTGAGCCTGGCCCGTCAGCTCGACCTCGACCTCGTCGAGGTGGCGCCGATGGCCACCCCGCCCGTGTGCCGGATCATGGACTACGGCAAGTTCCGCTACGAGGAGAGCCAGAAGGCCAAGGAGTCTCGCAAGAAGACCGTCCAGGTGTCGATCAAGGAAGTGAAGTTCCGTCCGAAGATCGGCAAGGGCGACTTCGACACCAAGGTCCGGCACATGCACGACTTCCTCGAGGACGGCCACAAGGTGAAGGTCACGCTGCAGTTCCGCGGTCGTGAGATGGCCCATCCGGAGCTCGGTTCGAAGATCCTCGATCAGGTGATCGAGCAGCTCGGACCGCTCGCGAAGGTCGAGTCGTACGCACGGCTCGAGGGTCGCAACATGACCATGGTGCTCGCTCCCGACAAGAAGACCACCAAGAAGGACGCGAAGGACGCGAAGGACAAGGACGCGAAGGACAAGGACGCGAAGCGGGCCGACGCCCCGGCAGCGCCCGAGACTGCCGCATCCGAGGCCACCGCTGCCGAGGCCACCGCACCCGAGGCCGCGGCGGCCGCTCCGGTCGCCGACGCTCCGGCCGACTGACGCGACGCCCCGTCGTCGTGGTCGGCGGCCGGGGACACCACCGGAACCACGACCCGCCGGGCAGGCACCCCTGCCCGACCCCCACGCGATCGCGTTGCGGTCGCGACACCCGAAGGACATCAGTCATGCCCAAGATGAAGACCAGCAAGACGGCGGCCAAGCGCTTCCGCAAGACCGGCACCGGCAAGCTCCGCCGCCTGCAGCAGAACCGTCAGCACCTGTTCGAGAAGAAGGCCTCGACCCGCACCCGTCGCCTCGACGGCATGGTCGACGTGCACCCCGGCGACGAGAAGAAGATCAAGCGCCTCCTCGGCGAGCGCTGATCCGCCGCACGACCGGCACATCCCTGAACAGCTGGTCGGCATCCGCCACGGATCGCCGGTCGGCACCCTGACGTAGGACGAACGAGAGAGGAAACGAGACGATGGCACGAGTCAAGCGTGCGGTGAACGCGAAGAAGAGCCGGCGCCAGACGCTGGAGCGCGCGAAGGGCTACTACGGCAACAAGAGCCGTTCGGTCCGCGCGGCGAACGAGCAGGTGATGCGCAGCGGGCAGTACGCGTTCCGCGACCGCCGCGCACGCAAGGGCGAGTTCCGTCGCCTCTGGATCCAGCGGATCAACGCGGGCTGCCGCGAGCACGACCTGAGCTACAGCCGGTTCATCGCCGGTCTGAACGCCGCCGGCATCGAGGTCGACCGCAAGATCCTCGCCGACCTGGCCGTGCACGAGCCGGCGGCGTTCGGCAAGCTGGTCGAGGCGGCCAAGGCGGCGCTCTGAGCACAGCGCTCACCTTCACGAACCCCAAGGTTCAACGACTGCGGCGCCTCGTGGGGCGCCGCAGTGCGCGTCTGGAGGAGGGCGCGTTCGTCGTCGAGGGACCCGTGCTCGTCGCCGCTGCTGCGGCGGCGGGCTGGGAGATCGAGGCGGTGTTCGTGGCGAACGGGGCGTGGAGCTACCAGCCGCCCGACGGCGTTCCCGTGTTCGAGCTCGGCCCCGGTGTGGTCGAGAAGGTGGCGAGCACGGACACGCCGCAGTCGGCGCTGGCGGTGGTCCGGCGTCGCACCGCCACGCTCGACGCGCTGGCGTCGGCGACGTTCGTGGTCGTCGGTGACCGGATCGCCGATCCGGGCAACGCCGGCACCCTGCTGCGCTCCGCCGAGGCCGCCGGCGCCGACGTCGTGGTGCTGAGCAGCGGGTCGGTCGACGTCTTCAACCCGAAGGTCGTGCGGGCGTCGGCCGGCGCCCTCTTCCACGTCCCGATCGTCACCGATGTGTCGCTCGACGAGGTGGTGCGCGCCACGCCGTGCCGCATCGTCGGCACGTCGTCGCATCGGGGTGTGCCCTACACCGACGTCGACCTCACCGTGCCGACGGCCGTCGTGCTCGGCAACGAGGCCCACGGACTCCCGGACGACGCTCCGGTCGAGGACTGGGTGACGATCCCGCACGCCGGGCGCGCGGAGAGCCTCAACGTCGCGATGGCCGCGACCGTGCTCGCGTTCGAGGTCGCACGTCAGCGCCGCGCCGCGGCCAACCCGTTGGCGGGTGGGCCGGGGTGACCGGTAGCCTCTGCCGCCATGACGGACGAGCAGCGATTTCGGTGCCCCCGGGTGACGCCCGGGGTCGTGCGCCGTCACGCCGTCGCTGCCTGACGCCCACGATCCGGCGACCCGGGGGAGTGCCCACCGGACCCGATCATCCCGAAAGGAACGTCCATGACGGACTCTGACGCGCGGACGACCGCGTCGCTGCTCGACGACGTCGCCGCCGCACGCGACGCCGGCCTCGCCCGGATCACGATCGCCACCACGCTCGACGAGGTCGCCCAGATCGACGCCGACCTGCTCGGCAAGAAGGGCTCGCTCGCCCTGCTGAAGACCCGGCTCGGGTCGCTCGCCACCGTCGACGAGAAGAAGGCCGCCGGTCAGGCGCTCAACGCCGCCACGGAGGCCGTCACCTCCGCGCTCGGCGAACGACGCTCGTCGCTCGCCCGGGTGGCGCGCGCCGCACAGCTCGAGGCCGAGCACCTCGACCTCACGGAGGAGCTCGTCTCGCCCCGCCGGGGCCACTCGCACCTCGTCACCCAGGCGTGGCAGCGGCTCGAGGACGTGTTCATCGGTCTCGGCTTCCAGGTGGCCGAGGGGCCCGAGGTGGAGACCGACTTCTACAACTTCGAGGCGCTCAACATGCCGCGCAGCCACCCGGCGCGCAGCGGCTTCGACACGCTGTTCACGGACTACCACGGTCCCGCGGCCGAGGACGGCACGGTGCTGCTGCGCACGCACACCTCGCCCGTGCAGATCCGCGTGATGCAGACCGTCGAGCCACCGATCTACATGGTGATGCCCGGCCGGGTGTTCCGGCGTGACACGCCCGACGCGACGCACATGCCGGTGTTCCACCAGATCGAGGGCCTCGTCATCGACCGCGGCATCACCATGGCGCACCTCGCCGGCACGATCGACGCCTTCACCAAGGCGTTCTTCGGTGGCGCGTTCACGAGCCGGCTCCGGCCGAACTACTTCCCGTTCACCGAACCCTCGGCCGAGTTCGACATCCAGCGGCCCGACGGGTCGTGGATCGAGCTGGGCGGCTGCGGCATGGTGCACCCGAACGTGCTGCGCGCCGGTGGGCTCGACCCGGAGGAGTGGAGCGGGTTCGCCTTCGGGTTCGGCATCGACCGCATGGCCCGCGAGCGTCACGGCATCGACGACATCCGCGACATGTACTCGAACGACATCCGCTTCATCGAGCAGTTCTGACCACGGAGACGGAACGGAGACCATCATGAAACTCGTCCTCTCCTGGCTCGACGACCTCGCCCCCGGGCTCGCACCCGCCGGCGTCGATCCGCAGCCGCTCGCGGCTCGCATGACCGCGCTCGGGATGCAGGTGGAGGAGATCCTCCACACCGGCGCCACGGTCGACGGCGTGATCACGGCCCGCGTGCTCCGCACGGAGCGCCATCCCGACGCGGCCAAGGTGCACCGGGTGTGGGTCGACGCCGGCGACGGCGTCGAGCGCCACGTGTGGTGCGGCGCGTTCAACATGTCGCCCGACGACGTCATCCCGCTCGCCACCCCGGGCACCCGCATGCCCGACGGCCGGCTCATCGAGCCGCGGCCGATCCTCGGCATCGACAGCCAGGGCATGCTCTGCTCGGCGCGCGAACTCGGCCTCGGCGACGACCACTCGGGCATCCTGATCCTGCCCGCCGACACCCCGCTCGGCCTGCCGTACGGCGAGGCGCTCGGGCTGCGCAGCGAGGTCGTGTTCGACGTCGACCTCACCCGCAACCGCCCGGACTGCTGGGGCCACCTCGGCTCGGCCCGCGACGTCGCCGCGCACCTCGGTGTCGCGCTGGCACCCGCACCGGCTCCGGTCGTCCCGACGGCCGAGTCGCGCTCGGCCACGGTGGAGCTGGTGGACGGCGAGCGGTGCCCGCGGTTCACCACGGTCGTCATCTCCGGCGTCCGTGTGGGTCCGTCGCCGGACTGGATGGTGCGCCGCCTGCAGGCGGCCGGGATGCGCTCGATCAGCAACGTCGTCGACGTCAGCAACTACGTGATGCTCGAGCTGAACCAACCCAATCACGCCTACGACCTCGAGACGCTCGGCGGCCACGGGTTCCGCATCCGCCTCGCCCGCGACGGCGAGCAGATGACCACGCTCGACGGCACGGTGCGCACGTTCACCTCGGACGACCTGCTCATCTGCGACGCCCACGACGTCCCGATCGGCGTCGGTGGCGTGATGGGTGGTCTCGACAG
>WLDE01000326.1 GCA_009704985.1 Actinomycetota bacterium | reverse complement strand
GGTTCGTCCCGGTGATCATCGACCGCGATGGTGTGGTGATCGCGCAGGGCCGGCCAGTGCCGAGCTACGACCAGCTCGCCCGCTCGCTGTCGACACCGGTCGAACTGGATCACGGCCGCAACCGCCGCCACGCCTCACGCGCGCAGCGTCGTGCGTTGCGGGCGATGTACCGCAGGTGTGCGATCCCGGGGTGTGATCGGCATGTGTCGCTCACCGAACCCCACCACCTCACCCACTGGGAACACGGTGGCGGCACCGACCTGTCCAATCTGCTGCCGTTGTGCAAGCACCACCACGACCGGCTCCACGCGGAGCAGTGGGACGTGCAGATGCGCCCCGACCGGTCACTGATCATCCGACGCAACGGGGAGGTGATCATGACCACCGGACCCCCGAGCACCGAGTGGGCCTGACCCGCCCAGCCGTCGAGCGCGCGCTCCACCAGGGTCACCGTCTCGTCCACCCCGCCCGCGACCGGCCGATCACCGGCACGGGCCCGAACCCAGGCGCGCACCCCGTCGACCACGACGGCCGGGGCACCCCCACCACCGCGTGGCCGCGCACCGCAGGCCCTTTGACAACCGAAGAACCGGCCGGCGCGGCCTCGTCGCGGCGTGCGTCAGCGGCGACGTGGGAGCTGGCTGAACGACGGCGTCGGGCCGACGACGGTGGCGACCAGGTCGGCGTCGTCGGCGGCGGCTGCCTGGTTCGACAGCAGGATCTCGCGGTACACCTCTTCGCGGTGCACGCTCACGGAGCGGGGTGCGCGGATGCCGATGCGCACCTGGTCGCGGTTGAGTTCCAGCACCGTGACGACGATGTCGTCGCCGATGAGGATGCTCTCCCCGACGCGTCGGGTCAGGACCAGCATGGGTCAGACCCCCTCGGTGACCGGCAGCACGCCGAAGGGTGCCCGGATGGGCCAGCGCGAGTCGGCGAGGATCACCTGCTGCAACCGACGGCGGGCGACGTCGATGACGAGCGGCGCCCGGAGGTTGGCGGTGAGGTGGGGGATGTCGTCGTCGCGATGGACGGTCACGAGCGCCAGCACCCGGACGTCGGCCTCGTCGGTGATCCCGAGCGACTTCTCGTCGATGTCGATCTCGTAGTCGGGGAAGACCTCCCACGGCACGAGGCACATGAAGGCCAGGTCGCCGTCGTCGAGGTCCTGCATCCAGTAGAGCGACGAGTCCTCGCTCGGCGTGGCGCCCGGTGCGGGGCCGGCGCCCAGCAGCGCCACCCGGCGGAGATCGGGAAACCCGGGGATGCCGGCGGGGACGGCGAACGCCTCGTCGTCGTCGATGACGATCGTGCCGAACCGGCGTGTCTCGAACTGCATGGGACCTCCTGTCTGCGTGTCGATGGCAGGGGTGAACCTGCCTGACAAGGTCTGCTTCCTGCGAACAGTCGTCGACCGTCCGGGGCAGGCGCAGATGCGCAGGAAGGTTCGCCCGGGACCGACACGCAGGATGCGGCCGGACAGGAAGCGGAGGACACGTGCAGAAGAGTCGACTGGGTCAGGTGACGCTGCCCGGCGCTGTCGTGCTCGTCGTCGCGGTGATGGTCATCCCGCTGCCCGCGTCGATCCTCGACGTCCTGATCGTCGCGAACCTCTCGACGGCGATCCTGATCCTGCTCGTGTCGATGAACGTGAAGAAGGCGCTGGAGTTCAGCTCGTTCCCGTCGCTGCTCCTCGTCGTCACCCTGCTTCGCCTCGGACTCAACGTCGCCACGTCCCGAGCGATCCTGTCCGAGGGACATGCCGGCGGTGTCATCGCCACGTTCGGCTCGATCGTGGTCGGCGGCAGCCTGGTCGTCGGTCTCGTCATCTTCCTGATCCTCACGCTCGTCCAGTTCGTCGTGATCTCCAACGGTTCGGGCCGCGTGGCCGAGGTGACCGCCCGCTTCACGCTCGACGCGATGCCCGGCAAGCAGATGGCGATCGACGCCGACCTGAGCGCCGGCATCATCGGTGAGGAGGAGGCCCGCCAGCGCCGCAAGGAGGTCTCGGACGAGGCCGACTTCTACGGCGCGATGGACGGTGCGTCGAAGTTCGTGAAGGGCGACGCGATCGCCGGCCTCGTCATCACGCTGGTCAACCTCATCGGCGGCTTCGTCATCGGCGTGGTGCAGATGGGCATGCCGGTCGGCGAGGCGATCACCACCTTCTCGCTCCTCACCGTCGGTGACGGCCTCGTGTCGCAGATCCCGGCGCTGCTCGTGTCGATCTCGGCCGGCCTCATCGTCACCCGCGCCGCGGGCGGCAGCGACCTCGGCTCCGACGTGTTCGCCCAGTTCCGCCGCCAGCGTGCCGCCGTCCGGGCGGCCGGCGTGGTGATGCTGATGATGGGGCTGATCCCCGGCCTGCCGAAGCTGCCGTTCATCGCCCTGGGCGTCATCCTGCTGCTGGTCGCCAACCGCCTGCCGCGCGAGGAGGAGCTGGCGATCGAGGACGCGCCGCCGTCGGCCCTCGCTGCGATCGACGCGCCGCCGCCGCAGTCGCCGCAGCAGCTCGCGGTCGACGCTCGCGTCGAGCCGCTCGAGCTGAACATCGCCTTCGACCTCATCTCGCTCGTCGACTCCTCCACGGGCGGCGACCTGCTCGACCGCGTCGGTGCGCTGCGCCGCAAGATCGCCTCCGAGCTCGGCTTCGTGATGCCGTCGATCCGCACGCGTGACGCCGCCGATCTCCCGGCCGGTGTCTACGTGATCCGGGTCCACGGCGTGGAGGTGGGACGTGGCGTGGCACCCGTGGGGCGGGTGCTGGTCATCGGCGACGCGTTCGACGGCCTCCCCGGTGACGACGTGCGCGAGCCGGTGTTCGGGCTCGCCGCCCGCTGGGTGCCGGTGGAGTTCCAGGCCCAGGCCGAGATCTTCGGCAACACCGTGGTCGACCGCTCGACCCTCATCGTCACGCACCTCGCCGAGATCGTGCGTCGCAAGGCCGGCCGCCTGCTCGGCCGCACCGACGTGAAGGTGCTGGTCGACGGTGTGCGCGCCACCGATCCGCAGGTGGTCGACGACCTCACCACGATCGGCGTCACGATCGGCGAGGTGCAGCGTGTGCTCGCCGGTCTGCTCGACGACGGCGTCCCGATCCGCGACCTCGTGCGGATCCTGGAGGCGATCGGCGATCGGGCCCGCACGGTGCGGACGGTGGAGGCGATGGTGGAGGCGGCCCGTCACGAGCTCGGGCCGGCGATCACGTCCGGCCTCGCCGCGGACGGCCGCCTGACGGCCGTCACCCTGTCGGCCACCACCGAGAACCGTCTCATGAGCGGACTCCGGGTGGCCGACGGCGTCAGCCAGATCGAGCTGCTGCCCGAGGAGGCCGACCGGATGATCCGCCAGCTCACCGAGCTGGTGCACGCCGCGGGCGTGCAGGGCATCTCGCCGGTGCTGGTGTGCTCGGCGCCGCTGCGCAGCGCCCTCGCCCGCCTGGTGCGCGCCACCGTGTCCGGCATGTCGGTGGTCTCGTACACCGAGATCGGCGATCACCTGCAGGTCGACGTCATCGCCAACGTCGACATCACCCCGATGACCACGCCGAACCCGTTCGGCTCCAGCCCGGAGGACTTCGATGCCTACGCCGTCCAGTGACGTCCAGCGAGACCCGCGTCCGGGTGCCACCCGTCCGGCGGCAGCGACCGCAGCGCCGTCGGCGCCGGGTCCGACCGGCGTCCACGACGACGCGGACACGATGCGGTTCCGTGCTGCCACGCTCGAGGAGGCGATCGCGCTCGCCGAACACTCCCTCGGAGCTCGGGTGCGCGTGGTGGCCGCCAACCGGATCCGCCGCGGTGGCATCGGCGGGTTCTTCGCCAGCGACCTCGGCGTCGAGGTGACCGTCTCGCTCGACGACGAGACGATGGAGGACGCGCTCGCCCGTCTCGTCGCGGAGTCCGAGGCCGACGAGCGGGCTCGGTGGAGCACGCGTGCCGCAGCGCCGCCGACCGCGCCGGCCACTCCGACCCATCTGGCGGCGGAGCCCGACGACGGCACCCGGTCGCTGCTCGAGTCGTTCGCGGCGATCGCCGCGCGTGCGGGAGCCATCGCCGATGCCGCTCCGGCCGCTCCCGTCGCATCGGCCGCGGCGATCGCGGCGCCCGTCATCCCGGCGACCGCGCCGGCCGGGCCGACCGACGCCTTCGGGTCGCCGGACATCGCGCCGCACGCGGTGAACCCGGTGCTCGCGGAGGTGCTCGCGGCGATCATGGCGGAGGCCGCCCAGGCCCGCGACCTGGAGCTTGCGGGTGCGGACGACGACGCCGATGCGTACGTGTCCGATCCGTACGTGTCCGATCCGTACGAGGTGCGAGAGGTTCGCCGGCCCGTCGCGCCGGCCACACCCACGCCCGCCGTCGCGACCCCGCCCGTGGCACACGTCGACCCTCCCGTCCGCCACCACCCGTCGCCCACGATGGTGCGGGTCGAGCAGATCATCGAGGAGCTCTCGGCGATCACGGCGGCACCGGTGTTCGGCGACGAGCGGGCGCGGCCGACCACCGGCCGCCGGCGACTGTTCGACGTCGGGGGCGCTCGGGCCCGTGGCGGTGCCGCTCGCGGCGACGAGGCGGCCACCACCGTGCGACCGACCCTGCCCGACCCGGCTCCGGCGCGTCCGAAGGCGCTGCCGACCCTGCCGCCCCGCCCGAGCGACATCGCTCGCGCCGCAGCGGCCGCCAGCGCGG
>WLDE01000325.1 GCA_009704985.1 Actinomycetota bacterium | reverse complement strand
GCTGGTGCTCGGCTTCGGGCCGATGTCGTCGGCTGTCGATGCCGACGTGCTCGGTGCGATGCAGGACGTGCGTGGTGACGGCGTGCTGCCGCCGGCGATCGCGCCGGGCGAGCGCGGCACCACCGATCGTCCCTGACGGTCCTCGCCCGAAGGGCGGACGACCCGCTCACTCGCCGGCGGATCCGTGCGTCCCCCGGTCGACCGGCTGGCCGAACTCGCCGTCGAGCGCGAGACGGACCGCACGGACGAGATCCGGCGCGACGCACGGTGCACCGCCCACCTCCTCGATCTCCCCGATCTCCCCGATCTCCCCGATCTCCCCGATCGTGGAGAGCGAGGAGAGCGGGGCGGAGATCAGGATGCTCCACATGCCGGCGGCGAGCGCTGCGCCCACGTCAGTGGCAGCGTCGCCGATCACCACGCACTCCGACGGCGGCACGCCGAGCCGTGCAGCAGCACGGAGCAGGAGGCCGGGGTGCGGCTTCCGGCAGGTGCACTCGTCGACGTCGTCGTGGGGGCAGAACTCGAGGATCGGCAGCGGACCGAGCATGCGCTCCATTCGTGCGTGCACCGCCACGACATCGGCGGGCCGCAGCCCTCCGGGGGCGGAGCCGTGCTGGTTGGTGACGACGGCGATCCGACCGCCGGCGGCACGCACGGCCGCCAACGCCCGCCGAGCACCCGGGATCGGACGCACCCGATCCGGATTGCCGCCGTACGGGACGTCGTGGACCAACGTGCTGTCGCGATCGAAGAGGAAGGCCTGCGGTCGCACGAGGTGGTGGTACCCGCGATCGGTGGGCGCCGACACATGAGAACGGTCGCGCCCACCACCCGGACGTGGGGTGATCGCGTGTTTGGCGCACCCCGTTCGGTGGTATCGGACTCCACATCCACGGGGAGATCCGCACCCGTGCTGCAGGCCGACCCGATCCGTCCCGACCGAGCACTCGACCCGACACCCGACCCACCCCACGATCGGACGACCGATCGAGCACCGGAGGTACCCGATGAGCGACGCCGCCACCCTTCCCACGCCGGACGGTACCGGCTCGCCCTCGGACATGCAGCCCGAGCGTCGGGCGGAGCCACCCGAGACCCGTACCGGCACCGACGTGCCGATCCGGATCTCCGTCGTCAACGACTACGAGGTGATCGTGCGCGGCGTCGCCGCGATGCTCGAGCCCTACCGCCACCGGATTCGCGTGGTGGAGCTCGACGCCGGCGGCACCCCGAAGGAATCGGCCGACGTCGCGCTGTTCGACACCTTCGGTGGTCAGCGCAGCATCGTGGCTCGGGCGCGCGACACCGTCGCCGATCCCGGCGTGCGCCACGTGGTGCTCTACACCTGGACGGCCGACGTCGACCTCCTCGCGATCGCTCGGGCGAGCGGGCTGTCGGGCGTGCTGTCGAAGGCCTCTCCGGCGGCCGAGCTGGTCGATGGCCTCGAACGCATCGTCGCCGGCGAGCGGGTGGGCCTCGACCTGCCGTTGCGGCTCGCGCACTACGGACCCAACGGTCCGCACCAGCCACCGGTGGTCCCGGCCAACCTCACACTACGCGAGCAGGAGGTGCTCGCCATGCTGGGCCTCGGTCTCAGCAACCGCGACATCGCCGAGGAGCTGTTCCTGGGTGTCGAGACCGTCCGCACCTACGTGCGGCAGGTGTACCAGAAGCTCGGCGTGAAGAACCGCACCCAGGCGGCCGTGCGCGCCCGCATCCTCGGTCTGGAGCCGGCGAACGAACGTCGCAACGCGAGCTGACGGCGGGCGTGGCCACGCAACCCGTCCCGGCACCGGGCGGCCGCCGAGCGCGCCCGGTCCCGGTCGGCTCCATGTCGGCGTGAGTCAGCTGCTGGTCTGCTTGGCCCGGCGCAGGGCGGCACGACGCTGGTACTCGCTCTCGCCACCCCAGATGCCCGACTCGCGGAACTGGCGAGCGTGCTCCCGGCACGGTGCCAGCACCGGACAGGTGGCGCACACCGTGAGCGCTCGACGCTCACGGTCGAGGCGTTCGCGCTCGGTCTCGATCGCCGGTCCGAAGAAGAGTTCGGTCTGGCCGGCACACGCCGCCTGCTCGGCCCACGCCGGCGACCGCCAGCGGCGGCGCGTCCGCTCGAGCGCGACGCGCGGGGACACGCGGCTCCGGGTGGGACGGAGGCCGACCGGCAGAGGTGCGGCCGTCGGGGAGTTCCTGCTGCTCACGTCCGAGCGATACCCACCCACGCGGCGCCGCAACCAGCCTCCGGCCTCCGAACGTGCGCGACCGCCGCGTCGGGCCGGCCGCACGGCCACGGGGTACCGCGTTCGGCAGCCCCCGAATCTCGGCTGCGAGTCGCGAGGGGATCGGCGAGCCGGGTCGTTTCAGCCGGAGGTGTCGCGGCTCGCCGCCGACAGGTGGGCGCGGAGCACGGCGAGGCTGGAGGTGATGAGGCGGCCGACGTGCACCTGCGAGGTCCCGATCCGCTCCGCGATCTGCGACTGGGTCATCCCCTCGAAGAACCGCAGCACCAGGATGGTGCGCTCCCTCGCGGGCAGACGATCGAGCAGGTGCTGCACGAGGTCGCGGTCGAGGACGTCCTCGAACCCACCGTCCACCGGTGGGGTGTGGCCGGTGCCCGCCGGGTCGAGCACGTGGGCGCGATAGGCGTTGTTGGCCTCCAGCGCCTCCAGCACGGCGTCCTCGCCGAGGTCGAGCACCGCGGCGATCTCGGCCACCTTCGGCGATCGGCCGAGCTCGCCGGCCAGCTTGTCCGACGCGGCGTTCACCATCGGGCGGAGGTCCTTCGCCCGACGCGACACGTGGACGCTCCAGGTGTGGTCACGGAAGTAGCGGCGCAGCTCGCCCATCACCGTCGGGGTGGCGTACGCGCCGAACGGCACACCGAGCGAGAGGTCGAAGCGGTCGACGGCCTTCAGGAGACCCAGGCGTGCGACCTGGAGCAGGTCGTCGAAGGGCTCACCCCGGTCGACGAAGCGTCGCGCGGCCCGCACGGCCAGCCAGTTCGCACGCTCGACGATCTCGTCGCGCAGCGCCGGGTCGCGGTCGCGGCTGAACCGCGAGAGTGCACCGGCGAGCCAGACGTCGTCCTCGTGGGCCCGGTCGGCGTCGCGCTCGTGCACGGACGCGCTCAGTTCGGCTCCGCCATCGCCACGACGGCGACGATCTGGGCGTGACCCTCCACCGTGCCGATCTCGGCGCTGGTGCACACGCCCTCGAGCACCGTCCGGCACAGCAGGAGGTCGGGGTGGTCGAGCGCGAAGGATGTGACGGGCGAGCGCCCGCGCACGACGAACGCGGCGCCGTGGGGGCCGGCGACGGTACCGGGACGAGCCAGGTCGAACTCGAGGTCGATACGACCGCCCTCCCCGTGCTCGATGAGTGCGATGAGGACCTCGCTCACCGCGATCTTGATGTCCTCGATCTCGTCGACCGTGCAGCCCGCCAGCGACGCGAGGCCGCTGGCCGCGAGGCGGGCCACACGAGACATGCTCGGTTCGGGCGGCACGCAGAGCTGCACCGGGCCGTTCGGGGCGACCCCCGGCTCGGCGGACTGCAGGGCGGCCTCAGCCACGATGGCTCTCGATCACGAACTGCGACGTGGTGCCGGTGATGTCGAGCAGCCGGGCCACCTCGGACCCCACTCGGCGGAGCACCACCTCGCTGCCGCGGGCGCGTGCCCGCCGGCCGGCGCCGAGCAGGCTGCGCAGCCCCGAGGAGTCGATGAACGACACGTCGCCGAGGTCGATCACGAGCGGTCGATCGCCGTCGGGATCCTGCTCCTCCTGCTGGAGCATGGCGGCCTCGAGCACCGGCCCACCGGCCATGTCGATGTCGCCGTGGACGACGATCACGTCGCCGTCGAGATCGACGGTGACGGAGTCGTCGTTCGTCGGACCGGTCATCTCTTCCTCCTGCTTCCCACGGGAACGTCGCTCCCGGCTGCGCGCTCGGACCACCCGCGGGACGTGACCCGCGGTCGAGCCAGTCTCGCGTCATCCCCGAACGCCGCCGGACGCGGCGATCCGCGGGCGACTCGGGACGATCTGACGCCACCCAGGGGGGTGCGATACCCGCTCGGGTGCCCGTCGAAACACGCGACCGGCGCACGTGCCGCGTCCGTCCGGCCGCTCGTCCCTCGATCGTCCCGAGCCGAACGAGCCGGCTGGACCTGCCGGCAGGTCGCCCGCCCGGCGCGGATCCGTGTGCGCATCGATGTGGTGGACGAGTCGGCCGACCAGGAGGTCGACCGGCGTGGGGTCAGGTGAAGACGCTGACCCCACCGGGGCCGACGAGCAGTCCGATGACCAGGAGCGCGACTCCCCACATCACCTCACCTCGGACGAGCGAGATCACGCCCGCGATCACCAGGATCACGGCGAGGATCCAGAGCAGACCTTCCATGACGTTCACCTCCCCTCGGCGGTGACCGCGGCGTCGGCCGCGGTGGCAGTTGTGGCAGCGGTGGCCGCGGTGGCCGCGGTGCCGGACACCCCGGCATCTCCTGCGTTGCGGGTGGTCCGCGAGCCGGTCGGGGTGTGGGCCTTCGCGGCGACGGCCTGGGCGGCCGCGAGCTCGGTGGTCGCCCCGGCGTTCGCCGTCCCCCCGGCCCAGTCGACGAGGTGCGAGCGGACGAACCAGTGGTACTTCTCCAGGATCGCGGTCTGTCCGATGAGGAGGTCCTGGGTCACCGGGTCGAGTTCCTCGACCTCGTCGATCTCCGCCCGGTGCTCCTGGATGACGCCCTG
>WLDE01000324.1 GCA_009704985.1 Actinomycetota bacterium | reverse complement strand
TCGCCTCCCGCGGCGCCAGGCCGGCGACCGACCGGGCGATGCGCGCGGCGAGCAGCTCCATCTCCACCACGAGCGCCGGCTCGTCGTCCGACGCCGGCTCGGGCACCAGGTCGAGCGACTCGGTCGGCCGCCGGCTGCGGCGGCGGGCGTCGTCGATCGCCGTGTTGCGGGCGATCTGGAGCAGCCACGGACGGAACCGGTCTCGGTCACGGAGCCGGTGCAGCTGCTGCATGGCCCGCAGGAAGCTGTCGTGGGCGAGCTCGCTGCGGCGCTGCGGGTCGGGGGTCCAGTCGCCGACCGCGGCGAGGACCCCGCGATGGTGGCGCCGGTACAGCTCGCCGAAGGCCTCGCGGTCGCCGTCGACGGCGAGTGCGACGAGCTCGGCGTCGGCGGGCTGGTCGCCCGGGACCGCCCGGAGCCGGCGGCCGGCGACCCGGCCCGCGGTCAGGTCCGCGGTCAGGTCCGCGGTCAGGTCGGTGTCCCGGTCGGCGCCGGGGTCCGGGGTCGTGCAGGTGGTCGTGCAGGTGGTCGTGCAGGTGGTGGTGCCCATGGGGCCATCCAGCCCGATCGCCGTCGGCCGGACATCGGGGGAATCACCGATCCTGTCCCGCGCGCGCCGTCGGGCGTGTCGGGAACACCCGCGGCGTCCGACGCGTCGTCCCAGGTCACGGGCGTGAGCGATGCGCCGGGCGGTCGCGGCGCGGTGCTACGGTGACCCCTCGACGGCGATGCCGCGAAGTCGCGGCATCTGCACTTGGCGTTGCGCAGCTCGGGCGATAGCATCGTTCCTCGGCCCTGTTGAGCCTTCGCGTGCGTCGGCCGCGACGGGGTGTCCAGATCCTGGACGAGTTCTGCCCGCCTGTCAGTCGTGAGGAGTTCCCTCTGCCGAAGCCGAAAGACGACGCCATCGTGCTCGAGGGCACGATCATCGAGTCGCTGCCCAACGCGATGTTCCGGGTCGAACTCGAGAACGGTCACAAAGTGTTGGCGCACATCAGCGGGAAGATGCGGATGCACTACATCCGCATCCTGCCCGGTGACAAGGTCCAGGTGGAGCTCACCCCGTACGACCTCACCCGCGGTCGCATCACGTATCGCTACAAGTAGTCGCCACCAGAAGTCGCCACGACGAGTCGCCACGACGAGTCGCCACCAGCAATCGCACCGGGGACCCACCAGGGTCGCCGTTCCCGAGAGAGCACCGAGAAAGCACAGCACCATGAAGGTCCGCCCGAGCGTGAAGAAAATCTGCGAGAAGTGCAAGGTCATCCGCCGGCACGGGCGCGTCATGGTGATCTGCGAGAACCCCCGGCACAAGCAGCGGCAAGGCTGACGAGGCCAAGAGGAAGCACACGAACCATGGCACGTATCTCCGGCGTCGACATCCCCCGCGAAAAGCGGTTGGAGATCTCGCTCACCTACATCTTCGGCATCGGCAAGCCGACGGCGCAGCGCATCTGCGCCGACACCGGCCTCGACCCGAACCAGCGAGTCCGCAACCTCACCGAGGACGAGGTGAACAAGATCCGTACCTGGGTGGACGAGCACATCACCGTCGAAGGTGACCTCCGCCGGGAAGTCGCGCAGGACATCAAGCGCAAGATCGAGATCGGCTGCCTCCAGGGCGTCCGTCACCGCAAGGGCCTGCCGGTGCGCGGCCAGCGCACCCACACCAATGCTCGTACCCGCAAGGGCCCGAAGAAGACCGTCGCCAACAAGAAGAAGGCCGTGAGGAAGTAACGATGGCGAAGCCGAAGCCGGGCGGTCGCCGCCCCCGCAAGCGCGAGCGCAAGAACGTCACCAACGGTGTCGTCCACATCAAGAGCTCGTTCAACAACACGATCGTCTCGATCACCGACACCGAGGGCAACGTCATCTCGTGGGCGTCGTCCGGTGGCGTCGGGTTCAAGGGGTCGCGCAAGAGCACCCCGTTCGCCGCGCAGATGGCTGCCGAGAAGGCAGCCCGCGCCGCGATCGAGCACGGCCTGCGCCGCGTCGAGGTGCAGGTGAAGGGCCCGGGTTCGGGTCGCGACACCGCCGTGCGCAGCATCCAGAACACCGGCATCGAGGTGACCTCCATCAAGGACGTCACGCCGGTCCCGCACAACGGCTGCCGCCAGCCCAAGCGGCGGAGGACCTGATCATGGCTCGGTACACCGGACCGAAGGTGCGCGTCTCGCGTCGCCTCGGCACCAACATCTTCGAGAACGACAAGGGTCGCAAGGCGCTCGAGCGTCGCCCCTTCCCCCCGGGTCAGCACGGCCGCACCCGCCGCCGCAACGCCGGCAGCGAGTACCTCGCCCAGCTGCAGGAGAAGCAGAAGGCGAAGTACATCTACGGGGTCCTCGAGCGCCAGTTCCGCCGCACCTACGAGGAGGCCAACCGCCTCCAGGGGCCGACCGGCGAGAACCTGCTCCGCCTGCTCGAGCAGCGCCTCGACAACGTCACCTACCGCGCCGGCTGGGCGAGCACCCGCCCCCAGGCCCGCCAGTTCGTGAGCCACGGCCTCATCCAGGTCAACGGCAAGCGTGTGAACATCCCCTCGTACCGCGTGCGCAAGGGCGACGTCGTGTCGCTCTCGCCGAAGGCCCAGGCGATGATCGTCATCCAGCACAACCTCGACGTCATCGACCGCCGCGTCGTCGGCTGGCTCGAGGTCGGCGAGGGTGGCAAGCAGGTCACGGTCCGCGACCTGCCCCAGCGCGAGCACATCGACGTCCCGGTGCGCGAGTCGCTGATCGTCGAGCTCTACTCCAAGTAGCCCCGCCTCGCCGGTGGTTCCACCACCGGCTGCACGAACCCACGTACCGTCGCGACCCGAGAACCAGCGACCACTGAACGAAACAGAGAGAGAACGAGGCGTACGTCCATGCTCGTCATCCAGCGCCCCACCATCGAAGCCGTCGGCGATGAGGAGAACCACCGCCAGCGGTTCGCGATCAGCCCGCTCGAGCCCGGCTTCGGCCACACGATCGGCAACTCGCTGCGCCGCGTGCTGCTGTCGAGCATCCCGGGTGCGGCCATCACGGCCGTCCGCTTCGATGACGCGCTGCACGAGTTCGACACGATCCCCGGCATCTCCGAGGACGTCACCGACATCATCCTCAACATCAAGGACGTCGTGCTCACCAGCACGAGCGACGAGGACGTGATCGTCCGCCTCGACGTGCGCGGCCCGGCCACCATCACCGCTGCGGACATCAAGTGCCCGAGCGAGATCGAGATCCTGAACCCCGATCAGCACATCGCCACCCTCAACGCGAAGGCCCGCCTCGCCGTCGACCTGACGGTCGGCCGTGGCCGCGGCTACCTGTCGAGCGACCGCGATGCGCAGAACCGCACGATCGGCGTCATCCCGGTCGACGCGATCTTCTCGCCGGTGCGCCGCGTGATGTTCTCGGTCGAGCCCACCCGCGTCGAGCAGAGCACCAACTACGACCGCCTCGTGCTCGACATCGAGACCGACGGCTCGATCACCCCGCGCGACGCCCTGGCCTCGGCCGGCGCCACGCTGCGCTCGCTGGTCGACCTGGTCGCCAGCCTGAGCGACGAGCCCCAGGGCCTCGAGCTCGGTGAGGTCGCCAGCATCGCTGCCACCTCCCCCGACCTCGACCTCCCGATCGAGGACCTCGATCTCTCCGAGCGTCCGCGCAACTGCCTCAAGCGCGCCCAGATCAACTCGGTCGGTGAGCTGCTCACCAAGACCGAGGACGACCTGCTCAACATCACCAACTTCGGCCAGAAGAGCCTCGACGAGGTCAAGCAGAAGCTCGACGAGCGCGGCCTCAGCCTGCGCGGCTGACCCACCGGATCACCTGGCCCGAGATCACCTGAAGGACTGAACCACCATGCCGGCCACGCCCCGCAAAGCACGCAAGTTCGGCCACAGCGCCGCACACCAGCGCCTGATGATGGCGAACCTCGCCGCGTCGCTGTTCGCCGCGGAGGGCATCGTCACGACCGAGGCCAAGGCCAAGGCGCTGCGCCCGATCGCGGAGAAGCTCATCACCAAGGCGAAGAAGGCCCAGGAGGGCGATCCGATGCGCGTGCACCGGATCCGCCAGCTCCAGGGCTACCTCGGCGACAAGGAGATGACCGCCAAGCTCGTGTCCGACGTGGCCCCGCGCTACATGGACCGCAACGGCGGCTACCTCCGGATCCTGAAGCTCGGTCCGCGCCAGGGCGACAACGCGCCCATGGCCCGCATCGAGCTGGTCTGACCGGCACCACCGAGGTACCGGCACCTCGCCCCGCCGGATGCGCATGAACGTCGAGACGAGCCCGTCGCGTGAGCGGCGGGCTCGTGTCGTTCCCGGTGCGATCCCGCGGATCAGACCCCGGATGGGACGCCGGATGGGACGCCGGATGGGATGTCGAACCGGACGCCGGACGGGAGGTGGCTGCGGATGAGCACGCCCGAGCTGCCGTTCCCCGACGGTGGGGCGCCGACCGGACCGGTCGAGGCGCCGACCGTGCCGGTCGACGTGCCGGTCGACGTGCCGGTCGACGTGCCGGTGGGGATCGGCGCGGCCACGCGCCGGGCCCGCCTGCTCGTCGCCTACGACGGGAGCGGCTTCCACGGCTTCGCCGAGGCCGACGCGCAGCCGACCGTGATGGGTGTGCTCCGCGAGGCACTCGAGCGGGTCACCCGGATCGCAGTGGCGCCGGTGGGTGCCGGTCGCACCGATGCCGGCGTGCACGCCTGGGGTCAGGTGGTGAGCGTCGACCTCCCGGCGGACACCGACCTCGACCG
>WLDE01000323.1 GCA_009704985.1 Actinomycetota bacterium | reverse complement strand
GCGTCGAAGAACACGTGATGCGTCGGGGTCGGGCGGCCGGAGCGGGCGGGGGCGGGGTGGAACGTGCGAGCCATGTCCGCATCATGCGACGGGGGTGTGACACCGAGCCGGCGGAGGCGCCGGAGGAGACGGGTGACGGCATCCAGCCGGGGACGGCGACGAGTCGTGGCGGGCATGCGCACCAGCGTGCGCCGTCGCGTCGTTCACCGGATCCGTCGTCCGGAGGGGCGGATGCCCCGAGCGTCCGTCGTCGGTCGTACGACCTTCGTCAGGACGCAGGACCGAGGATGATCGTTCCGTTGTGGCCACCGAAGCCGAGGCTGTTCGACATCGTCGGTGCGGGTTCCCACGGTCGGGGCGACCCGAGCACGACGTCGATGTCCATGCCCTCGTCGAGCACGGTGGTGCCCGCGGTGGGAGGGATCAGGCGGTGCTCCATGGACAGCAGCACCGCGGCCGCCTCCAGTGCGCCGGCCGCGCCGAGCGCGTGGCCGGTGACGCCCTTGGTGGAGGTGACCGGGACGGCCCCGGCCCCGAACACCGAGGTGATCGCGGCCGCCTCGGCGGCGTCGTTGAGCGGCGTGCTGGTGCCGTGTGCGTTGATCTGCCCGATGTCGGATGGCGACAGATGGGCGGTGTCCATCGCGGTGCGCATGCACGCGATGGCGCCCGTGCCGCCGGGTGCCGGTGCCGTGATGTGGTGGGCGTCGGCGTTGCTGGCAGCGCCGAGCACCTCGCCGACGATCGTGGCACCGCGAGCGACCGCAGCGTCCCACTCCTCGAGCACGAACACCGCCGCGCCCTCGCCGAGCACGAACCCGTCGCGCTCGGGCGAGAACGGGCGGCTGTTGCCGCTCGTGCTGAGCGCGGTCATGTTGCCGAACGCGGCGAGGCCGATGTCGCAGCCGGCACTCTCGCTGCCGCCGGTGACGCAGGCGTCGACGATGCCCCAGGCGATCAGGCGTGCGGCGGCGCCGATCGCGTGCGTGGAGGCGGCGCACGCCGTGCAGATGGTCTCGTTGGGGCCCTGGAGCCCGTAGCGCATCGAGATCGCGGCGCCGGCGGCGTTGGGCATCATCATCGGGACGAGGAACGGCGAGACGCGCCGCTCACCCTTCTGCAGCAGCACCCCGATCTGCTCCTCGGTGGAGCGCAGACCGCCCACACCGGTGGCGAAGATGACTCCGAACCGGCCCGGGTCGGCCGACGGGCGCCCCGACTGCTCGAACGCCTCGGACGCGGCAGCGAGCGCGAACTGCTCGAAACGGTCGGCGCGTCGCGCCTCCTTGGGATTGGCGAAGTAGGGCGTCGGGTCCCAGTCGGCGACCTCGACGCTGCGGCCGGAGGTGATGCCCGGCCCGAGCAGGCCGTTCCAGAACGCCTGCTTGCCGATGCCGCACGGAGCCACCACGCCGTAGCCGGTGATGGCCACCCGGCGGGCGCGGCCCTCCATCAGAGCTTGCCGACGACCAGATCGAACGCCTGGCCGACGGTCTCGACGCCGTCGAGATCCTCCTCGGGCACCTCGACGCCGAACTCCTCCTCGAGGGCCATGACCAACTCGACCAGGTCGAGGCTGTCCGCGTCGAGGTCGTCGCCGAACTTCGCCTCGGGCACGACGGCCGACTCGTCGACCGACAGCACCTCGACGGCGCACTTCTTGAAGCGGGCGAACAGTTCCTGATCCACGTGGGGTCTCCTTGATGTGTCGTCCATCGGCGTGGACGAGTGGGTGTGAGGTTAGTGGCCCATCCCGAGGCCGCCATCGACCGGGACGACGGCGCCGGTGATGTACCCCGCATCGGGGCCGGCCAGGAAGGCCACCACGCCGGCGATCTCGTCGGGCGTGGCCATCCGGCCGAGGGGCACGGCGGCGGTGAGCTCGGCGAGACGCTTCTCGCCGAGCGCGGCGGTCATGTCGGTCTCGACGGGGCCGGGCGCGACGACGTTGACGGTGATGCTGCGCGAGCCGAGCTCGCGCGCGAGCGAGCGGGCGAGACCCACGAGGCCGGCCTTGGAGGCGGCGTAGTTGGCCTGTCCGGCCGAGCCCAGCAGGCCGACCACCGACGAGACGAGGACGATACGTCCGCTGCGGGCGCGGAGCATGCCCTGTGCGGCGCGCTTGCAGACGCGGTAGGCGGCGGTGAGGTTCGTGTCGATGACGGACGTGAACTGCTCCTCGCCCATGCGCAGCAGGAGTCCGTCCTTGGTGATCCCGGCGTTCGACACCAGCACCTCGACCGGGCCGAACTCCGCCTCGACCGCGGCGAAGGCGGCATCGACGCTCTCCGAGGAGGTGACGTCGCACTGCACGCCGAACAGCCCGTCCGGCGGGGGAGAGGAGTGGTAGGTGACCGCCACGCGGTCGCCGAGCTCGGCGAACCGACGCGCACATGCGAGGCCGATGCCACGGGCTCCGCCCGTGACCAACACCGTGCGACTCACGCACCACCCCAACGGATCACGGCGCTCGCCGCGGTCATGCCGGCGCCGAAGCCGACGAGCAGGACGAGGTCGCCGGGCTGCACCCGGCCGGCGTCGAGGGCGTCGGCGAACGCGAGGGGGATCGAGGCCGACGAGGTGTTGCCGGTGCGGTCGAGCACGACGGCGGCCTTGTCCATCGGGATGCCGAGGCGTTCGCAGGAGGCCTGGATGATGCGGAGGTTCGCCTGGTGCGGCACGACGAGCGCGAGCTGGTCGGCCGTGACGCCGGCGGCGTTCATCGACTTCGTGGCGGAGTCCACCATGATCCGCACCGCGCGACGGAAGACCTCCTTGCCCTCCATCTGGATGTAGCCGCCGATGTCGCTGTACAGGAAGCGCTCGGCCGTGCCGTCGGCGTCGAGGTCCCAGCCGAGCAGCTGACCGCGGCCGTCGTCGGTGGCCTCCAGCACGACGGCGCCGGAGCCGTCGGCGAACAGGATCGCGGTGTTGCGATCGGTCCAGTCGGTGATGCGTGCGAGCGTGTCCGTGCCGATCAGCAGGATCTTGCGCGACCCCATGGCGATGAGACCGTGGGCCATCACGAGCCCGTAGGTGAAGCCGGAACACGCCGCATTCAGGTCGAACGCGCCGCAGCGCAGACCGAGCTCGGCGGCGATGCCCGGCGCGCTGGCCGGCACGCACCGGTCGGGGGTGGTGGTGGCCAGAATGAGGGTGTCGATCTCGGACGGGTCGACCCCCGACATCTCGATCGCCTTGCGGCCGGCCTCGACCGACAGGTCGGTGGTGGTGCCGCCGACGTGACGCTCACGGATGCCGGTGCGCTCGACGATCCACTCGTCGTTCGAGTCGAACATCTCCTCGAGGTCGTGGTTGGTGAGCACCTTCGGAGGGAGCGCCGTGCCCCAGCCGGTGATCACGGCGCCGCGGATGCCGGGCGGGATGGTGGGCATCTCAGGCCGTCCTCAGCCAGGCGATCGGCTGGCGGGGCGTGACCCGCTCGCCGCTCACGGCGATGTAGCTCTGCAGGACACCGGCGAACGCCGAACGGACCTCGGTGTCGCCGAGGTGTCCGAGCACCGTGCCGACGTCGATCCGGCTGCCCTCGCCGAGTCCGGCGACGGGCTCGAACACGCCGGCGCCCGGGCTCACGACCAGCCGCTCGGAGGCGAACAGGTGCTCGCCCTCGAGCTTGGTGGCGGTGCGGGGCGCTGCGGTGCTCACGAAGTCGAGCAGCTTGTCGAGGTCGTCCGGCGTCGACACCGAGATGGTGCGGGCGGCGTCGACGGTGCGCTTGGCCATGCCGGTCAGCACGCCTCCCGGTCCGAGTTCGACGAAGTCGGTGACACCGAGTTCGGCGAGGGTGAGGAGGCAGTGCTTCCAGCGCACGGGGCTCGAGAGCTGGGCGGAGAGCAGCGAGGACCAGTCGGCGCCGAGGTGGTGGGCGAGCGCGTCGACGTTGGAGACGACCGGCACCTCGGTGTCGCGCGGGTTGGCCTCGGCGATCGCCTTGCGCAGCCGGTCGCGGGCGGGCGCCATGAAGGGTGTGTGGAACGCACCCGACACCTGCAGCGGCATCACCTTCTTGGCGCCGAGCTCCTTCGCGTGGACGCTCGCCGCAGCCACGCCCTCTGGTGAGCCGGCGATGACGACCTGGCCGGGTGCGTTGAAGTTGGCGACCCAGACGTCGCTGTCGGCCCGGCGGCAGGCGACCTCCACGAGGTCGTCGTCGAGGCCGAGCACGGCGGCCATGGTGCCCGGGTTGTCGTGACCGGCCTCGTGCATCGCGTCGGCCCGTTCGGACACGAGCCGCACGCCCTCGTCGAAGCCGAGGGCACCGGTGGCGGTGAGCGCGGTGTACTCGCCGAGGCTGTGCCCGGCGCAGAAGCTCGGCTCCACGCCGATGCGCTCGACCGCGTCGAGGACGATCAGGCTCGACACGAACGTGGTGAGCTGCGCGTTGCGCGTGTCCTTCAGCTCGTCGGCGTCGGCGTCGAGCAGGAGCCGGGCGACGTCCCTGTCGGCGACGGCCGAGGCCTCGTCGACGAGTTCCCAGCTCTCGTGGTCGACCCACGGACGTCCCATCCCGGGTCGTTGGGACCCCTGGCCAGGAAACGTGAAGGCAAGCATCGCCGGTCAACCCTAGACGGTCGGCCGCGGACCTCCGGTGCTACCCATCGGTAACCGCGATGGTCGGCGGATATCGTGTGCCGGTCACTCGCCCGAGTGGCGGAATGGCAGACGCAGCGGACTCAAAATCCGCCGATTGAAAGATCGTGTGGGTTCGAGTCCCACCTCGGGCACCAGAGGGTCGGATCGCCGCCGGGCGCAGCGCCGAAGTGGGAGGGAGGTCGGCCCGGCCCCCGACGATCAGGTGTTGGTCGCCTGGGTGACGCCCATCGCGCCGTCGACCGGCAGGATCGCG
>WLDE01000322.1 GCA_009704985.1 Actinomycetota bacterium | reverse complement strand
TCGACACGGTGCGCCCGGATCTGCTGACGATCGAGACGGTGCCCGGGCGGATCGCGGCGAGCGGCGATCCGTGGGCCGACATGGACGACCATCCGCAGTCGCTCGAACCGTTCCTCGAGCTGGTGCGACGCGATCAGGAGGCCGGGCTGCCGGACGCGCCGTGGCCTCCCGTGTACCCGAAGATGGCGGGCGAGCCGCCACGGGTGGCGCCGAGCCGGGCGAGGAAGCCGAAACCGTCACCGTCCGGTTGAGGTACCGGTCGCTCGCCCCGCCGGAGATCAGCGGCGATCAGCGACGAGCAACGGCGAGCAACGGCGATCAACGGCGATCAACGGCGATCAACGGCTGACGAAGACCTGCACCACGTAGGTGACGCCGTTGCGGACGGTGACGCCGATGCCCACCTGGTTGAACGCGGGGTTCACCATGTTGGCGTAGTGACCGGGTGACGCCTCGAGTGCCCGCTGGGCGTCGTCGACCGAACCGGCCAGGGCGACGTTCTCGCCGATGGAGCTCCAGCCGGCACTCACGCCCGAGGCCAGGTTCGACGAGTGGAAGATCGTGCCGCGGCGAGCCATCCGGTCGGCCTGCGCCTTGGCCTTCGCGTCGAGCTCGGGCGTGCGCACGAGCTCGACGACACCGGTGGCGACGCGGACCTCGTTGAGATCCGTGAGGTTCGTGCTCTCCGGCGTGGGCCTGCAGGCGGTGAGCGCGACGCCGAGCAGCGTCGTCAGCACCGCGATCAGCGCTGGCCGGGAGCGGCGCGTCGCCACCCGTGACTCGGGCGTGGACGAAGCGTGTGACGGGTTGGTCGTCGACATCGCTGAACTCATCGGCACGTACCTCCGTGTACTCTCCCGCGACACGATGTTGTCATTGAAACGAAACATTTGCAACGGGGACGTCACGAACGGTCCCGGCGGGGAGCCCGCTGTCCGCCTGGTGGCGCCCTCCGGTGTGGCGGGCGTCACGAGTGACATGACGGACCGGTGACGATCTACCATCCGCCGCCATGACCGCCGACACCACCCCGCCGACGCCCGCGACGCCTGCGACGCCGGGCGGCGCGCCGATCCCGCTCACGGCCGAAGCGATGTCGCCGTCGTGGCTCACCGACGTGCTCCGTGCGAACGGTCGCCTCGAACCCGACGTCGAGGTGGTGTCGTTCGATCTGGAGCCGATCGGTGAGGTGGTCGGCGTGTTCGGCACCGTCCACCGGGTCACCCCCGCCTACTCCGCCGCCACGTCGGCGCCGGCCACCTTCGTCGCGAAGTTCCCCACCGATGCGGTCGAGAACAAGACCGTCGGGATGGCGCTCGACATCTACGCCCGGGAGATCCACGTGCTGCGCAACGTGGCGGCGAACACGCCGGGCCTCGACCATGCACGAGTCGTGCACGCCGACATGGATCCCGCGAATGGTGCATTTGCACTGTTGGTCGAGGAGGTCACCGGCAAGACCGTCGGGGACCAGGTGGCCGGCCTCGACCGCACCCAGGTGGAGTCGGTGCTGGAGGTGCTCGCCGGCCTGCACGCCCACTGGTGGGACCACCCCGAGCTGGCCACGAGCGACTGGCTGCCACGTGGCGACCATCCGGTGCAGCTCGCCGTCGTGCCGGGGATCATGAGCTCCGCGATGCCGGTCGTCGCGGAGCGCTACGGCGACCGACTCGGACCGGAGAAGGTGGCGATGGGCTTCGCCGTCGCCGGGCAGTTCGAGTCGCTCATGCGGCGGCTCGCCGAGCGGGCCCGCACGTTCACCCACACCGACATGCGCGCCGTGAACCTGTTCTTCGACGACTCCGGTCGCGACGTCACGATCATCGACTGGCAGCTGTGCACGTACTCCGTGCCGATGCAGGACGCGATGTACCTGTACGGCTCGTCGGTCACCGTCGAGGACTTCGACGCCTGGGGCGTCGACACGATGCGCCACTACCACGAGTGCCTCAACCGGCACCTCGCCGCGATCGGCCAGTCGTACAGCTGGGACGACCTGTGGCTCGACTCGCAGCTCGTGGCCCTCTGGGCGATCGTCAGCCCGTGCTCCACCGTCGCCACCTTCGAGATGGGCAACGAGCTCGGGGCGAGGATGAGCGCCGCCTGGATCGACCGCGGCTTCCACCTGCCGATGGCACTCGGCGCACCGGCGATCCTGGAGTGACACCGTCGCCCCCAGCGGTGTGAGCGTTCTGGTCGCGCATCGTTGCGGATTCCGGGACGATGCGCGACCAGAACGAGGTCAACGGTTGAACGCCTCCACCAGCGGGGCGTACTTGTCCATCGTCGCGAACGCAGCGTCGCGGTCGAGCGGGGGCAGACCCAACGCCACCCACGAGGCGCCGATCTCGCGGAGCTGGTCGAGGTTCTCCGGGTCGGGGCGGGCGCCGAACACGCCCAACTGGATCGTCGAGGGACCTCGACCCGCGTCCTCGGCAGCGCGCTGGATCGTCGCCCAGCCCTCGGCGATGTCGAACCGGCCCTGGATCGGCATCCAGGCGTCGCCGTACTCGACGATGTGCTTCACGTGCAGATCGGTGATCGAACAGCCGAGCACGATCGGCGGGTGCGGCTGCTGCACGGGCTTCGGCCACGCCCACGACGGCTCGAAGTTCACGTACTCGCCGTGGAACTCGGCCTCGTCCTTGGTCCACAGCTCCTTGCAGGCGAGGATCTTCTCGCGCACGACCTTGCGGCGGCGCTTGATGTCGGTGCCGTGGCTCTCCATCTCCTCGTGGTTCCAGCCGAAGCCCACGCCGAACAGGAAACGCCCGTTCGAGAGCTGGTCGATCGTGGCGACCTCCTTCGCCAGCCACAGCGGGTCGCGCTGGGCGACGAGCGTGATGCCGGTGCCGAGCTTCAGATCGCTCGTCACCGCGGCGGCAGCGGCGAGCGCGAGGAACTGGTCGTGCGTGCGCCAGTACTCCTCCGGCAGCGGCGGCATGCCCTCCCGTCCGCCCCAGGGCGTGCGACGCGACACGGGGATGTGCGAGTGCTCGGGGAACCAGAGCGAGTCGAAGCCGCGCGCCTCCGCCTCCTTCGCCAGCTCGATCGGCTGGATGCCCTTGTCCGTCGGGAAGATGAGGAGACCGAGTCGCATGGAGCGGACCGTAGCAATCCGCAGGACGGTCGGTGGCGAACGTGGGACGTGCGCTTCTCACACGACCGCCATCAGCAGCTCGGCCAGCGCATCGACCGACACGTCGACCGCCTCACGGGCCTCGCCGGGCTGTCACTCATCATGGGCGCGATCGCGTGACCCTGCGGGGACTGCGCCTGATGGCGAGCGCGTGTGCCTATGCGGCGTCGGCGACGGGGCCGAGCGGGATCGCGCGGTCGCCCACGCCGTCGGGCACCCACCGGAACTCGAGGTGCATTCCCGGCGGTGGCGGTTCGTGCTGGAGTCGCCATCGGAGTTGCTCGACGAGGGCGAGCGACTCGTTCACCTGCTGTTCGGGGAGTGGTGGGGCGTGCGGATCCTGCAGGTGCGGGAGCACGTTCTGCGGTTCGCAGAGCGCCCGGCCGTTGAACTGGCTCGTCGGCCCTCCTCGTGACCATGGAACGATGTGATCGACGTGGCAGTCCTCGGCCGGCGTGTCGCACGCCGCTGGGTGCTGGCAGCGCCGATCGCGGATCTGGATCGCCCGCCGCAGCGCACCGGTGAAGGTGCGTCTCGAGGAGACGGTGAGCACGGTGCGAGGGCCGGAGAAGAGCATCGTCTCGAGCATCGCCCTCGTGATCCACGGGACCAGTTGGCCGGCCGTGATCACGATCCCGTTCGACAGCTCGCACAGGTGGTCCATCGTCTCCGAGCCCACCACGACCGAGAACAACGGCTGCGGTCGTCGACCGTCGGCCGGTGCCGTGGCCGAACGTGTGGCCATCTCGACCAGTGCTGCGGCGCGTCGTTGCGCGGCGGTGCGAGAGATGCCGGCCTTCGCGTCGGCCTGGCGGATCTGCTCCGCCAGGCGGATCAGCTCGCGCTCGACGATCGTGCCGTCGATCGGGCCGAACGTGCCTCGCAGCTCGAGGACGTCGTCCATCGTGCGCGACGCGTACAGGCGCGACTCCGCGTCGGCAGGCGCGGACGCATCGTCCGCATCGGAAGCCGCCACATCGTCGGGGGTGGCCTCGTCGGCTGGGGGATCCGCATCGCCCTGCGGTGCGGCGTCCCCCTCGCGTGGCGATGCGTCGGACGACTCGTCAGCCGGCGTTGCCGGACGTGCGGCCGCCAGCGCATCGTCGGCGCGGTTCGCCCAGTAGCGAAGCGCCTTCACCGCATCGAACGACACCAGCTCGGCGCAGGTGTCGATCAGCAGTTGCTCGTCCCGCTCGAACATCGCCCGACGGGCAGGTGTGTTGACCGACGCGAGGAGGTCGAACAGGTCGAGCGACACCCGACCGTCGAGCACGGCCTGCACCGACAGGCACATGGTGTCGAGCCGACGAGCTCGCCACATCTCGCGTCGGCGGCCCGACAGACACGACCCCAGCTCGCGCGCCAGCCGGTGTGCGGCCGACTTCGAGCCGTCTCGCTCGAAGATCCCGCGCTGCTCCCACTCCCGGAGGTGACGAGCGAACGCGATCTGCAGCCGCGCCAGTTCACGCCCGATCGCGACCACGCTCTCGTGGAGCACCTGGTCGTCGAGCAGCCCGAGGTCCGCGTCCGCGAGATCGCCGATCCGCTGGTGGAGCCCGCCGACATCCATCCACCGATCATGACAACAGGGTGTGACAACCGATCGGTGCGGATGCACCAGGATGGACTCGACCGACGGTGACGGCTCCACGACGGGTCGAGCGCAACTCGCCGGTCGAGCCGGCATGGTCACGGGCTCGGCAGCGCATACCTGGCGATCTCCCACGACGTGCCGT
>WLDE01000321.1 GCA_009704985.1 Actinomycetota bacterium | reverse complement strand
GGTCGATCGGCCACCTGGACCACACCCCCACGTACCGCTCGTCCGGCCCGCTGCGCCGGACCGGATGCGGCGGTGAGAACACCCCGACGAACCCGTCACCGGGGGAGCGGTCCAGGAACGTCTCCGTCAACACCCACACATCTGCAGCGACCAACTCCAACCGCCGCTGCTGCGCATCGGCCAACATCGCTCGAGAACTCGGGCAGCGCTCCAAGTTCCAGGTCGCGATTCGCGCCCGGCCGGAGCCATTGAACTCGGCGTTCACCACATGCATCGTCGACGAACGCCGGCAGTCTCAGCGGACGTCGTTCGGAGCCAGCGGGCGCAACAGGTCGATGCCGACCTTGAAACGGCGTTCAGCCCACACCGGAGCGATCCCCGGAATGGCCTCCGCGAGGTAGAAGGCGAGGGAGTCGAACAGACCCACCGACGCTGCCTGGAGAAGCCTCCAGTTTCGCAGTGACGGGTTTTTGCCTTGATGCGTGAGGTTCGAACGCACCGCATACCAGGCCTTGAACGGCTTGTCCGGGGTGCGGTCCTTCTCACTCGTGAGCACGGAGGTGCTCTCCCCGCTCCTGTATGCGGCCCATACGGTGAAGTTCGGAACCTGAGCCCTGATGACGGCGTCAAGTGCTCCTCGATCCTCGTCGAGCTGTGCGATTCGTGAGGCTGGGCCGGCAGCCGCAGGCTCGGGCGGCAGGACTTTGCCGCAGTGAGGACAGGTCTTGTTGTCATCCGTGGTCGATCGGCTGCGGTCGGTCGTGTCCGGCTTCAGGTTGTTGAAGCGGAACAGACTGGCCCGCTCCAGCAACGTGCACAGGTTGAGGAACGCGCCTTGTAGGGGAAGTAGCTCGTCCCAGTACGCGCGATCCTCCACCGAACGGGGCACCGCCCGAAGCCTTGGGTCCTGCCCTTCCTCGGGGAATGGACCGAGAATCTGGGTGAAGGCACGGAACAGCGCCGGAACGGCGCCTCCCAGAACGGCGTCGTCGGCAGCTGTCCATTCGCCGGACCTGATCTCCTCCCAGTCGGTGCGAGACTCCCCACTCCTGGCAACGAAGGCGGTGGCGGGGAAGGTGGAACCACCATCGGTGATCACGGACACCTGCTCGGCTCGGTACATCGAACCTTCGAACCTCTTGACGCGGTCGAGGAGTTCACGCTCGCGCCCTGCAACCGCTGTCAACAACTCTCCCCGCACCGGTGCCGACCCCGGCCCCGGACGCATGAACGCCAACCCATCATGTGTTTCCAGGTGATGACTCATGACGCGTCCCACCGCCACGTCGGAGGCGACGACGAGCTCTTCGACAGCAGCGATACCCGGCTGAGACCTCTTGAGAGCGCCGTAGACGAACAGCCTGAAGGGAGCGTTGTGGGTCATCGCGCCGGGCTCCCCGCCGCTGCCAACCGGAACTCGTCCACGTCGACCCCTTCACCCCGAAGCCATTCCACGCTGCGCTCTTGCGTGGCGATCGAGTTCGGGTAGGCCATGACGCTGACACGGCACCGCTCGGCGACCACCCGGGCGGCTTCGGCGAACAACTCGTCAGACGCAACGATCGGGTCAACGTCGGCGCCCTCTTCGGCGGGATCGTCATCCATGTCACCCCACGACGGCAGCGTCACCGACGGCTGGACCCACCACCGCTGCCCGTCGACGTGAAGAAGTCCTTCTCGTTCGGCCATGGACCGCAGGTCGTCGCTGCCGCCGAAGAGGCCGGCGACCACCACGACGAGGTCCGCGACTGCTGGCCGATCGTGGAGCCCATGAGAAACGGTGACCACCTTGCGGGGTCGACCGTCGGCGGCGTAGCCGACCGGTGTGGTGACCCACATCGGTAGGTGCTTCTCGATCAGGCAGCCAGTCCAGCCCGGACGCCACAGTCGCGACCCGGCTGGACCATGGAGCTCTTCGAACGTCGAGCGGGTCGAGAACGTGAACAGTGCGGTGGTTTCCCCAGCCATCGGTCCTCCTGCGGGTCGTTGACCCCACCAGTGTTGCACCAGCGGTGTGGCACAAGTTCGTGATCCATCGCCGCCTGCCTGTGGTACAAACGCGGCACCTGAGCCACTCCGGCTCAAGCCTCTCGCGCACACCGTGACCAACACGGAGATCGCCCGTCAGTCACGGAACCAGGCCACGCCGTCCCAGTCGTCGATGACCGGTGGCCGCAGACGGGGGTCCATCAAGCCGAGCTGCTCCATCGTGTACTCGCCGCGGGCGAACTGGCATGGCCAGCATGCGGTCACGAGGTTGTCCGGTTGATGTGTGCCGCCGCACGACCGCGGCAGCACATGATCAGGCGTCGCGCCGGCCGCGAGCAACAACGCATGCCGATCGGCGTCGCGGTCGCCCCGGGGAAACAGCACCGGGAACACCAGGTGCATGCGCCGCAACGCGTGTCGTGCGATCACCGGCGTCGTGCACCACCGGCACCGCCATCCGTCACGGGCGAACACGGCAGCGATCACCCCTGCCCCCGGAGTCTTCGGCACGAGCGGCGCACCCGCCGGTGGCAGCGTCCGTGGCAGCACTCCCAGGGCGGCAGGTGCTGCGCCGACGGTGAACCAGTGGGAGCGCAGCACCTCGTCGTCCAAAGAGGCGACCACCGCCTGCGCGGCGGCGGTGTCCCCATCAATCACCAACCGTGCTGCGCGGCGGAACGTGTACGCCGCCTCGACCACCGCCTCGTTCCTCGGGCACAACGACGCACGCTCCACATTGGCAGCGTCGCCGAACGGCGGGCCGCCACGCAAGCACCCCACGCCCGTACCGGGCGGTCGATGCTTCCTCGTCAGCGAGCACCCGCAACGGCGGCGCATCGCCGACGTTGGAAGGTCAGGCCGCATGCTCGCCGTACTCCTCCTCGTGGGTGACCGCCCGGTAGCCGGCGATCTTCGTGTCATCGACGAGGAGCGGGTGGTCGGCTGGGAGGACCTCCCGCCGCCGGCCGGCATCGAGGTTGCGCTGCCGCCAGTTCTCGATCATGCGCAGGTTGTACGACATGTTGACCATGGCCAGCATGAGGTGCACGAGCGGCAGACCAGTGATGTGGAACAGGCCGCGTCGAAGGTTCTCGGTCGCACCGTTCTTGACGTTGCCGAACACCCCTTCGATGAATGTGCGGCGCGAATAGTGCGCCTGCCATTCCCGGCTGCCCCAGTAGAACGGCTGGTAGAGCTTGACGACCTTCTCCGGCGGCCTCACCAGCACCGTTTGCTGGGTGCAGCACTTCGGCAGCCCTTCCGGGCCGTTCGGGTCGGGTGGGTCCACCACCAGCGGAAGGCCTTTACCGATGGCCACTGGTGTGGTGCCATCTCGCAGCGCGCACCCGACCTTGCCGGCGAGCGCAGGGCACCTCAAACGGATTGCTCCGTCCGCGTCCGGCAGGGTGTGCCGGTCCAGTGCGAACGCCTGGCGGAGGTCGATCTGCTTGCGGAATGCCTCGTGGCTCTCGCGGCGGCGGTCGTTCACGGCCGGCCGCGGGATGGTCCCCAGGGCGTCCGGGGTGGAAGGGCAGTGCGCGTCGCCCGCTGCCCAACGAAGGTGCTCGTACTCCCAGAAGCCCTGCTCGTCCTCGCGCAGATCGTGCACCATTTCCCAGCCACGGGCACGAAGCGGCTTGAGCCACCGACCGGTGACGTTGTAGTGGTAGAGCCGGTCCGCGAGCAGCAGTCGGTCGCCGTCACCGTCGTGGACGGTGTCGAGGAGCCGAAAGCTCACGTCCACGACGTCTTGTGTGGCCGGCGTCAGCTCGAACGCCCGGAGAAGTCGAGGAGCTCGATCGGGGTCCTCGCCCTCGGCAGGGGCCTGGACAACGGCGTGCTCGTGATAGCCGAAGAACATCTCTTTCCTGCCGGACTTCGATGTCTTGACGCTCCAGGCGGCGTCTGGGTCGTGCGCTGCCTTTGTCCCGATGACGAAGGTCTCATCCTTACCAGGCCCGGTCTGCGAGTCGTCGAGCTGCTCGAGCTCGGTCGGGTCGTCGATGAGTTCGGCGAGCTCGGCTTTCGTGGGCTTGCGTGGCGCTTTGCCCCACGACCAGATGCCGGTCGCGTCGATGGCGTACACCGTCGCCTCCGGACCGACGAAGGTGACACGCAGCATCCGGCTGCACAGCTCCTGCACGAGCCCGTGGCGCCGCGCTCGTTCCTCGTCGGGGATGCCGCTGACGACACCGTCGTCGTCGACGGCTTCCTTGACGCTGGGCCCGTACGCGAGGCGCTCGGTCAGGGTCTTGGTGATGTAGTACAGGTCGCTCTCACGCACCAGCAACGCGCCGTTCTTCTGGTTCCGGATGCGGAGGCGGTACTGCTCGTCGAGCGGCAACTTCCTGTGGATCGTCTGGGCGATCGCCCGGATCGAGCCGCTGCGTTCGTTCTCGATCGTCAGGTAAAGCCCGAGCAGGAACACGCGCAGCTTGTTCGAGTTGTACTTCCGGCCGCGGTTGTCCTTGCGCATGATCGGCAGGAGGAACTCGACCGCACCGGACGTGTCGATCAGGTACTCGGCGCGACGCAGCCGGTCGGGCCCGATCACCGGTTGCTCCCATCACGAAGCCAGCCCAGATCGTCGCTGGAGGCGGGAAGGTGGGGGAGCAGATCGGCGAGGGTGCGCGCCGACTTCAGGCCGGCGGTGTGCATCACGATCCGCAGCGGCACCGGTTCGCTCATCAGCCACGACAGCCACGTCGAGCGCAGCCGTGCCACGTCGATCGCTGGGGTGTCGTCGAAGCTCTCGATGTTCTCGACCGCCCGACCGACCGGGTTGGTGGCTTCCCGGCCGGTGTTGCGCAACACCAGCTCGGACGGGCGCAGCCCGACCAGACCGGCGCGGACGAGCGGTTCGTAGGCGCGGCGGATGACGACGGTGCGCGGCT
>WLDE01000320.1 GCA_009704985.1 Actinomycetota bacterium | reverse complement strand
CTCGCCGCGATCGCCTTCCACGCCGGCAACGGGTTCGACGCGAACCCGCCCGACAGCACCAGACCGGCCAGACCTCGCTGTCGGCGCACGGCCAAGGTGAGGCTGATCACCGCGCCATAGGAATCACCGGCCAGGACGTACCGCTCGAGATCGGACACCTGCTCGGCGAGGAAGTCCGCGTACTGCTCCACATCGGCAAGACCCTCCGGCAGGCGCATCGTCCGCACTGGCCGACCGTGCAACGGGGTCAGCGTCTCGAGCGCCCACGGCGCACCGGAGAAGCACGGAACCGTGACCAACGTCGGCCCTTTCTGTGTCGCCTCATTCAATGTCATGTCACGTATCGTACACGAGCTGATCTCTCGACGCCACCCGGTCTGGTGGTGTCGGCGCCCGCGTCCGGTGCGTCCTGACGGTCACGGCTCGGGCTGGACGGCCCTGGAAGCGCAAGCGGCAACCCCTTCTCCACCCCCGCCGGCAAACCTGGCAACTCCGGCACCAGAGCCTCACCTCAAGGCTGACCGGCTCGGCCAGCCTCCCGAATCAGGAAACGGAATCACACTGTCGAGCATGAACCAGCCCAGCTCGGCGCGCGGACGACAAAGCAAGGTCGCCCCGGTGACAGACAGGGCCCCGCCAGCGACGGTCAGTTCTCGTTCGTGAAGACGATCTTGACGTCGGGTTTGGTCATGGCCTCTACGGCGTCGGCGAAGTTGACGGTTCGGGTGACGATCGTTGTGGGGTCGAGAAGACCGCGGGTGACGAGGTCGAGGACGGGCTCGGCCGTGGCCCGGGCGTGGACGCGTCCGATCTCGTAGCGGATGCCTTTCAGGTACATAGCTTGTAGCGGCATGGACGCTCTGGGAGCGGAGCCGCCCGAGACGCTGGTGCAGGTGCCGCATGGCCGGGTGGAGCGCAGCGCGTGGTCGCGTCCGGCGTCGAGCACGCAGGCGTCGACGGTGATGGCGTACTGCTCGGTCGCGACGAGTTCGTCGAGCGCGACCTCGGTCGTCTCGGCGCCGAGGTGACCAGCGAGCCGTAGCCGTTCCCGGTCATGGTCGACGTAGAGGACTCGCGGTGCGCCGAGCGCCATCTCCGCTGCGACAGCGTAGAGCCCGACGGACTGCGCCAGGCCGCCGACGACCAGGACGGGCTCGCCTGGCCAGTCGGCCATCGGGCCGGCGACGCCACGGTACCCGTCCGCGACGTTGTCGGGGATGCCGGCCGCGGCGACCGGGGAAACTCCGGCCGGAAGTGGCAGGAGGAGGTGGTCGGCGAACGGCACCCGGACCAGATCGGCGAGCGCCCCTCCGAAGTCGATGCCGCCGTGGGGCCCCAGCCCGAACGCCGAGCCTGCCGGCACGGACTCGCAGGCGTTGGTGAACCCGCGGCGACACGTGGCAGAGGTCCCACAGCTGATCTGGAACGGCACGATCACTCGATCGCCGATCTCGACGTCACCGGCATCATCTCCCCGGTCGACGACTTCGCCGACCATCTCGTGACCCATCGCGAACGATGCCGGCATCGGGTACAGGCCGATGGCGATGGCCGGGTCGAGGTCGCAACGAGCGACAGCCAACGGCCGAACGAGGACGTCTCGATCGTCGATCAGCCTCGGGTCGGGTGCTTCACGCCATTCGAGCTCGCCGGGGCCGGTGAAAAACAAGTGCTGCATGACGGGGGGACATTTCGCGAGCCAGACCGGAACTAGATAGATCCGTCTGTCTATGGTCCAGTCGAGTGGTCACCCTGCGACCAGTCGCCCTGCGGCCGCGGCGGCCGACCGCATCGGCCGGGTGGACTTCTCGGTCCGTGCGACCAGCAGAGCACCTTCGTACAGCGAGACCAGGACGGTGCCGAGGTCGTCGGCCGACCTCGGACTGCGGCCCTCGCGGCGTGCGGCTCGCGAGATCGCCTTGGACCACCGCGTGAACACCTCGGCCGCAGCGGTGCGCAGGTCATCGTCGTCACCGCTGGCCGCCGGTGTGCCGACCGGACAGCCCCGCTCGAAGCTCGCGCCCTCGAGGATGGTGACGCCGTTGGTGAACATCGCGTGGACCGCGTCGACGAGCGAGAGCTGCTCAGGATAGGCCGATGGTGCCGCTCGAAGCGGAGGCCAGCGGGCTGATCGTGCTGACGCACGACGGCCGCGTGTGGCGCCGCCTCACCGAAGACCTCGCGACGATCGAGCAGGAGCTGCTGGTGGGCGTGGAAGGCCGCCTCGCGCCCTACGGCCTGCACAAACTGGCGCAGGGCCTCACCTTCGAGGGCCGCGAACTGCCACCCTGCAAGGTGAGCTGGCAGAACGAAACCACGCGGCGCTTCGCCATCACGGGCGTCATGCCAGGCCAGCTCCGCGCGATGTGCGCGCAGGTGGGCCTGGCCGTCACCACCATCCGCCGCCAGCGCATCGGCCGCATCGCCATCGGCAAGGGGCCGGAGGGCGCGATGCCGCCCGGCCAGTGGCGCTACCTGCCGGTGGGTGAGCGGTTCTGAGGAATGTCGGGATAAGCCGTCGGCCACGAACGCCACGAGCCGAATTCGCGAGTTCGAGCGTGCGTTTCCGGTGGAGGCGCTGAGGAATGCCGTTTAGGCTTGCTGCATGAACGCCATGCTTCCGCTCCTGCCGCCACGCGACGAAATGATTGCCGCGATGCTCACCTGCAACGCCGCTTATGAGGGCGTCTTCTTCACGGCCGTCGTAACCACTCGGATCTTCTGTCGACCGACCTGCACTGCCCGTAAGCCCCTGCCTAGAAACGTCATCTTCTATGCCACGGCGAGCGAGGCCGAGGAAGCAGGATTCAGGCCCTGCCTCCGCTGCCGCCCGCTTCAGCTGGACGGCGAATGCCCGGCTTGGCTTCGCCCACTCATGGACGCACTGGAGGTGGAGCCCGACCGCCGATGGACGTTTGCTGACGTCGAGACCTATGGCATCGCACCGGCGCGAGTTCGCGCTTGGTTCAAGCAGCGATTCGGAACAACATTTTCCGAGTACACGCGGGCTCGACGCCTCGGACTCGCCTTGGATCGCCTGAAATCCGGCGCCGGTATCGACGACGTAGCCATGGAGTCGGGATTCGAATCGGTCAGCGGATTCCGTGATGCGTTCCAGAAGACGTTCGGCGTGCCCCCCGGGAAGGCCGATGAACGCAAAGTGCTCTACTACCGTCATCTCACCACGCCCCTGGGCCCGATGCTCGCGATGGCGGAGGCGTCGGGTGTCGTCCTGCTTGAGTTCTGCGATCGCCCGGCACTGCCCAGGGAGCTGGAAGACCTCCGCCACAACCACGGCTATGCGGCGGTTCCGGGCGACCACCCCAATCTTCGGAAGCTTGAAGGCGAACTTTCGCGCTACTTCAACGGGCACCTCGTCGAGTTCAGCGTTCCCATCTTTGCTCCAGGAACGGCATTCGACGGAGCCGTGTGGGAGGCGTTGAGCCGCATTCCCTATGGTGCGACCCGCTCCTACGCCGAGCTCGCTCAGGCAATCGGCCATCCCACGGCGGTGCGCGCCGTCGCGGGCGCCAACGGCAGGAATCGCCTCGCGATCCTTCTTCCCTGTCATCGCGTAATCGCGTCCGACGGAGGACTCGGCGGTTACGGCGGTGGGACGGCAAGGAAAGCGTTTCTGCTAAAGCTCGAGCGACAGCAAGCGGCGTCCGAGCACGACCAATCCACCAAACCAAAGGCCAAGACATGAACGCCAATCCCTTCGCCAGCGCCATCCTGAGCAAGCCCGGTCTGCTACGCATCCCAAACGCATGGGACGCTGCAAGCGCGCGACGCGTGGTTTCGGCGGGTGCGCCGCTCCTCGCGACCACCAGTGCAGGCGTGTCGTGGTCTCTCGGCCTTTCCGACGGTGAGGCGCTTACAGCCACGCAGGCCATTCAGCGCACCATCGAGATCCGCCGCGTTTGCCCCGGCACACCGCTTTCGGTCGACATCGAGCGGGGCTATTCGAGCTCGCCTAGCGACGTTGCGGATCTTGTCGACGCACTCGTACTTGCCGGCGTCTCCTCAATCAATATCGAGGATGGTCATGACACCCCTGCAGCCCTTGCCTCGAAGATTGCGGCCATTCGATCGAGGCACGATCGCAGCAGCCTTTTCATCAACGCGCGCACGGACGTCTACTTGCTCGGGCTCGCTGCGAGTGGAGGTCGGGCATCTGAAGCGATCTCGCGCGCATTGACGTACACCGATGCCGGCTGCGATGGCCTGTTCGTCCCCGGCGTGACGGACGCCGGCGAGATCGAAGCGATAGCGACCTCGATCGCAGTCCCCCTGAATGTCATGGCGCTTCCTGGCCTGCCCGGCATCAAGGAACTCGAGAAGCTTGGCGTTCGAAGGCTGACGGCTGGCCCAGGTCTCGCGATCGCCGCCTACGCGCGCTGCGAGGAGCTGGCTGGAGAATTCATGTCTGGAAACCTGAACGGACTCTGGGCCGCACGCGTCGACTTCGCGACGATGAACGCATGAGTGCGGCACGCGTGATCGAGATCCGTTCCTACAAGCTGAAGCCAGGCACTGGCGCGATGTTTCACTCGCTCGTCTCGGAGACGAGCATTCCCCTTATGCAGGCCGCGGGCATGATCGTCGTCGCCTATGGACAGTCACTGCATGACCCGGACCACTAAGACCTCATGCGTGCCTACGACAGTCTGGAACAGCTTCAAGCATCGCAGGAAGTGTTCTACTCAAGTTCGGCTTGGCGGATGGGGCCACGCGAGCAGATCATCGCCTTGATCGAAAGCGATTCGAACACAACACTGTGGCTCCCCAATGCAGCATTAGGCCGCAACGGAGACTTCCGCGATGATTGAGCATCGGGTCTGTCCCCAGTCTAGTTGAAAGTTGGGTGGTGCCTCCAAACTGAAGCGTTG
>WLDE01000319.1 GCA_009704985.1 Actinomycetota bacterium | reverse complement strand
GACCCTGCCGGGGAGCGGACCCTGCCGGGGAGCGGACCCTGCCGGGGAGCGGATCAGTCGATGCCGTCGAGGAATGCGGCGAGTTCACCCGGTGGCATCGCCACCTGGTGGCGCTGCTCGGGATACGCACCCGTCGCGACGTCGTCGCGCAACTCGCGGAAGGCTGCCACACGCTCGCGCTGCAGACGGGCGTACTCGGCGGCGAAGTCGCGGTAGACCTTGGCGTGGCGAGGGACATGACCCTCGTTGTCGCCCAGCACATCGGTGCTGAACAGGTACTGCACGTGGGCCGCCGTGCCCGCACCCATGCCGATCAGCAGCAGGTCGGTGCGTTCGGCGATGGCGGCCACCACCTCGTGGGGCACCACCTCGATCTCGACGCCGATCGCCCCCGCCGCCGCGTAGCGATGGCACCGGTCGAGCAGGCCGGCGGCCTCGCCGGCCGTCTTGCCGACCGCACGCATCCCCCCGGACCACGTGCTGCGGTACGGGATCAGTCCCACGTGGCCGATCACCGGGATCATCTCGTTCGCCAGCATCTCGACGGTGTCGAACCCGAACGGGCAGTAGAGCGCATCGGCACCGATGCACATCAACTGCTGCGCCGACCGCATGATCTCCACCGCACCCGCCACGTCGTACAGCGGCAGACCGATGGTGAGGAAGGTGTCGGGCGCCGCCTCACGAATCGCTGCGAGCTTGCCCGGATCGTGGCTCGGCCACTGCGTGGCCACGATCATCTCGATACCGGCCTCGTCGCACGCCCGGGCCTCGGCGACGTCACGAACGTACACCTGCGTGAGCCGACGGGTCCCTCGGACCGCCAGCAACTCCTTCACCGTCAGTCGGGCCATGGCCCAGTCTCGCATCCCCGCCCCGAGACGTCCCTCACCGCCCCGGCGCGGCGGGGTTGAGCACCTCGCGCACTCCCCCGGCGTTCCTCCGGCGCTCCCCCGCACGACGGTCCCGTCCCCGCCCGACGGGTGACACCCTCCCTCGCGCGTCGGCGCCCGCGGTCCTCCTCCGGGCGGACGACGTCCCGACCAGGGAGGGATCCGCGCAACGGTGGTCGCGTGCGACAGTCGACCCATGAGCCGCTCCCCCTTCGCGACCCGGCTGGTCGCTGCCCTCACCATCACTGCCTGCACGTTGGCGGCCTGCTCGTCGGACGACGACCGGGCCGACCGAACTCCGGCGACGCCGACGACCGACACCGGCGCGTCAGGGCCGCCGTCGGTGGCGCCGGCGTCCACGGCTGACACCGCACCTGCGACGGCACCGACGACCACCGCCGGCGACACCGACGGGATCGCTTGGTCGGACTGCGACGAGTTCGACGACCCGGCGCTCGAGTGCGCGGTGCTCACGGTGCCGCTCGACCACGGCGAACCCGAGGGCGACACCATCGACATCGCGCTCATCCGTCTGCCCGCCACCGGCGACCGACTCGGTGCGATGCTGTTCAACCCCGGCGGCCCCGGCGTCGGGGGCGTCGATCCGATCGCATCGATCGGAGGTCTGCCCGTCATCACGACCCTCACCGAGCGCTACGACCTGATCGGGTTCGACCCGCGCGGGGTCGAGCGCTCGAACGGCATCAGGTGTATCGACGGGCCCACCCTCGACACGATCGCCTCCCTCGACCCGACACCCGAGACCGACCAGGAGGCGGCCGAGGGTGCGCAGATCTACCGCGCTTCACTCGAAGGGTGCCGGGAGCAGTACGGCGACACGTTGCGGTTCATGTCGACCGAGCAGACCGCGCGCGACATGGACGCGGTCCGGGAGGCACTCGGCGACGAGCAGATCAGCTTCTTCGGCGTCTCCTACGGCACCTACCTCGGCGCCGTGTACGCCTCGCTCTTCCCCGACCGGGTCGGGGCGATGTTCCTCGACAGCGCCTTCCTCCCCGACGGCCAGAGCGACCTGGAGGCCACCCGCATCCAACTCGCCGGGTTCGAGGCCGCCTTCGACAACTTCGCCCGCTGGTGCACCGGAACCACCTCGTGCCCGTGGTCGGGCACCGATGTCGGCGCCCGCTGGGACGCACTCGCCGTCCGCCTCGACGCGACACCGCTCGACGTGGAGGGACGCTCCGTCAACGTCGCGGTGCTCGCCAACGCGACGTCCGCCGCGTTGTACAGCGAGAGCCTCTGGTCGCAGCTCGCGCAGGCACTCGACGCCGCCGAACAGGGCGACGGAACCCTCGTCCAGCAACTCGCGGACGGCTTCACCGGTCGCAACAGCGACGGCACCTACAACACCCTGGCCACCTCGATCCAGGTGATCAACTGCGCCTCCGGGATCGGGACCGAGACGCCGGCCGACCCCGCTGCCGCCGTCGCAGAACTGCGCGCCGGGCTCCCCCGATTCGGTCCCGTCGTGCCGTCGTGGATCCTCGACGGCGACTGCACCGCGCTGCTCGGCGGTCCGGCGCCCACGCCCGATCCGGTGTCGTACACGGGCACAGGACCGATCGTCGTCATCGGCGGTCTCAACGACCCGGCGACGCCGTTCGAGTACGCCACGCTCATGGTCGACGCACTCGGCCCCGCGGCGCACCTCGTCACGTTCACGGGCGAAGGGCACGGTCAGTCGCTCGAGAACGACTGCCTGCAGCAGGTGATGGTCGACCTGTTCCTCGACCAGACGACACCCGCGCCCGGCACCACCTGCGCGGCGAACCCCGCCCCGACCGAACCGTCGTGGTGGGGCGAGCTGCCCGCCGTGCCGGCCGGCACCTCCATCGAACTCCCAGGGCAGCTCCTCGCCGGCCTGGGCCTCGACCCGTCCCGCCTCTACCTCGAGGGATGGCTGTCGACGGCGAGTCCCGAGCAGGTGCAGTCCGCCTTCGCCGACGCGCTCGACGGCTGGGCCGCGACCGACCGACCGCAGGAGCAGCAGGGCGTCGTCGCCACGTCGTTCGAACAGGACGGACGGACTCTCGGCGTCATCACCATCTCGCCGGAGGCCCTCGCCGAACTGGGCGTCGACCTCGACGGCACGATCGTCGTGCTGCTGGCGGTCTGACGGTCCCCGACGGGGCTGCTGGTCGGCCACACTGTGCACCGTGGTGGACCGATCAGCAGCCCCTCGGCGTACCCTGCGCCTGCGCACGCGGGTGACGCTGTTCTTCAGCGTCGCCACGCTGGCGGCGAGCCTCGCCCTGGCGGTGGTCACCTACGCCGTCGCCCGCAACTACCTGCTCGACCAGCGCACGAGCGTCGCTCGCACCCAGAGCTTCAGCAACGCCAATGCGATCCGGGCCGAGATGCGGGTGCCCGAGTCCGTCGACCTGCGGACCTTCATCGAGCAGCTGCCGGAGACCGAGGGCTTCGCGGTCCTGATCACCCCCACGGACTCGTTCTTCTCCGATCAGCGCTTCCCCGACATCGTCCTGCCCGACGAGCTCGTCACCAACGTGAAGGCAGGCAACTACGGCCTGCAGCGGTTCGAGGCGAACGGCGAGCCGTTCCTCGGAGCCGGCATCTACATCGCCGAGTTCGACAGCCTCTACTTCGAGGGCTTCCCGCTCGAGACCACCGACCGCACCCTGGGCACCATCGCCACGGCGCTGCTCGTCGGCGCCGGCGTCACCGCCCTCATCGCCGGGTTCATCGGCTGGTGGACCAACCGGCGCCTGCTGCGACCCCTCACCCGTGTGGCCCGTGCAGCGGGCGAGATCGCCGAGGGCGGTCTCGACGCCCGCATGGCCCCCGAGGCCGACCCCGACCTCGCCAAGCTGGCCACGTCCTTCAACGAGATGGCCGACGCGGTGCAGGCCCGTCTCGAACGGGAAGCACGGTTCGCGAGCGACGTCAGCCACGAGCTGCGCTCCCCCATCACCGCGCTGTCGGCGGCCGTGGAGGTGCTCGACGGTCGGCGCGCGGATCTACCCGAACGCACCCAGCAGGCGCTCGACGTGGTGGTGTCCCAGGTGCGCCGGTTCGACCAGATGGTGATGGACCTGCTCGAGCTCTCCCGCATCGACGCCGGCTCCACCGAACTGCACCGGGAGGGCGTGGCGATCGACGAGCTCGTCACCCGCATCGCCCTGCGCTACGGCTTCGGCGACGTGCCGATCGAGATCGGTCGCAAAGTGCCCACCACGGTGCAGGTCGACAAGCTCCGCTTCGAGCGGATCCTGGCGAACCTCCTCGACAACGCGAACCAGCACGGCGGCGGCCCGACCCGGGTGACGGTCGAACCGCGAGGGCGACACGGCATCCTGCTCGCCGTGGAGGACAACGGTCCCGGGGTCGCACGCGGCGAGCGGGCGCGGATCTTCGAGCGCTTCGCGCGTGGCAGCGCCGCACGGCACAAGGTCGGCACCGGTCTCGGGCTGTCGCTCGTCGCCGAGCACGCGCACGCACACGGCGGCGAGGCGTGGGTGGAGGACCGGGCGGGCGGCGGCGCCCGGTTCGTCGTGTCGTTCAACGAGGTGGCCTGATGCAGCACCGTTCCCGCGCCATGACGTCGATCGGAGCGATCGCACTGCTCGTCGGGCCGATCACGCTCGCCGCGTGCGGGCTGCCCCAGTCGAGCGAGTTCGAGCAGATCGGTGGCGACGACATCCAGTTCGACCTCGACCAGACCACGACCACCACGTCGACCACGGTGCCACCGACGACGATCGTCGCCACCAGCTCCACCATCGCCCTGACCACCACGACCGAGATCCCGACCGAGCTCGTGCGCGTCTACTTCGTCGCCGGCAGCCAGCTGAACTCGGTGTCGGTGCCGCTCGCGAGTCCGGCGGCTCCGGCACAGGTGCTGGCCGCGCTGCTCGAGGGGCCGCCGAGCGACATCGGTCGGGGTCTGCGCACCACGATCCCGGAGTCCGCAGGTCGCCGGATCACGGTGCAGAAGGAACGAGGCACGGCGATCATCGACCTGCCCGCCGACATCTTC
>WLDE01000031.1 GCA_009704985.1 Actinomycetota bacterium | reverse complement strand
GGTCGCGTGCCGCGAAGGCGAGCGCGGAGCCGTTGGGGGACGGCAGCACGAGCCGGATCGGCGCGTCGAGGGCGAGCAGGTCGGTGGGGGACAGCGAGGGCTCGCCCCGCTCGCGGTGACCGGCCGGCACGGCGTCGCGCTCCGCGGCGTACGCGGCCGCCCCGTCGTCGGCCCAGCGGTACGGGAACACCGTGCACCCCTGCTCGACCCCGGCGCTCACGGCGCTCGTGAACCGCAGGACATCGACCACCACGACGACGTCGGCCACCGGCGCGAGCGTCCGCAGGCCGTTGGGTCCCCAGTCGAACCGGTAGGCGAACCCCTCCTGACGGGCCCACGTGGCGGCACGCGCCGCGCCGGCGTCGTCCGTCTGCAACTCGGCGACCATGGTTCCTCCTCCCGTGTGTCGCTCGGTCGTGCGATCGGCCCGAGGCCGACCGGTCAGGCCGTCACCAGCGGTCCCAGTGCAGGATCGGGTCGAGCGGCAGGCGCTTGGCCTGCTTGAAGTCGGTGCCGATCGTGTAGGCGATGGGGAACATGCCCGCCTGGGTGACACCGTCGGGGATGCCGAGCAGCTCCTTGGCCTGCCGCTCGCCGTCGCCGATCAGGTGGATCGTCGTCCACGCCGTGCCGAGGCCGCGCTCGCGGGCGGCGAGCATGAAGCTCCACACCGCCGGCAGCAGCGACCCCCAGGCGGACGCCGCCTGGAAGGTGGGCGCGCGGTCGAGGTCGCCCATGATGCAGGGCACCATGATCACGGGCACGCGGTGGAAGTTCTCCGTGAGGTACGTGGCCGACTCGGTGATCTTGTCCTTCTGCTCGTAGCGCAGGTCGCCGGGCTGGTACGTGTTCGAGCGGGCGCTGCCGGCGTAGATCGAGAAGTTGTGGGCGTAGATGTCGGCCAGCGCCTTCTTGGTCGCGGCGTCCTCCACCATGATCCACTGCCAGCCCTGGCTGTTCGAGCCGGTGGGCGCCTGGAGCGCGATCTGGAGGCACTCCTCGATCACCTCGCGCTCGACCGGGGTGTCGAAGTCGAGTCGCTTGCGCACTGCGCGCGTGGTGGTGAGGACGTCGTCGGCGGAGAGGTTCAGCTTGATCACGTGCCGAGTGTGTCACCGCCGCCCGTCCGCCGTCGCCGTGGACGAGGACTACCATCCCGCCGATGTCCCAGCAGCCCGACGCCGGCCGCGGCCCCGCCGCCGGCTGGTACCCCGACACGGATCGTCCCGGCGGCATGCGCTACTGGGACGGTGCATCGTGGACCGAGCACCGTCACGCGCCGGCCGGGCCGGGTCCGGTGCCGGCCGCCGGTTTCGGCGCCCCCGGTGGCGCCGGAGCTCCCGGCGGGGCGTGGGGTCCAGGCCCCGGTGCGTTCGGCGGTGCCGGTTCCGGCGACGCGTTCTGGATCAGCACCCTCGGGCAGGAGATGGGTCCCTACACCCACGCGCACCTGCAGTCGATGGCGATCGCGAAGCAGGTGACCGCGTCGACACAGGTGCGGGCCGCCTCCGGCGGCTGGTTCCCGCTCGCCCAACTGCCGGGAGTGTTCTCCGACAAGGACTGGACCACGGCGCTGATCCTCTCGGTGCTGCTCGGCAGCCTCGGCGTCGACCAGTTCTACCTCGGGAACACGGGGCTGGGTCTGGCGAAGCTGTTCACGTGCGGTGGACTGGGCATCTGGGCGCTGATCGACATCATCCGCATCGCGACCAACTCGGTCTCCGACTCCCAGGGTCGGCCGCTGCGCAAGTGAGCGACGTCCTCGCCACCGGACCAGCGCCGGTGACAGGCTGCTCACATGACCGCCGGCGACTACCTGTCGATCAACCTGGCCAACTGGAACGCCCGCGTGCCCCTGCACGAGGCGGGGTACGGGCTGGAATCCTTCCGGGAGGACCCCACGTACCTGTCGCAGGTGGTGCGGTTCGACCTGCCCCGCCTCGGTGACGTCACCGGCCTCGACGCCGTCCACCTCCAGTGCCACATCGGCACGGACACGATCTCGCTCGCACGTCTCGGCGCCCGCACCACCGGGCTCGACTTCTCCGGACCGGCGCTCGAGGTGGCCCGCCGCCTCGCCGCGGACGGCGGCCAGGAGGTCGAGTACGTCGAGGGGGACGTGTACGGCGCGGTGGAGGTGCTGGGCGCGGGCCGGTTCGACCTCGTGTACACCGGGATCGGTGCGATCTGCTGGCTGCCGGACATCCGCCGCTGGGCGCGAGTCGTGGCCGACCTGCTGCGACCCGGCGGCCGCCTCTTCATCCGCGAAGGTCACCCGGTGGTGTGGAGCCTGTGCGACCCCCGCCCGGACGGGCTGTTGGTGATCGAGTTCCCGTACTTCGCGGTGGAGGGCGGCACCGTGTTCCACGAGGCCGACACCTACGTCCCGCACGACGAGCCGGTCTCGTCGCCGGACATCGTGCACTTCAACCACGGTCTCGCCGAGATCTTCAACGCGCTGTGGGACGCCGGGATGCAGATCACCGCGTTCGAGGAGCACGACTCGCTGCCGTGGAACGTGGCCGGCGACGCGATGGTGCAGGGCGACGACGGCGAGTTCCGCCTCCGCGAGCAGCCCGAGCGGTTGCCGTGCTCGTACACGCTGCAGGCCGTCAAGCGCTGAGGCGTGACGCGCGACCGCTGAGTGCACGCCGCGCCGCGCGGCGCTGACAGACTCTGGCCATGTCCGATCAGCTCGCAGGCCGCGTCCACATCTCGATCTCGCACGGCATCGCCGACGTGAAGATGATCCGCAGCGACAAGCGCAATGCGCTCGACGGTGCGATGTTCACCGCGCTCGCCGAGGCCGGCGAGCGACTGAAGACCGAGCCGGGTGTGCGCGTGGTGGTGCTGAGCGGTGAGGGGTCGTCGTTCTGCGCCGGCCTCGACTTCTCGAGCTTCACGCAGATGGCCGGAGGCGGCGGTGCCGGTGGTGGCAACGGCGGCGGTGGCAACGGCGACGGCAACCCCGGGTCGATGGCGCCCGGGCGGATCACTCACCTGGGCCAGCAGGTGTGCTGGGTGTGGCAGGAGGTGCCGGTGCCGGTGATCGCGGCCGTGCACGGCCACGCGCTCGGCGGCGGGATCCAGATCGCGCTCGGTGCCGACATCCGCATCGTCCATCCCGACACGCAGCTGAGCGTGCGTGAGATCCACTGGGGCCTCGTGCCCGACATGACCGGCTCGCTGATGCTGTCGCAGCTCGTGCGCGCCGACATCGCGAAGGAGCTCGTGTTCACCGCCCGCGTGTTCGACGGTCGTGAGGCACACGCGATCGGGCTCGCCACCAAGCTGTCCGAGACGCCGTACGAGGATGCAATGGCGATGGCCGCGGAGATCGCCGGTCGCAGCCCCGACGCCGTGCGCGGCGCGAAGCAGCTCATCAACGGCCTGCTCCACGAGCAGGCGGCGAGCCAGTTCGAGGCCGAGCGCCGGATCATCGGTTCGCTGATCGGCAAGCCGAACCAGGTGGAGGCCGTCATGTCGAACTTCGAGAAGCGCGCCGCCAACTTCGTCGACGCCTGACCCGCCTTCCGGCGGGGGAGGGGATCTTGCTTTTGTCGCAACGTGTTGCGACAATGAGCTGGTGCGGTCCCGAACGGTCTTTCTCGGCTACGCAGTGATCCTCGGCCTCGGCCTCGTGCTCGCCGAGTTCGTCGGCGTCGATCCCGGCTGGATGGCGATCGCGCTCTGGAGTTGGCTGATCGTGGTCATCGTCGCGGGCGCCTCGGGCCCGTACACCGATGAGATGCTCGACCGCTGGTCGCTCCGATACGACGTGGCGATGGATCATCCTCGTCGGGAGTGGATCCGGGCTCGGCTGTGTCGCGCTCGCCGCGCACGCTGGGCCGCCGTCGGTCTCGGCATGGGGGTGGCCTGGACGCCGACCTTCGTCGGCATGGTCGCGCCCGAACACTCCGGGTTCACCGCCGTCGTGTTCCTCGGATGGAACACCCCGTTGATCGCGCTGATCGCAGCGGCACTCGGGACGCTGATCAGCGAGCTCGTCGTCGTGCAGCGTCCGCGTGGCGCTCGGCTCGCTGCGCTGGAGCGGCGGAAGTGGGGCCATTACGTCGGTGACCACTGGCGCTCGTTGTTGACCGGTTCGTCGGGCGTCGCGGTCCTGGCTGCCGCGGCGGTGCTCTCCGATCGCTCGCGTCACCCCTCGACCGATGGGCGGGTGGCAGCAGTGGCGGCTGCGTGGACCGTGGTCGCACTCGTGCTCGCGCTCGTGGGGATGCGTGCCATCGTCGACCGGCCGCTGCTCGCGGTCGCCGGAATGGACCGACAGCTCGACGAAGCACTGCGGGCCGATGGTGCGCACCATCTCGTCGGCGCAGCGGTGGCGATGTCGTTGTTCGGCTCGTCGGTGGCGCTGAACGAGGTGCTGCCCGGAGGTCTGCCCGGGTTGCTCGTGTTCGTGTTCGGTCCCTGGTTCGGAGTGGCGTGCTGGTGGTTCCTCGCTCGGCAGGAGACCTGGAACGTCGAGCGGGTGCGTTGGAGACGGGCGTGAACGTCGTCTCGATCGACTCGTCGTCACCAGTGCCGCCGTTCGAGCAGTTGCGGATGCAACTGTCCGAGCAGATCCGTTCAGGAGCGATCACGGCCGGGACGCAGCTGCCGACCGTGCGGCAGCTCGCCGGGGACCTCGGCATCGCGAAGAACACGGTCGTGCGTGCGTATCGGGCGCTCGAGGAAGAGGGACTGGTGCGAGCCGACGGCAGGGCCGGCACGACGGTGCTCGACATCGGCGCCGGCGGTGAATCGGCGGTGGCGGCTCGCGTTGCCGAGGCGACCCGCCGCTACCTGGCCGAGTTGGAACGGTTGGGTCTCAGCGGTCAGGACGCCCTCGATGCGGTGCGCCGAGGTGTGGCGCCGACCTGACCCGACGTGGTGTTCGACTGCACGTCTGCGTCCGGACGACGACACCGTCCGGTACGACTCGCCACTGGAACACGGTCCTGGAGCCGCCGGCGATGCTGCACGGCTCCGCAGGTCGACGCGCCCGCAGCGCGAGACGTCACAGTGAGCTGAACACGGCGACGGCGAACACCAGCCAGAGCAGGAAGAACGCGACGCCGACGGCGATCAGGGCGGTGGCGATCATGCCGCAGATCCGCCCGGCGGTGACGTTGCTGCGGTTGGTCCAGACGACCTCCGGCTGCGCGTCCATCTCGCGGAGGGTGGCGTTGCCCATGCGCCAGGCGAACGGGCCGAGGATGCCGCACGCGACCAGGCTCAGGACGCCGAGGACCAGCACCGTGGTGCCCTGCGGGTGTTCCCTGGTCGGTCCGGCCCCGGCCCAGGGCTGTGCCGACCATCCCGGCCCCTGCCAGCCCGGCGGCTGTTGCCAACCCGACGGCTGCTGCCAACCCGACGGCTGCTGCCAGGACGGAGATTGCTGCCAGCCCGGGGGCGGGGCGTCGCCGTGCGGCGGAGGAGGCGGCGTGCTCACGTGCCCATCCTGCCAGCCCATGAACAGCTTGGTGCGATCTCGACCGGATCGTGGTTGCTGAGCCGCCACGATCCGGTCGAGATCGCGATCCGCCTTCCGATCACCTCATCTCGATGTGCATCTCTGCCGGTGTGAACGATCACCGTCGACGCGAGGCGGCGCGCCTCATGACGTCCCAGGACGGAATGGCCGCCGTCGCCCAACTCCTCGAACTCGGACTCACCCGAGCGCAGGTCCGGACACGGCTCGACACCGGTGAGTGGGAGCCGGTGGTTCGCGGGGTCGTGGGAGTCGCCGGGCTCGACCGGTCGTGGCGCCGGCGCTGTCGGGCGGCTCTGCTCGTGTCGCCCGCGCCGGCGGCACTGGGTCACGCGACGGCGGCTCGCGTCCATCGGATGGACGGCTACATCGACGACGAGCGTGTGGTCGTCTGCTTCCCGGGTGTGCTCCGGCCGCGTGTGCTGCCGCCCGGAGCGATCGGACGTCGGTCGAGCGCACTCCGTCCGCAGCAGTGCACCGTCGTCGACGGTTTCCGGTGCGTGATCCGACCGGTCGCGCTGTTGCAGGTGACGGCCGACGATGGCACGGAGGCCGCGGGGAAGGCCCTCGACTCGATGCTGCGCCGCGGCGACTCGCCGACCTGGATCCGTCAGGTGTCCTCACAGTGGCGACGACGAGGGGTCGCCGGCCCGTCCGTCGTGATGCGGCTGCTCGACGAGCGCGTCGACCGACCGCTCCCGAGAAGCTGGTTCCAGCGCCTCGCCAAACGGACGCTGGCCGGATGCGGAGTGCCCCTGGTCGACGAGTACCCCGTGCGAGACGTTGCCGGCGTCCTGCTCGCCGAACTCGATCTCGCATGGCCGGCGCTGAAGATCGGTGTCGAGTGCCAGAGTTGGCGGTGGCACGCCACGCCCACCGCTCGAGCGGCCGACGCTCGGCGCAAGCGCAGGCTCCGGCAACTCGGCTGGGAGATCGTGGAGGTCTGGTGGAGCGACCTGGAGGACCTCGACGGCATCATCGCAGAGCTGCTCCTGCTCATCGATCGTCGCCGACCGGGAGTCGATCTCGTGCTGTGACGCACGGGTGGACCGCAATCGGTTGGCGGTGTGGCGCGCGGTTGCGTAACATGCGCGTCACCGTCCGAGCCAACGTTGTCTCGGCGCCACTCCAGCCCGTTCGCCGCCGACGGCGATGACTCTTGTGGAGCCGACAACATGCGTTCCGATCTCCCCCCTGCGTCGGGTCTGTACGACCCGCGCTTCGAACACGACGCCTGCGGTGTGTCGTTCGTGGCGAACATCAAGGGCGTCGCCAGCCGTTCGATCGTCGACCTGGGCATCGGCGCGCTCTGCAACATGGAGCACCGCGGTGCCACCGGCGCCGAGGCCGACTCCGGTGACGGTGCCGGCATCCTGATCCAGGTGCCCGACGCGTTCCTGCGGGCCGTGGCGGGCTTCGAGCTCCCGGCCGCCGGTTCGTACGCGGTGGGCATCGCCTTCCTGCCGGCGGACGCGATCGACGCCGAGAAGGCCCAGGCGTCGATCGAGGCGATCATGGCCGACGAGGGGCTCCGCGTGCTCGGCTGGCGCGAGGTGCCGGTGCGTCCCGAGTGCCTCGGCTCCACCGCCCGCGCCGTGATGCCGAGCTTCAAGCAGCTGTTCGTGACCGACCCCGCCGGCGCTGCCGGGATCGATCTCGACCGCAAGGTGTACATCGCCCGCAAGCGCGTGGAGCACGAGCTGCCGGTCGAGCAGAGCACCTTCTTCCCGTCGTTCAGCAGCCGCACGCTCGTCTACAAGGGCATGTTCACCACGCCGCAGCTCGGCGAGTTCTACCCCGACCTCGCCGACGAGCGGGTGGAGAGCGCCCTCGCGCTCGTGCACAGCCGCTTCAGCACGAACACCTTCCCGAGCTGGCCGCTCGCGCACCCGTACCGGTTCATCGCCCACAACGGCGAGATCAACACCGTGCAGGGCAACCGCAACTGGATGCGCACCCGTGAGGCGATGCTGGCGAGCGACCTGCTGCCCGGCCTCGAGCGTGCGTTCCCGATCTGCACGCCCGGTGGCAGCGACTCGGCCAGCTTCGACGAGGTGCTCGAGCTGCTGCACCTCGGCGGCCGCAGCCTCCCGCACGCGATGCTCATGATGATCCCCGAGGCGTGGGAGAACCACGACACGATGGACGCCGACAAGCGGGCGTTCTACCGGTTCCACGCCTCGCTCATGGAGCCGTGGGACGGTCCGGCGTGCGTGTCGTTCACCGACGGCACCCTGATCGGTGCCGTGCTGGATCGCAACGGCCTCCGCCCCAGCCGCTACTGGGTCACCGACGACGACCTCGTGGTGCTCGCGAGCGAGGTCGGCGTGATCGAGGTGCCGCCGTCGAAGGTCGTGCGCAAGGGCCGCCTGCAGCCGGGTCGCATGTTCCTCGTCGACACCGCGCAGGGCCGCATCGTCGACGACGAGGAGATCAAGCGCGAGCTCGCCGCCGCGCACCCCTACGCCGCCTGGCTCGAGGACGGCATGACCGAGCTCGGCGACCTGCCCGACCGCGAGCACGTCGTGTTCAGCCACGACAGCGTGCTGCGCCGTCAGCAGATGTTCGGCTACACCCACGAGGAGCTCAAGCTCATCGTCGCCCCGATGGCGGCGAGCGGCGCGGAGCCGATCGGTTCGATGGGCACCGACACGCCGATCGCCGTGCTCAGCGAGAAGTCGCGGCTGCTGTTCGACTACTTCCAGCAGCTCTTCGCGCAGGTGACCAACCCGCCGCTGGACGCGATCCGCGAGGAGGTCGTCACCGCGGTGAGCAGCTCGGTCGGCCCCGAGGCGAACCTGCTCGTGCCCGGCCCGGCGAGCTGCCGGCAGCTCGCCCTGCCGTTCCCGATCATCGACAACGACGAGCTCGCCAAGATCATCCACATCGACGACGACGGGCAGTACCCGCAGCTGCGCGCCGTCGAGGTGAGCGGGCTGTACCGCGTGTCGGGCGGTGGGCTCGCGATGCAGCGTGCGCTCGACGCCGTGCGCTCCAAGGTGAGCAAGGCGATCGACGACGGTGCCCGCGTGATCGTGCTCAGCGACCGCAACAGCGACAGTGTCTACGCGCCGATCCCGAGCCTGCTGCTCACGTCCGCGGTGCACCACCACCTGATCCGCGAGAAGAAGCGCACCCAGGTGGGCCTGATCGTGGAGTGCGGCGACGCCCGCGAGGTGCACCACATGGCGTTGCTGATCGGTTACGGCGCAGGGGCGATCAACCCGTACCTCGCGTTCGAGTCGATCGAGGACATGATCGCCCAGAACCTGCACAACCTCGGCGGGATGGACCCGAAGAAGGCGATCAAGAACTACATCAAGGCCGCCGGCAAGGGCGTGCTGAAGGTGATGAGCAAGATGGGTGTCAGCACCGTCGCGAGCTACACCGGTGCCCAGATCTTCGAGGCGATCGGCCTCGGCCGCGACCTGGTGGACGAGTACTTCACCGGCACCGTCAGCCGCCTCGGCGGCATCGGCCTCGAGGAGCTCGCGAAGGAGGTCGCCGAGCGGCACCGCACGGCGCACCCGAGCCGGCCCACGGAGCGGGCCCACCGCAAGCTCGAGCTCGGCGGCGAGTACCAGTGGCGCCGCGAGGGCGAGGTGCACCTCTTCAACCCGGAGACCGTGTACAAGCTGCAGCACGCCACGCGCGCCGGCCGCTACGACGTCTTCAAGGAGTACACGAAGCTCGTCGACGACCAGTCGCGCAAGCTCGCCACCCTGCGCGGCCTGTTCGAGCTGCGCGAGGGCGTGCGTCCGGCGGTGCCGATCGACGAGGTCGAGCCGGTGGGCGAGATCGTGAAGCGGTTCAGCACCGGCGCGATGAGCTACGGCTCGATCAGTGCCGAGGCGCACGAGACCCTGGCGATCGCGATGAACAGCATCGGCGGCAAGAGCAACACCGGTGAGGGCGGCGAGGACGCCGACCGGTTGTACGACCCCGAGCGGCGCAGCGCGATCAAGCAGGTGGCGAGCGGCCGCTTCGGCGTGACCAGCGAGTACCTGGTGAACGCCGACGACATCCAGATCAAGATGGCCCAGGGCGCGAAGCCCGGTGAGGGCGGCCAGCTGCCCGGCCACAAGGTGTACCCGTGGGTCGCGAAGACCCGGCACTCCACGCCGGGCGTGGGCCTCATCAGCCCGCCGCCGCACCACGACATCTACTCGATCGAGGATCTCAAGCAGCTCATCCACGACCTGAAGAACTCGAACCCGGCGGCCCGCGTGCACGTGAAGCTGGTCGCCGAGGTCGGTGTCGGCACGGTGGCCGCGGGGGTGAGCAAGGCGAAGGCCGACGTGGTGCTCATCAGCGGCCACGACGGCGGCACGGGCGCCTCGCCGCTCACGTCGCTCAAGCACGCCGGTGCCCCGTGGGAGCTCGGCCTCGCCGAGACCCAGCAGACGCTGCTGCTCAACGGGCTGCGCGACCGCATCGTCGTGCAGGCCGACGGCCAGATGAAGACCGGCCGCGACGTGGTCATCGCCGCGCTGCTCGGCGCCGAGGAGTTCGGCTTCGCCACCGCCCCGCTCGTGGTGAGCGGCTGCATCATGATGCGCGTCTGCCACCTCGACACCTGCCCGGTGGGCGTGGCCACGCAGAACCCGGAGCTGCGCGCGAAGTTCAGCGGCAAGCCCGAGTTCGTCGTGAACTTCATGGAGTACATCGCCGAGGAGGTGCGCGAGTGGATGGCCCGGCTGGGCTTCCGCACGCTCGCCGAGATGATCGGCCACGTCGAGGTGCTCGACACCAAGCAGGCCATCCGCCACTGGAAGGCGAAGGGCCTCGACATTTCGCCGATCCTGGCCGCGCCGCAGAACCCGTACCAGCAGACGATGACCAGCAGCGTGCCGCAGGACCACGGCCTCCACGAGGCGCTCGACCAGGTGCTGATCGAGAAGGCCAAGGTTGCGATCGAGACCGGCGAACGGGTGGAGTTCGGGCTGCCGATCCACAACGTCAACCGCACCGTCGGCACCATGCTCGGCAACGCGGTCACCCGGAAGTACGGCGGTGCCGGTCTGCCCGACGACACGATCCGCGTGAAGTTCCGCGGCTCGGCGGGCCAGAGCTTCGGGGCGTTCGTCCCGACGGGCATCACGCTCGAACTCGAGGGCGACGCCAACGACTACGTCGGCAAGGGCCTGTCGGGTGGGCGGGTGATCGTCCGTCCGGACCGCGAGGCCACCTTCGCCGCCGAGGAGAACGTGATCGCCGGCAACGTCATCGGCTACGGAGCGACGGGTGGTGAGATCTTCCTGCGCGGTGTGGTGGGCGAGCGCTTCTGCGTGCGCAACTCCGGTGCCACGGCGGTGGTGGAGGGCGTCGGCGACCACGGCTGCGAGTACATGACCGGTGGTCGCGTGGTGGTGCTCGGCGCGACCGGCCGCAACTTCGGCGCCGGCATGAGCGGTGGCATCGCCTACGTGTACGACCCCGCCGGCGTGTTCGAGGCGAAGCTGAACCGCGAGATGGTCGACCTCCAGCCGCTCGACGACGACGATCGTGCGTTCCTGCACGCGACCGTGTCGGCGCACCTCGCGCACACGGGGTCGGCGGTGGCCGGGCGCGTGCTGGCGGACTGGCCGGTGACCGCCGAGTCGTTCCGGAAGGTGATGCCCCGCGACTACGCGCGGGTGCTGCAGGTGATGAAGGATGCCGAGGCGCAGGGGCTCGACCAGGCCGCCACCCTCGAGCGCGTGATGGAGGCGAGCCGTGGGTGAGACGACCGGATTCCTGAAGTGGCAGCGCGAGACGCCGGTGCGGCGCCCCGTGACGCTCCGCCTGAAGGACTGGAAGGAGGTCTACGAGGACTTCCCGACCGAGACGCTGAAGCTGCAGGCGGGTCGCTGCATGGACTGCGGCATCCCGTTCTGCAACAACGGCTGCCCGCTCGGCAACCTGATCCCCGACTGGAACGACCTCGTGTACCGCGAGCACTGGCGCGACGCGATCGACCGCCTGCACGCCACGAACAACTTCCCCGAGTTCACCGGCCGCCTCTGCCCGGCGCCGTGCGAGTCGGCGTGCGTGCTCGGCATCAACGCCGACCCGGTGGCGATCAAGCAGGTGGAGGTCGAGATCATCGACCGCGCCTGGGACGAGGGCTGGGTCGTTCCGCAGCCACCGACGGTGCGCACCGGCAAGCGGCTCGTGGTGATCGGTTCCGGGCCCGCTGGTCTCGCCGCCGCCCAGCAGCTCACGCGAGCGGGCCACGAGGTGATCGTGCTCGAGCGTGCCGATCGCATCGGTGGCCTGCTGCGCTACGGCATCCCCGAGTTCAAGATGGAGAAGCACCACCTCGACCGTCGCCTCGCGCAGATGGAGGCCGAGGGCACCGAGTTCCGCACCAACGCCACCGTCGGCGAGAACGTCGACATCGAGGTGCTGCTCGCGTCGTACGACGCGATCGTGCTCGCCGCCGGCGCCACCGCGTGGCGTGACCTGCCGGTGCCCGGACGCGAGCTGCGCGGCATCCACCAGGCGATGGAGTACCTGCCGCTCGCGAACAAGGTGCAGGAGGGCGACCTCGAGCACTCGCCGATCGACGTGGCCGGCAAGCACGTCGTGATCATCGGCGGCGGTGACACCGGCGCCGACTGCCTCGGCACGGCCCACCGCCAGGGTGCCGCCAGCGTCACCCAGCTCGAGATCATGCCCCGCCCGCCGGAGACGCGCTCGCCGGGCAACCCGTGGCCCACGTTCGCGTTCACGTACAAGGTGACGTCGGCCCACGAGGAGGGCGGCGAGCGGATCTACAGCGTGAACACGGAGCGCTTCGTCGACGACGGCAACGGCAACGTGCGTGCCCTGCTGATCCACGAGGTGCAGATGGTGAACGGGAAGTTCGAGAAGGTGGAGGGCTCGGATCGCGAGCTGCCCGCGGACTTCGTCTTCCTCGCGATGGGCTTCGTCGGACCCGAGAAGGGCGGCTGGCTCGACCAGCTCGGCGTCCGGCTCGACGCCCGCGGCAACATCGCCCGCGGCGACGACTTCCAGACCAACGTGCCGGGCGTGTTCGTGTGCGGCGACATGGGTCGTGGGCAGAGCCTCATCGTGTGGGCGATCGCCGAGGGGCGTGCCTGCGCGTCGCACGTCGACGAATGGCTGATGGGCGACACGTCGCTGCCGGCGCCGATCGCGCCGAGCGCGCGACCACTTGTGTGACCTGACGCCCTAGCCTGGCCCGTCGTGAAGTGGCCCACGCAGAAGTTGCCGACGATGAGGTTGCCAACGATGAGGGTGCCAACGATGAGGGTGCGGACGCAGAAGATGACGACGTTCGTCGGGATGGGCATGGTGCTGGCCGCCGCGTCGGTGGGCCTGGTGTCCTGCGGCTCCGACACCGCCAGCACCAACACCACGACGGTCCGCGTGGGCGCCACCAACTACGTCACGATCGCGCCGGCACCCAGCACCGCCGTGCCCGTCACCACCGCCCCCGACGCCCCCGGCTCCGTGCTCGCCTACGAGACGGAGTACGTCATTCAGCAGGACGACTACCCGTTCACCATCGCGAACAAGTGGAACGTCCCGTTCGAGGAGCTGATGGCGATCAACAACTGGACGCTGCAGCCCAACGGGATCGTGCCCGAGTGGCCCGGCGTCGGCGCCACCATCCGCATCCCGGCCGGGGCCACCGTGCCGGGCGTGCCGCCCGATCCGGGCCCGGTGGTGACCACCGTCCCGGGCCAGCCGGCTGCGCCCACCACGACGCCGCCGCCCACCACGCCGCCGACGACGACCACGACCACCGTGCCCGAGGCCGAGGCGTGCGGCACCTACACGATCGAGGCCAACGACTACCCGGGCCTCGTGGCGCAGAAGCTGAACACGACCGTCGCCGAGCTGGACGCCGCGAACACCCAGACCCAGGGCTACCGCTCGTTCATCGTCGGCGTCGAGATCAACGTCCCCTGCTGACGCTGAGCGGCGCGGCGACGACCAGGGCCCGGCGGCCGAACTGGGCGACGAGCCGCAGGTCGCCGCCGGTCTCGCGCAGCACCGCCCAGGCACCTGCCGCGCCCAGCCCGCGCGCATGGTCGGGAGCGTCAGACGAAGTGGACCGCGAACCCGTCGACGAGCTGCACCTCACCGGCGCGGGCGCGATCGGTGGCCACCAGGTCGAGCGCGTCGATCCCCTCGCCGTGCTCGCCCGCCGGGTGGAAGGACACCGCGTGGTCGAGGCCGAGCTCGCTCCACCGCGCCCGCATCGCCGCCGGATCGTTCGCGCCGATGCGGACCCCGGCGATGCCGGTGACCACACGGGTGTCGGTGTGGACGTGTGCCGGCCAGCTGGGGCCACCCCAGCGCCACGCGCCGTTGGGGACCGGCTGGTCGATGCTCACGAGGGTCCCGCCGACGTCGCTCGGGTGCAGGTGGCGGCCGCGGATGTCGGGCAGGTCGCCGCGCCACACCACCCGCACCCCGGACGCCGTGAGGTGTTCCTCCCGACGGTCGAGGTCGTCCACCTCGTAGATCGCCATGTAGCCGGTGCAGTCGACGCCGCGCTTGTCGAGCAGCCGCCCGGCCGTGGTGGCGGGCCGCGTGGGTGCCACGACCTCGAGGAACTGGTCGCCGACGAGGAGCAACGCGTTGTGGAGGCCGAACTCGGCCACACCGGGGTCTCGGAAGCACACGTCGACGTCGAGGACGTGGCGGAGGAAGTCGGTGGTCAGCTCGAGGTCGCGTGCGACGAGCGCCACCTGCCGCAGTCGGATCATGCGACGAATCCTTGCAGGTCGCTCGGCGCTAGCGTCGTCCGCCGTGGTGACGACCCCGCTGACCCCCGTGGAGGGCCGCGTGCTGGCCTGCCTGATCGAGAAGCAGCGCACGGTGCCCGACCAGTACCCGCTCACGCTGCTGGCGCTCATCGGCGCGTGCAACCAGACGACGTCGCGTGAGCCGGTGATGCAGCTCACCGAGCACGAGGTGGAGTCCGCGGTGCGATCACTCAAGGCCGCCGGGCTGGTGCGGCTGGTGCACCCCACACACGGGCGCGGCGTCACGCGCCACCGGCACGTCGCCGACGAGGCCTGGCAGTTCGACGAGGACGACGCAGCCGCGCCGGCGCTGCTCGCGGTGCTGTCGGTGCTGATGCTGCGCGGGCCGCAGACGGTGTCCGAGCTGCGCACGCGCACCGAGCGCCAGCACCCGTTCGCGTCGCTCGAGGAGGTGGAGCAGGCACTCGCTCGCCTGGCGTCGCTCGGCATGGCGCACCGCCTCGACCGCCGACCGGGTCAGACCCAGCTGCGCTGGCAGCAACTGGTGGCCGACGAGCCGGCCGAGCATGCGGCGCACGACCAGCACGAGGTGCGCCAGGTGACCGAGGCGGGTGAGGTGCGAGCGGAGCCGGGCGGGGAGTCCGGAGTACCCGGTGAGGTGGCGGAGCTGCGGGCCCGCATCGCCGAGCTCGACGCCCGGGTGGCCCGACTCGAGGCGGCCATCGCCGACCTCCTCTGATCCCCGACGTCGGTTCGTCGGGCGGGTTCGTCGGGCGGGTTCGTCAGGCGGGTTCGGCGCAGACCTGCGCGAGCAGGTCGCCGAGGCGTTCACCCAGCGTCAGGGCGATCTCCGCAGCACCGTCGGTGTCGATGTGCATCCCGTCCGGCTCCACCACGGCGCCCTGCAGGTCGATGCCCCGGAAGTCGTCGTAGAAGACCGGATCGCCGAGCGCCGGGCGGACGTCGTCGCGTGCGATCGGTGACGTCGGGTAGAGCAGCAGCTGCTGTTCGTCGAGGCGGTCGTTGAACTCCTGCATCCGCTCGGGCAGCCACGGGTAGGTGAACCGCATGAGCGAGTCCTCGACGATCGGGTTCATCGGCAGCGTCAGGATCGTGCCGATGCCGAGTCCGCGGAGTTGCTCGACCGCCGCGAAGAACCCGAGCAGCGCGGTATCGACGTCACCCTCGAGCAGCTGCAGGTCGATGATGCTCGGCGCCAGGATCACGACCGTCCCGGCCCGCTGCTCGGGTGGGACGTCGGCGAACAGGACGGGGATGTCGGCGGTCCAGCGCTGACCCGGTGCGTCGCTCCAGGGGTTCGGGACGTGCATCGTGACGCCCGGCTTCGCGTTGTTCCGGATGGTGACGCCTCGGAGCCGCGGGTCACTCGACATCACGACCTGCAGGTAGGCCGGCCACGCGTTGGAGAGGTCCGCGAGGTTCGTGCCGGTCACCGAGTCGGTCGAGTTCCCGAAGACCACCACCGGGGTGCCCGAGCAGTCGCGTGGGGCAGGTGGGGCAGGTGGGGCAGGTGGGGCGGTCGTCGTGGTCGTGGTGCTGGTGGCGGACGTGGTGCTGGTGGCGGCGGGTGCGGTCGTGGTGGGTGCGGTCGTGGTGGGCGTCGAGGTCGCGAGCACCGGAGGGGCGAGGGCGCTCGGCGGCGCGGCCGCGCTCGCACGGCCGTCGGTGTCCACGCCACAGCCCGTCAGGAACACGACACCCATCACGGACACGCACGCGACCGACGCCGCGACCGCGCTCGATCCGGACCGACGTCGATACACGGCCGGAACTGTACGGTCTGGCCCGGCAGCGGGTCGGTCAGCCGAGGTCGGGCCAGCGGCGCTTCTGCCGGCGGCGCACGCCGACGTCACCGACCTTGCGCTGCTCGGTGAGCGCCCACTGCCGGCGCCACCCGTGGTACTCGGGCCCGGTCAGCTTGGGGTTCGTCCGCGTGGCCGCTCGCTGTCGGGCGGTCCAGAAGTCGGTCAGCGACTCGTCGCCGAGCGCGGTGACGGCCGCCTCGATGCGGGCGTTGAACCGGCGGGTCGACTCGCCCTCCTCCGGGCGCAGCGGGCGTCCGAAGACCACGCGTGACGTGCCCGGCTTCGGCCGCTTCATGCCCTTGCCGAAGATCGCCCCGGTGCCGTCGATGAACACCGGCACCACTGCGGCGCCGGTTCGGATCGACAGGTACGCCGCGCCGCCCTTGAACTCCTGGCCCCAGCCGTCCGGCGAGCGGCCGCCCTCGGGGTAGATCACGAGGCTGTAGCCGTCCTCGATCAGGCGACGGATCAGGTCGGCCGACTTGCGGCCCGTGACCTCACGATCGATCGGCAGTGCGTTGAGCGCGAGCGCGGATGCGGCGCCCTTCCAGCGCTTGTCGAAGAAGTAGTCGGCCGCGGCCGCCACCATCAGCTTGCCGCGCCACGGCTCGGGCACGGCCACCGACATCAGCAGCGTGTCGAGGTGGCTGTAGTGGTTGGGGGCGAAGATCAGCGGCGGGGCGTCGTCGTCGAGTCGCGCCAGGTCGTCGAGGCGGTCGGTCCCGAGGATCTCCGGGTCCGCGAGCGCGGAGACGGCGAGCTGCAGCGGACCACGGTGGATCACCGTGCGGGCCGCCTTCGCGAGCGGCCGGCGCGCCCAGTCGGTGTCGTAGTCGGCGCCGAGCTTCGACGGCTCCTCCGGCACCTCCACACCGCGCGGCACGGTGGGCCTGCGGTAGGGGAAGCCGAGCTTCGCCGTCGGCTTCAGCACGGTGCGCAGCGGCGCGGTGACGGCGTCGCCGACCTTCGCCGCGCGGCGCAGCGCCGCCGGGGTGGGACCCTGCTTGTCGGCCATCGGTCGTCCTCCGGTCCTGGCCCGTCGCCTCAGCTCACGTCCGCGACGAGCAGCGCGGGCACGTGCAGGTGGGTGACGGTGGGGGAGCGGCCGACGACGTCGCTCGCGATCTCGAACGCGTCGTCCATCGTGGAGGCCGGGGTGAAACCGAGACGGCGCACCGTGGGGGCGTCACCGCCGACGATGATCACCTTGCCGGCCCACTGCTGGCCGTGCGCACCCCAGTACCACGCGTAGAACGGGTGCACGCCGTGGTAGGCGTTGCCGGTGCGGTACAGGTGGCGGTACCACTCGTCCTCGGCGTACTGCTTCTCCCACTTCTGACCCATCACGACGGGATCGGTGGTGTCCGGCAGCACCTGCTCGAAGAAGTCGATGTAGCTCGGGTGGTGCACCGGGTGGAACTCGCGGTACGTGGGGTGGGTCAAGATGATCACGCCCCCCTCGCGCACGAGCGGCTTGTTGCGGTACATGTTGAACAGGTAGCCGAGCCCCATGCACATCACCAGGATCGGGTTCATGATCCCGTCGGGGTTGTACGGGCACACGAACGGGATGCCCATCGTGAGGACGTCGGTCTGGCCCTCCACCGGCACGAGCTGCTGGCGGTACACGTGCTCCAGGGTCACCTCGTGCACGGCCGAGGTCTCGCCGGCCTGCACGCTCGTCATCCGATGCGGTGCCTGGATGCCGTGGAAGATCTTGCGAGCGAGGCGCAGCGGCGTGCGCTCGAGCGACTTCGTGGTGGCCAGGTAGGTCGCCCGGTCCTTCGCCGTCCACTCCCACTCGCGCTTGGAGATGAAGTCGAACGGCTTCGGGAACATGTCGGTGTTGAGCGACGTCTCGATCTGGAACAGCTTCGGGCCGTTGTCGCGCAGCACCTTGCCCATCCGCCAGATGCTCTGGTGCAGTGCACTGTGCTCGCGGTGACCCGACAGGCTGCGGGTGTGCTGCAGCGTGTGGCCGTTGTGGTGCTCGCTGAGGCAGCGGTAGCTGGCGAGGCCCGTGCACACGCTCTTCCAGCCGCCGTCCATCGGGACGGAGTTGATGTTCACGTAGACGAGCAGGTCGCTCTCGGCGGCGCGCTTGTTGATCTCCAGCACCTCGCCGTGGGCCGTCTCACCGAGCACGGCGAGGTTGCCGTGGTCCTCGGCGTCGTGCTGGTAGAGCATGCCTCGCGGGTGGAAGGCGTCGTAGATGCGATCGCCGAGCGCGTGGCGCAGCTCGTACTCGTGCATCCGGCGGTGCAGGCCGAGCGCGGCGATGATGTGCACGTCGTCGACACCGGCGTCGGCCGCCATGTCGAGCACGGCCTCGATCACGCGCTGGCGCGTGTCCGGGCGCTGCATCTTCGGCAGCGGCAGGCTCACGTCGTCGAACGCGATCGTGAGCTTCATGCCGGGGAACAGCAGTGCGGGCAGCGGGTCCTGGTCGATCGGGTTCAGCAGCGCGTGGCGGATCGCGCCGTCGACGTCGTCGATCGGCTTCAGCGGCTCCGGTGGGTAGATCACGCGGCTGCGACCGGCGGGCAGCTTCTCCAGGCTGAAGTTCTCGCCGCGCCAGAACAGCACCGGCGGGGTGGACCGGTCGACCTCGAGGACGAATCCGGGGCGTGGCATCACTCACTCACTTTCTTGCCGGCGGCGCGTGCCGGACGGAGGTCGAACGCGATCTTCACGGCTCCGCGACGACCGGCGGCCGCTGCGTGGGCGACGGCGTCCTCATGGTCGTCGATGCGGTAGGTGGCCGACAGCAGTCGCTCGAAGCCCATCGCCTGCGCGGTCTCGATCGCGAGGTCGAAGGTGCGGCGCCGGCCGCCGTCGGGCATCGTCTCGGTGCCGTAGGTGTAGGCGCCGACGAGCTGGGTCTCGCGGTGCCAGAGGCCGGTGAGGTCGACGGTCACCTCGGCCGGCATGCCCATGAGCACCACTCGGCCGCGTGGCCGGGTGAAGCGCAGGCAGTCGGCGATCGACTCGCTGCTGCCCACCGCGTCGATCGTGGCGTCGGCACCACCCGACAGGTGGTCGCCGACCATGTGGCTGCCGGTGACGCGGCGCACGGCCCGGGCGAGCTCGTCGGGCTTCACGACGATGTCGGCGCCGAGTGCGGTGGCGAGCGACTGCTGGTGCGGGTAGCGGGCGCCGACGACGATCTGCACGCCGGGCACGTAGCGGCGCAGACCGGCGATCGCGCACAGGCCCATCGTGCCGGCGCCGAGCACGGCCACGACCGGCCGCCGACCCTCCGCCTGACCCGGCTCGCCGGCCAGGGTGGAGATGATCGGCCAGGTGAGCAGCGCGGCGTGGATGCCGCCCGCGGCGGGCTCGACGAGCACGGCCTGCTCGTCGGTCATCGCGTCGGGGATCTCGTGGATCTGGCTCTCGTGGGCCACGAACTGCGGCGCCCAGGCGCCGCACGTGGAGTTGCAGAACCCGATCTGGATGCCCGGTTCGAGGCGGCCCGTCACCAGGTGCGCGTAGTCGTCGCCGTCGCCCGGTGCGGCACCGTCGAACGGCGGCTCGAACCCGCGGGCGGCGTGGCCGAGCACGGGTTCGATCACCACGCGCCGGCCGTCGTCGAGGTGGCCGACGACCTCGTGACCGGGCACGAACGGGAAGCTCACCCAGTCGTCGAAGTAGGCCGACGCCCGGCCCTCGACGGTGGCGAGGTCGCTGCCGCAGATGCCGGCGAGGTGGGTGTGCACCCGGTGCCAGCCGTCGGCGGGCAGCTCGGGTGGATCCATCGTCACGAGTTCGAGCGGACCCCACTTGGCCGCGGCCGTCGGCGAGATCGCGGAGAGCATCCGCGCCATGCCGAGCTTGGTGAGCTTCTTGTCGATCTGCAGCGCCTTCATGACCGGACCCTCACGAGAACACCTTCTTGCGTTCGCGATCGCTGAGCAGGTTGCCGATCGGCAGCAGCGGCTTGGGGGCGCCGGCCGACTTGCTCCAGTTCTCCACCAGCCAGCCGCGCTTGCGGGCGATCGCCGCGAGCCGCGTCTCGGGGTTCACCGCGACGGGGAACCCGACGCACTCCAGCATCGGCAGGTCGCTCGTGGAGTCGGCGTACGCGATGCACTCCTCGAGCCGCAGGCCCTCGGCGCGGCAGTAGTCCGCCAGCACCTGGGCGCGGGTCTCGCCCGTCGGCGGCACCTGCTTCAGCTCGCCCGAGTAGGTGCCGTCGGGCCGTACCGTCATCTCGGCGGCGACGATCACGTCGAACAGCGGCCGAAGGCCCTCGACGGCGAAGTCGAGCGCACCGGTGATCAGCATCGTGCGGTGCCCGAGCGCACGGTGCTCACGCACGCGACGCATGCCCGCCGGGAAGCTCTTCAGCAGGATCAGCTGGTGCAGCAGGTCCTTCGAGTCCTCGTCGATCTGACCGACGGGGGCGTCCTCGTACCGGCGGTAGAAGTAGCGCAGGAAGTCGGCGCGGTCCTTGCGGTCGAGGCTCGACAGGCCCGGAGCCTCGGCGAGCGTGCGCAGCACGTAGCGCACGCGCTCGGGCACGTTGAGACGGCGGGTGGCGAGGAACGAGTAGCTCTCCACCACGTTCGACGCGATGAGCGTGTTCTCCAGGTCGAACGCGGCGAGGTGGCGTTCCGGGGAGAGCACCGAGCGGCGCAGGCGGTCCGTGCGGTCGTTGCGGTTCTTGCCCGGGGTGGTCTTCGCCCGGCTGTGCTGCACGATCGACGGCAGGTGGATCGTGGTGATGTAGCGCACCCAGTCCACCGAGCGGGGGTCGAGGTTGAACCGCTCGCGATCGGTGTCGTCGAGACCGTCCCAGATCGCCATCAACTGGTCGACCTGGTAGATCGCCTCGCACTCCGTGTACAGGCCGTACAGCTGGACGTACTCCCAGGCGCGGTCGATGTCGTTCTTGCGCTCCTCGAGCTTGGCCGCCCAGCTCGCCTGGGTGCCGCGGAGGGGGAGTGCCTGCAGGGTGCGCTCGGCGGTCTCGGCGATCGCCTTGGCTCGCCTCAGCTGCTTCTGCACCTTGCCGCGCGTGGGGAACACCCACTCGGGCACGTCGATCGGCTGGCCCTCGGCGTCGTACAGCGGGTGCTCGCTGAACCAGGCGCGGATGTTGTCCACGAGCAGCTGGTAGCGCAGCGGGTTGATGCCGCCGCTCGCCACCTGCGTGATGCGCGGCGCCTGCTCGGGGCCGATCGCGGCGACGGCGATGATCGCCGCGACCACGAGGTCGACGGGGATCACGTCCACCGTGCCCTCGGGGACGCCGGGGAACTCCTTCAGCAGGCCGCGGGCGTAGCTGAGGATCACGGGCTCGGCCATGCGGAATCCGCGGATCCAGCCGGGGAACGGCTCGGCGAGCGCGGACTCGATGATCGACGGGCGCACGATCGACACCGGCACGTCGCCCTTCACCTCGGTGAGCGCCTGCTCGCCGAGCGCCTTCGTGTAGGCGTAGGCGTCCGGCCAGCCGACGCTGGCCGCCCGGGCACGACCGGCCTCGACGAGCTGGTCGCTCACCCAGCGTTCGCGGAGCTGTTCGGTCTTGGCCGCGAGCGCCGGGGCGCCGGCGGCGCCGAGCTCGGTCTGGGCCTCCTTGCGCAGCTCGCGCAGGTGCTCGGGGTCGCGGCTGGCGGCCTCGAGGTCGCTGCGCAGGCGGCGGGCGGCCTGCACCTCCTTGCGCCAGTTGAGCCCGAGGTCGAACGGCCCTTCGCTCACGAGCTCCTCGGGGGCGCTGCCGCGGCGGTTGCCGGCGACGTAGCAGGTGCTGACGGCCACGAGGTGGGGGGTCACGCCGAGGGTGTGCAGGGTCTCGGCGATGCGTACGGGGCCGAGCAGGTTGATCTCCACGGCGGAGTCGAGCGGCGAGTCGAAGGCCACCGCGGCGGCGGAGTGGATGACGACGTCGCAGCGCGCCAGGACCTCACGGCCGGCGGCGTCGAGGCCGAGGCCGTCGGTGCTGACGTCGCCGCCGATCGCGTGCACCCGCCGGGCGACCATCGCGTCGAAGGGCTCGTCGGTGCCCTGCAGCTGGGTCTTCAACCGGTCGAAGCAGTTGTTCTTGAAGATCTCGCGACGCACGCGCTCGGCCGGGTCGTGGCGCTTGCTCGGGCGCACGAGCAGGACGAGCTCGCAGTCGGGGACGCTGCGCAGCAGCCGCTCGACGAGCGCGGTGCCGACGAAGCCGGTGCTGCCCGTGATGGCGATGCGCTTGCCGGCGAGGTTCTCGCTGATCACGGTCGTCTTGTCTACCATATGGTAGAGAACGATGCGAGCACCGGCCCGACCTTCCACGCGCGACCGCATCCTGGTCGTGGCGACCGACCTGTTCGGCCGGCGCGGGTTCGACGCCGTCTCGCTCGACCAGATCGCCGCCGAGGTCGGGGTGGCCAAGCAGACGTTGCTCTACTGGTTCCCGAGCAAGGACGAGCTGCTGCAGGCCGTGCTGGTGCAGGCAGCGAACGAGCTGATCGTCGTGGTGGAGGCCGCCGTGCGGGCGAGCGGCGACGACCCGCTCGACCGCGTCGACGCCGTCGTGCGGGCCGTGTTCCGGCCGGCGGTGCGGCGACCGGCGCTGCTCGGCCTGATCCGCGACGTCGGACGGTTGCCCGCCCCGGTGGCGTCCACGCTCACCGACCAGCTGCGGCCGCTCGCCGACCGTGCGCACGCCTACCTGCGGGCCGAGATGGACGCCGGACGGCTGCGGCGCGCCGACCCCGGCCTCGTCGCCGCCCTCGCCTACGCCACCGTGACGGGCATCGCCACCGAGCCCGAGGCGCTGCGCGTGAACGGCTGGCAGCCCACCACCGCCGGCCTGCGCCAGCTGCGCGACGAGCTGCTCGCGTTCCTGCGCGCCGCCCTGCGCCCCTAGACACTCGGGCGGCTGACACTCGGGCGGCTGGCACTCGGGCGGCTGGCACTCGGATGGTCAGCGCTGGGTGTTGCGGCGGCGGCGGGCGTGGCGTTCCAGCGCCAGCCGCACCAGCTCGTCGATCAGCTCGGGGTAGCTCACCCCGGTCGCGATCCAGAGCTTCGGGTACATCGAGATCGGGGTGAACCCGGGGATCGTGTTCACCTCGTTGCACAGGAAGCCGCGGCCACCCGGACCGTCCTCGTAGAAGAAGTCCACGCGGGCCAGGCCCTCGCAGCGCAGCGCTCGGAAGATCTCGACGGCGAGCCGGCGGACCTCCTCGGTGGCCTCGGGGGACAGCGTGGCGGGGATGATCGCCTGCGACCCGTCGTCGAGGTACTTGTCCGCGTAGTCGTAGAACTCGGCGCCCGGCACGATCTCACCGGGCACGCTGGCGCGTGGCTCGAGATTGCCGAGCACGGCGACCTCGATCTCGCGGCCGGTGATCGCCTCCTCCACCACGACCCACTCGTCGTAGGCGAGCGCGACGTGGATCGCGTCGCGCACCTGCTCCACGGTCTTCGCCTTGCTCACCCCGACCGACGACCCCATGTTCGCCGGCTTCACGAACAGCGGCAGCCCGAGCTCGTCGGCGAGCTGCGCGGGCAGCCCCGGTGTCAGCTCGTGCTCGCGGAACGCACGCCACCGCGCCTGCGCGACCCCGTTCGCCGCCAGCACCTGCTTGGCCATCGCCTTGTCCATCGCGACCGACGAACCGAGCACGCCGGAGCCCACGTACGGCACACCGGCGAGCTCGAGCAGCCCCTGCACGGTGCCGTCCTCGCCCATCGGTCCGTGCAGCAGCGGCATCACCACGGTGGGACGCGGACCGGCCTCGGCGACGCCGGTGGTCGCCGCGTGCACGACCGCGGTGGGATCGACCGGCGCGCCTGACGGGTCGAGCCGGCCGGGCAGCGCGTGCGGTCCCTCCGCCAGTGCGGCCTGCGCCTCGGCGGCGAGCTGCCAGCGGCCCTCGCGGTCGATGCCGATCGGGGTGATCCGGTACCGGGCGGGATCGGCGGCACGGAGCACGTGCGCCGCGGTGGTGCAGCTCACGTCGTGCTCGGCGGACTGGCCACCGAAGAGCACCACCAGCTCGATCCGGTCGTCCGGCCCGCTGCGGTCGTCCGGCCCGTTGCGGTCGTCCGGGGAGGCGGGCGGGAGGTCGTCGTCGGGCTGATGCGGGCGCTGCATGACGGTCCGACGGTACCGTGTGGCCCGATGCGATTCCGTGCACACGACGTGGCGCACGACTGCGGTGGGCGGCTCGTCGGACCCGACGTCGAGATCGACGGCGTCTCGTTCGACTCCCGCACCCTGCGGCCGGGCCAGCTGTTCGTCCCCATCGTCGACCAGCGCGACGGCCACGACTTCGTCGACGCCGCCCTCGACGCCGGCGCAGCGGCGTACCTCACGTCACGGCCCGCCGGATCGGGACCACGCCGCGGCACCGCCGTCGAGGTCGACGACACGCTGGCCGCGCTGATGCGCCTCGCGACGGCGAGACGTGCGCACTCCACGGCTCAGGTGATCGGAATCACCGGCTCCGTCGGCAAGACCAGCACCAAGGACCTCGCCTGGGCGGCGCTCGGTGCCTCGCGGCGCACCTGGGCCAACGAGCGCAGCTTCAACAACGACCAGGGCCTGCCGACCACGCTCCTCAACGCACCCGACGACACCGACGTGATGGTGCTGGAGATGGGGATGCGCGGCTTCGGCGAGATCACGCGGCTGTGCGGCATCGCCCGTCCGTCGATCGGTGTCGTCACCCGCGTGGCCGAGGCGCACAGCGACCGCGTCGGCGGCATCGAGGGGGTCGCACGGGCGAAGTCCGAGCTGCCACGAGCGCTGCCGGCCGACGGCGTCGCGATCCTCAACGGCGACGATCCACGTGTCGTGGCGATGGCGGCGCTCACCGAGGCGCGCCCGCTCACCTACGGCGAGTCCGACGGCACCGACGTGCACGTCACCTCCGTGGTGCTCGACCACCTGGCCCGACCCACCTTCGCGGTCACGACCCCGCTCGGCGACGCACTGGTGAAGCTCGCCGTGAGCGGCCGCCACATGGTGAGCAACGCCGCGGCCGCGCTCGCGTGCGTGTGTGCCGTCGGCGCCGACCTCGACGCCGCCGTCGAGGCGCTCGCCGAGGTGCGGCTCACGGCGATGCGCATGGACGTGGTGCGCCTCCGCTCGGGCGCCACCGTGATCGACGACTCGTACAACGCGAACCCCACCTCGATGCGCGCCGCGATCGACGCGCTGGTCGCGATGCCCGCCACCCGGCGCATCGCGGTGGTGGGGGTGATGGCCGAGATCATCGAGCCCGAACGCGAGCACCGCGGCATCCACGCCTACGCGGCGGCGCTCGGCGTCGAGTTGCTCGCGGTCGGCACCGACCTCTACGGCGTCACGCCGCTGCCCGATCCCGACGCGGCCCGCGAGGCGCTGGGCTCGCTCGGTGAGGGCGACGCGGTGCTGGTGAAGGGCAGTCGCGTGGCCGGCCTCGACCGGCTCGCCGCCGCGTTGATCGACGGCTGAACCGGTCGACGGCTGACCTGCGTCAGCGATCGCTCATCACCCGCACGAACTCACGGAGGTCCGCGGCGTAGGGCGGCGACGTCCGCGGCCAGTGCACCACCACGTCCGTCGCGCCGGCCTCCTCGTAGCGACCGAGCATGTCGCGGAACGACTCGACGCTGCCGATGCACGGATCGAGCTGCGGGCCGGTGAGCACGAGTCGGTCGATCGAGCGGGGGTCCCGGCCCGCCGCCTCGCACACCTCGACGAGGCGGCGCACCTGGGCGGCCACCGTGCGGGCACCCTGCTCGGGGCCGACGTCGACGGCACCGTCGAGGCCGCCGTAGGTGACCCACGTCGACGCGTACCGGGCCGTGAGGCGCATCCCCCGGACACCGGTCGCGGCAATGGCGAACGGCACGCGCGGACGCTGCACGCACCCGGGGAGGTTGCGGACCTCGGCGGCCGTGAAGTGTGCGCCGGCGGCGGACACGTCGCGTTCGGTGAGGAGCCGGTCGAGCAGCACGACGAACTCGTCGAAGCGGTCGGCGCGCTCGGCCGCCGAGCGCGGTGCCTCCCCCAGGATCGTGGCGTCGTGACCCGAACTCCCGGCGCCGAGCCCGAGCGTGAACCGGCCTGCCGAGAGGTCGTCGAGGCTCATGACCTCCTTCGAGAACGGCACCGGGTGGCGGTAGTTGGACGACGCCACCATCGTCCCGAGCCGCAGGGTCGACGTGACGGTGGCCGCGGCCGCCAGAGTGGTGGTCGTCGCGAACCAGGGTCCGTCGCGCAGGTCGCGCCAGGCCAGGTGGTCGTAGGTCCAGGCGTGGTCGAACCCGAGCTCCTCGGCGCAACGCCACCGGTGCCCGCCCGAGCTCCAGGGTTCGTCCGGCAGGATCACGACGCCCAGGCGCAGGCCGCCTCGCACAGCGGGTCTCGCCCCCGTCCGGCCCGTCATGTGCCGATTGTGGCTCCCGTCGGTGCACCGATCACGCGGTGCGTGCCGATCTGGACGGGTTCTTGACGAACGGTCCGATGCGCCGGTGTCAGTCGCCGGCGGCGATGCCGTGGTCGTCGAGCCGCGCCGGTGACGGCCGTCCGGTCGACGAGTCGGTCGACGAGTCGGTCGACGAGTCGGTCGACGGGGTGCTCGCAGCGAGACGGCGGTCGATCGTCTCGATGTCGCACCAGGACGCCAGCCACAGCGCCCACACCGCGCCGGCCAGCAGCACCCAACGTGCCCCGATGGCGTCGATCACCGGTCCGAACACGAGGTTGCCGAGCGGCACCGTGCCACCGAAGGCCATGAACCACAGGCTCATCACCCGTCCGCGCTCGTGGTCGGCGAGGCGGCTCTGCAGCACGGTCATCATCGACGTCGTCGTCCCGAAGTACGCGACGCCCAGGAAGAAGCCGCTGACGAACGCGCCGATCGGCTCTCGCGCGATCGCGAACGCGGCGAGGCACACGGCGAACGCGGCGAAGCCGAGCCGGATGAGGCGACGCTTGTCCCATCCCACGAACACCGTGCCGATCGCGAGCGCCCCGAGGCAGGCGCCGAGGCCCCAGGTCGCGTACAGCCACTTGTACGTCGACGTGCGCCCCTCGATGCCGAAGTTGAGCTCCGCGACGGCCGCGAACAGTCCGACGTAGGGCAGCGACAGGAACGAGAAGGTCGTGAGCGCGAGCAGCAGCCGTGACGCCACCGGGTTGGCCCGCGCGAGCCGCACCCCGGCGGTGAACTGCCGCCACCCCTTCTCGTGGGCGACGGCCGGCGGCCGCTGCAGGTGGAGCCGCAGGAGCGCCAGGACCACGAACAGGTACGTGGCGGCGTTGAACAGGAAGAACTGCGAGGTCGTCACGCCGAGCGGCGCGAGCACCGCGACGATGATCGGTCCGATCACCCGGCTGCCGTTGATCATCGTCGAGTTCAGCGAGATCGACCCAGGGAGGTCCGCTCGGCTGACCAGCGTCGGCAGCATGGCCGACCATGCCGGGGCGTTGAGCGCGTTGCCGATGCCGACACCGAGCGCGACCAGGAACAGCGACCAGATCGGGGCGTCGGCGGCGGCGAGCGGGAACAGCGCCGCGGAGAACACCAGCTGGACGATCTGCATCGCGATCAGCCAGCGCCGCCGGTCGAAGCGGTCGGCGATCACCCCGGCGGGGATCGACAGCAGCAGGAGCGGGCCGAGCTGGGCGAACACGAGCAGCCCCACGATCGACGCCCGCCCGGTGCGGTCGTACACGTAGGCCGGCAGCACCACGTTCTGCATCCAGGTGCCGACGTTGCTGGCGAACGACGCGACCCACATCCGGCGGAAGTCGGGGTAGGCGAGCGCCGCCCGGGCGCTGCCCGGCGTGTGTCCGTGCTGGATGGTCGCCGTTCCCTGCATGTCCTGCCGTGTGTCCGGGCCCCTGGTCTGCAGTGGTGCCCCGGTCCGTGTCTTGACCCGTGGGTCAAGTCTATGCCACGGGTCCGCGCTCGGACGGGTCACGGACGGCCATACTCGTCACATGTCGCCGCAGCCGGCTCCCGCCGCACGTCCCCCCGACACTCGCACGGCGGACACCCGGCCAGCGGACCGCTGCACCCGCTTCGGCGTGTTCCCCGAGTGCCCGCTGTGCGGCGGCGCGCTCCACCCGGAGCACGCGCACTTCAAGTGCGGCACGTGCGGGTGGCGCGACAGTTGCTGCGACTGACTCGGGCGGTGCCTGATCCTGCGGTGACGGGTCAGGCCGTGACCGGCAGGGCGGACACGTCGTCACCCGACCGGCGCCGCAGGCGGCGGGCCACCAGCCCGATCACGGTGAGGGTGGCCACCACGGCCAGCACGTTCACCACGAACAGCACCCGGGCGTTGCGGTGCACCAGCTCACAGGGCTCGCGCTGGAAGGCGAGCGCCGGGAACCCTTCCGGCTGAGCGGTCAGCTCGGGCAACGGTTCGTCGCCGCTCGGTGACGAGGAGAACAGCGTGTTGCAGGTGACGTCGACCGACAGGAGCCGAGCCGGCTCGGGTGGTGAGGCCAGCGTCGGGCTGTAGTCCATGCCGACGGGGATCGAGTCGTGGAGCGGCCGGGTCGCCCACACCCCGACCAGCAGTCCCGCGTAGGCCAGGACCGCCACGGTGGCGAGGAGCAGGCGGCGCGGGCTGATCGACATGGCGGGGGTGAGGTTACCCCCGCGCTTCGCTCGCTCATGTAAGGAACACCGGTGCTTGATCACATCGGGGTTCCAGGGTTGGATGTTCATCCCGGCCGTTTCGGGTGGTGGCGTCGAGGAGCGCTCTGGGGAGGGCCGGTTGGTTCTGCCCCGTTCGACTGATTGCCACGTCCGGCTCGG
>WLDE01000318.1 GCA_009704985.1 Actinomycetota bacterium | reverse complement strand
GCGTCACCCTCGCCGACGGCGTCCTCGCCGGCCTCCTGGCCCGCGCCGTGGTGGTCCTCGACGAGGAGGGCAAGGTCACCTACACCGAGCTCGTCCCCGAGATCGCCAAGGAGCCGGACTACGACGCGGCGATCGCGGCCCTCGGCTGACGCAGCACACCGACCCCACGACGTTCGAGATGAGAGATGAGTGGCCCTGGGCCGCTCATCTCTCATCGCGTTCGGGGTCGCGTTCGGGGTCGCGTTCGGGGTCGCGTTCGGGGTGCGGTCAGATCCGCAGGAACGTGTCGAGCCCCAGGGTGAGCCCGGCGTGCTCGTGGACGTGCTTGCAGGCGAGCACCACGCCCGGCATGTAGCTCGACCGGTCGTAGCTGTCCTGGCGGATCGTGAGCGTCTGCCCGAGCGACCCCAGGATCACCTCCTGGTGCGCCACCATCCCGCGCATGCGCACCGCGTGCACCCGGATGCCGGCGGGACCGGCGCCACCGCGAGCGCCCGGATACACCTCGTGCTGCGTCGGGTCGGGCGCCCACTCGTCGGACGCCGCGGCCATCCGCTGGGCCGTGGTGACCGCCGTCCCCGAGGGCGCGTCCACCTTCGCGTCGTGGTGCAGCTCGATGATCTCGGCCGTCTCGAACCACGGGGCGGCGAGCTCCGCGAAGCGCATCATCAGCACGGCGCTGATCGCGAAGTTCGAGGCGATGAGGCAGTTGCTCGTGGTGAACGACCGGCGGAACCCGTCGAGGTCGCCGTCGGTGAAGCCGGTGGTGCCGACCACGCCGTGGATGCCGTGCGCCGCCAGCCACGGCAGGGTGGTGCGGGCCGCCGGGGCGATCGTGAAGTCCACCGCCACCCGGGCACCGGCATCGGCCAGGGCCTGCAGATCGTTGGTCACCGGCAGTCCCGACACCGTCTCGCCGGCCGCCCCCGGATCGACCGCGGCCACCAGCTCGAGCACCGGATCGGCCGCCACGGCAGCGCACACGGCGCGACCCATGCGACCGGCTGCACCGACCACCCCGACCCGGATCACCTCGTGCTGGCTCATGGAGTCCGACGGTAGCCCGCTGCGACGGCTCGCGACCCGCCTGCCCGCCACCACCCGCTCGCCACCGCCCGCGTGGACGCAGGGGCCCGACCGCCCGGGGATCGGGCGCGCGAGTCGCGCGACTAACCTCATGACCGAGAGGGCTCCGCCACGCGGCGCCAGGTGACCGGTGGGGGCCGGCACCGATCGATCGGGGGGAACGACATGTCGTACGACACGAGCGACCAGGTGGAGATGCCACCGGTCACCGACTGGGTGAACGATTGGGACTGGCTCGACGACCAGTGGGGGCCGAACGCGATCGAGATCTGGAGCTCGGTGCGCGACCAGTGCCCGATGGCCACCACCGAGCGCTACGGCCGGGCGTTCATGCCGGTCACGATGGACGCCGTCGCCGCCGTCGCGAACGACACCGAGCACTTCTCGTCGATCTGGGTGAACGTCGGCCGCCCCGACGCACCGCGCCGGCCGGCGCCACCGATCACCAGCGACCCGCCCGACCACCACGGCCACCGCCGGCTGCTGCTGCCCTCGTTCAGCCCGAAGAAGATCGCCGTGATGGAGGACGAGCTGCGCGAGTTCTGCCGCGGCCTGATCGCCGAGCTCGACGGCTGTGCCACCGCCGACGCGGCGGCGCAGTACTCCCAGCACATCCCGGTGCACGGGATCTGCATGCTCACCGGCATCCCCGAGCAGGACGCCGACCTCTTCCGCGACTGGATCCACCGCAACTTCCAGCTCGCCCCGCGCGACAACGCGGTCCGGCTGCAGGTGGTGCGCGAGATGACCGAGTACATCGACGCCCTGTTGCGCGACCGGTTGGCGAACCCAGCCGACGACATGCTCACGATGATCGCCAACGCGGAGATCGACGGCGAGCCCGTCGACTGGGAGCTGAAGCTCGGGTACGTGCGGCTGCTGATCGTGGCCGGCATCGACACCACCTGGAGCGCGATCGGTTCGGGCCTGTGGCACTTCTCCCAGCACCCCGACCAGGTGGCGCGACTGGTGGCGGTCCCCGACGACGACATGCTCTGGCAGACCGCGTCCGAGGAGGTGCTGCGCTACTACGCGCCCGTCACCATGGCGCGCAAGGTGATCGGCGAGACCGAGGTCGCCGGCTGCCCGGTGCACCCGGGCGACCAGATGCTGCTGACGTTCCCGGCGGCGAACCACGACCCCGCCGCGTTCGAGGACCCGCACGTGTTCCAGATCGACCGGGCGAAGAACCGCCACGTCGCGTTCGGCCTCGGCATCCATCGCTGCGTGGGGTCCAACCTCGCCCGACTCGAGCTGCTGGTCGGGCTGCAGGAGTGGCTGCGCGCCTTCCCGAGCTACCGCCTCGACACGTCGCGACCCACCACCTGGGCGAACGGACAGGTGCGCGGCCCGCGCAACATCCCGGTCCTGCTCGGTCGGTGAGCCGGCCGTGGTCCCCCACACCGACGTCGCAACGACTGCGACCGCAACGGGAGCGCCGCTGACCGAACCGACGGTCGAAGCGCTCGCTCACGACACCGAACCCGCGCGGCCGATCGGCCGTGACGCGGTGCGGGCGGCACTCGTCCGGGCCGCGACCGAGCTGATCGTCGAGCGCGGCCTGTCGATCTCGGTGCGCGACATCGCCGCCCGAGCCGGCGTGAACCACGGTCTCGTCCACACCTACTTCGGCAGCAAGGACTCGCTGCTCGTCGCCGCGTTCGACGACATCAACGAGCGGGCCGCGGCGCAGCGCACCCCGGACGGCTACCCACCCGTCGACCTCGCCCGTCGCCGCAACGGTGAGGTCGCACGCGCGATCGCCCGCGTGATGCTGGAGGGCGACCACGGGGTCTTCGGCCAGCACCCGGTCACGACGTCCTGGCGCGACGCGCTGCTGCGCGACCACCCGGAGCTGAGCGCCGACGAGGCGAACGAACAGGTCGCGATCGCCGCCACGCTCGGGCTCGGCTGGGCGCTGTTCGCCGACCACTTCTGCCGCGCGCTCGGCGTCGACGGCGACGCCCGTGCCGCGGCGGACAGGCGAGTCGCCGAGTACGTGCACGAGATCGGCGGCGTCCCTCGCGCCGACCGGCGCTGACGCGCCACACCCCTCGACGCGGGTCAGAATGGACCCATGAGCTTCCTCGACAAAGCCAAGGAGAAGGCGACCCAGCTGACGCAGCAGGCGAAGGAGAAGGTCGACGACCTGAAGGACGCCCGCAAGGCGGACTCGCTGCTCGACGACCTGGGTCGCATCCTGTACCGCCAGCGCACCGGCCGGGGCGAACCCGGCGACGAGGCCGCCATCACCGAGCTGGTCACCCAGCTCCAGGCGCTGGAGGCCGAGGGTGCGCCGGTGCTCGGACCCAAGCCCGACGCCGTGGCCGGCACGTTGCCGCCGCCCACGCCGTCGTCGCCGCTCCCGCCGCCGACGCCGAGCTGACCCGCAGCGCCACCATCGTCCTGGTCGCGGATCATCCCGGATCCCGGGAGGATGCACGACCAGGACGTGACGCAGTGATGGATCAGCCGGGGCCGACGCTCACGACGAGCGGTGCGGCCGTGAACACGCGGTCGATCACGCGGCGCACGTCGTCCTGGCCGACGGCGAGCCAGCGCGCCACCTGCTCCTCGACCGGCTGGATCTCGCCCCGGGTGCACAGCAGGCCGGCGTTGCGCGCCATGCGGCTGCCGGTGTCCTCCAGCCCGAGCTCGTAGGCGCCGGTGAGGTAGCCGCGGGCCACGTCGAGCTCGTCGTCGGTGATGCCGGCGTCGACGAGCTTGCGCAGCTCGCCCATCACCAGCGACACGACCTCCTCGGCGTGGCGGGGCTGTGTGCTCGTGGTGATCGACCACGAGCCGGTGTCGGCGTAGCAGCCGATGCCCGAGTACACCGAGTACACGAGGCCGCGCTGCTCGCGGATCTCCTCGAACAACCGGCTCGACAGGCCGCCGCCGAGCACCTGGTTCACCACGTCGAGCGCCTCGCGGTCGGGGTCGGTGCGGTCGATGCCACGACCACCGATCACCAGGTGCACCTGCTCGGTGTCGTCCGTGACGGAGACGTCGACGCCCGTGTACTCCGGCGCGTGCCGGGGCACCCGCCCGTCGCCGCGCCGGAGGCCGCCGAACGCGGCCGCCACCATCGCGAGCATCTCGTCGTGGTCGTTGGGTCCGGCCACCGACACGACCATCGATCCAGCCGTGTAGTGGCGCTCGAAGAACTCGCGCACCTGCGCCGCGGTGACCGTCTCGATCGTGTCGGGAGAGCCCGCCGTGTCACGGCCGAGCGGATGGCCGACGAACAGCTGCTCGGCGAACAGACGCTGGGCCACGTCGTCGGGGCTGTCGTCGTCCATGGCGATCTCCTCGAGGATCACCTGGCGTTCGGTGTCGACGTCGCCGTCACGCAACGACGGGTCGGTGAGCACGTCGCCGAGCAGCTCGATGCCGGTCGCCGCGTGCCGCGCCGGGAGACGGCAGTAGTACGCCGTGTACTCCTTCGTGGTGAAGGCGTTGATGTCGCCGCCGCAGCGGTCGATGGTGCGGGAGATGTCGAGCGCACTGCGCCGGGGCGTGCCCTTGAAGAGCAGGTGCTCGAGGAAGTGGCTGACGCCACTCGTGTCGGCCGGCTCGTCACGAGCGCCGACGGCGACCCAGACACCGGTGGCCACCGACAGCGTGCCGGGCACGCGTTCGGTGGCCACCGTGAGGCCGGAGTCGAGTTGGGTGATCCGGAGATCGGTCAACGACGTCGACCAGGTCCGTGCGTCGGATCAGCGGTGACGACGGCCGCCGCCACGGCCGCCACGACCACCGTCGCGGCCGCCACGATCGCGGCCACCGCGATCGCCACGGTCGCCGCCGCGGTCGCTGCCGCCG
>WLDE01000317.1 GCA_009704985.1 Actinomycetota bacterium | reverse complement strand
GCCGGTGCAGGCGGGGCCGGCGACGCAGCGGGGGTCGGCGCAGGTGCCGCACCGTCGCCACCACGACCCGACCCGCGGCCACCTCGACGTCCGGGGCGCTCACCGCCGCCGCCGAGCCGAGCACCCGGCGGCGGGGCCGTCGGGATCGGCATCGGCTGGCTCGCCTCGGGCGATCCGATGCGGGCCGTGCCACGTGCGACCGCGCCGGCCTTCTTGCGCTTGGCCTCCTTCACCGCGCTGCGGCTCACCGGACCCCGCACCGGGATGCGCGGCACGAACACCCAACCGATGTGCGGCACCGGCTTGCCGCCGATGAGGCGACCCTCGTCGAAGAGCCAGTCGTACTGGCCGTGGAACTCCTGGAACGAGTCGTTGGTGAGGATCGTCGCGCCGACCTTGTTCGCGATCGAGAGCACGAAGGCGTCGCCACGACCGACCGCGCCCGCGGGAGGCGCGACGAGCTCGTTGTTGGCGATCGCCTCGTCGAACTCCTTCACCTCCTTCGCGTCGATGCGGTGACCGAAGGTGGCATCGACGACGACGGTGATCAGTGCCTCGGGGTGCTCGGCCATGAACGCCATCACCGCCTCGTTCAGCTGGGCGAGGCTCGGCATCGAGCGGCCTTCGGTGGCGATGTTGGATCCGTCGACGACGACGTGGTGAGGCATAGCGCGTCCAGTCAACCACGGCGACGACCCGAACTGCCGGATGCCCCGTCGCTACCATCGCCGTCCGTGCCCGACCCCGACACCCCCGACGCTCAGCCCGACGCTCAGCCCGACGCTCAGCCCGCCGCCCACGGCGCCGGCGCGCCCGTGACCGCCGTGCTGTGGGACTTCGGCGGCGTGATCCTGTCGAGCCCGTTCGAGGCCTTCAACCGCTACGAGCACGACCGCGACCTGCCGGCGGACTTCATCCGTGGCGTGAACGCGACGAACCCCCACACGAACGCGTGGGCGCGGCTCGAACGCAGCGACATCAGCCCCGCCGAGTTCGACGCGGCGTTCGCCGCCGAGAGCGAGGCGCTCGGCCACCGGGTGCCCGGCGCCGACGTGCTCGCGCTGCTCTCGGGCCAGGTGCGACCCGAGATGGTGCGGGCCCTCGACCGCGTGATCGAGTCCGGCTACCGCACCGCGTGCCTCACCAACAACGTGAGCGGTGAGCACGCGTCCGCCGAGCGCACGGAGCTGATCGCGTCGATCATGGCCAGGTTCGACCACGTGGTGGAGAGCAGCAAGGTCGGGTGCCGCAAGCCCGAGCCGCGCTTCTACGAGATCGCGTGCGAGCTGTTGGGCGTGAGCCCGCACGAGTGCGTCTTCCTCGACGACCTCGGCATCAACCTGAAGCCGGCGGCCGCGATGGGGATGCGCACCATCAAGGTGCTCGGTGCCGATCAGGCGATCGCCGAGCTGTCGGCGGTCCTGTCGCTCGACCTCACCTGACCGGGCCGGGGCCCCGCACGCGCGGAGCGCAGCGCAGGCCACCGACGTCGGTCGGGGGCCTGCCGCTCAGAGTCCCGCGAAGGTCTCCTCCATGAGGTCGGCGAGCTCCTGGTCGTGGATCGCCTTCGAACCGGTGGCCGGGCTGCCGCTCTCCACACGGGCGACGTGGCGGAGGTCGTAGCCGCGGTCCTTGATCCGCCAGGTGCGGTGCTCGACGAAGTTCCACGGACCCATGTTCTCCGGCTCCTCCTGGAGCCAGACGAGGTCGCGGGCGTTCGGGTAGCGCTCGAGGATCTTCAGCAGCTGCTCCTGCGGGAACGGGTACAGCTGCTCGATCCGCACGACGGCGACGGGCGCCTGCCGCTTGGTGCGCTCCGCGATCGCGTCCCAGGCGACCTTGCCCGAGCAGAACACGATGCGCTGCACCGATGCCGGATCGGCCACCCACGGGTCGTCGAGCACCTCGAGGAACGAGCCCTGCGTGAACTCGTCGACGTGGCTCATCGTCTCCTTCATGCGCAGCGGCGACTTCGGGGTGAACACCACGAGCGGCTTGCGCACCTCGCGGCGAACCTGGCGGCGCAGGAGGTGGAAGTACTGCACCGCGGTGGTGGCGTTGACCACCTGGATGTTGTCCTCGGCGCACAGGGTGAGGAAGCGCTCGATGCGCGCCGAGCTGTGCTCGGGGCCCTGACCCTCGTACCCGTGCGGCAGCAGCAGCACGAGGCTGTTCTGCTGACCCCACTTGTCCTCGGCGGCCACGAGGTACTGGTCGATGATGATCTGCGCGCCGTTGATGAAGTCACCGAACTGCGCCTCCCACAGCACGAGCGCGTCGTGGTTGGAGTGGGCGTAGCCGTACTCGTAGCCGAGCGCGGCGTACTCACTGAGCAGCGAGTCGTACACCCAGAAGTCGGCCTCCTTGTCGGCCAGGTGCTGCAGCGGGATGAAGATCTGTTCGGTCTCGTAGTCGACGAGCGCCGCGTGGCGGTGGCTGAAGGTGCCACGACGGCAGTCCTCGCCCGCGAGGCGCACCGGGTTGCCCTCGAGCAGCAGCGACCCGAACGCGAACGCCTCGGCGGTCGCCCAGTCGACCATGCCCGACTCCTCGTACTGCTTGGCACGGGCGGCGAACTGGCGGCCGAGCTTCGGGTGCACCGTGAACCCGTCGGGGTACGCGGTGAGCTGGGTGAAGATCGTGTCGAGCGATCGGCGGTCGACGCCCGTGGCGACGTGGGGCAGCACCCCCCGCGGTGCGGGCGGCTTGGCCGCCTTGACGGCCTGCGGGGCGTGGGCGCGGGTCTCGTCGAGCGCGACCTGCAGCTTGGACTGGAAGTCGTTGAGCGCGCTCTCGGCCTCGTCGAGGGTGATGTCGCCGCGCTTGACGAGCTGTTCGACGTAGAGCTTGCGCACGCTGCGACGCTCGGCGATCGCCTTGTACATCAGCGGCTGGGTGTAGCTCGGGTCGTCGCCCTCGTTGTGACCGTGGCGGCGGTAGCACACCATGTCGATCACGACGTCCTTGTGGAACTGCTGGCGGTACTCGAACGCGAGCCGAGCCACGCGCACGCACGCCTCGGGGTCGTCGCCGTTGACGTGGAAGATCGGCGCCTGCACGGTCTTCGCGACGTCGCTGCAGTAGAGCGACGAGCGGGCGTACTGCGGCGACGTGGTGAAGCCGATCTGGTTGTTGATGATCAGGTGGATCGTGCCGCCGACGCGGTAGCCGCTGATGTCGCTCATCGCGAGGCACTCGGCCACGATGCCCTGACCGGCGAACGCGGCGTCGCCGTGGATGAGCAGCGACAGCACCGGGAAGGAGTTGGGCGGATCGATCTGGTCCTGCTGGGCGCGCACCATGCCCATGACGATCGGGTCGACCGTCTCGAGGTGGCTCGGGTTGGCGGCGAGCTCGATCTTCACGCTCTTGCCGCTGGGCGACTCGTACTTGCCCATCGCGCCGAGGTGGTACTTCACGTCGCCCGAGCCCTGCACCGACGACGGGTCGACGTGGCCCTCGAACTCCTTGAAGATCTGGTCGTAGCTCTTGCCCATCACGTTGGCGAGCACGTTGAGCCGGCCTCGATGGGCCATGCCGAGCACGGCGCCGTCGAGGCCGCCGTCGGCGGAACGCGACAGGATCTCGTCGAGGATCGGGATCGCCGACTCGGCACCTTCGAGGCCGAACCGCTTCGTGCCGACGTACTTCGTGGCGAGGAACTTCTCGAAGGCCTCGGCCGAGTTGAGCCGCTCGAGCACACGACGCTTCTCGTCCTTGGTGAGGTCGAACGCGACCCCTTCGAGCTTCGCCTGGATCCAGCGCTGCTCCTCGGTGTTCTGGATGTGCATGTACTCGACGCCGATGGTGCGGCAGTACGCGTCGCGCAGCACCCCGAGCAGGTCGCCGAGCGTCATCCGGTCGACTCCGCCGACGCCGCCGGTGAGGAACTCGCGGTCGAGGTCCCAGATCGTGAGGCCGTAGGTGGCCGGGTCGAGCTCGGCGGGCAGCTCGGGCTGACGCCAGCGCAGCGGGTCGAGGTCAGCGATCAGGTGGCCACGCACGCGGTGGACGCGGATGAGGGTGGCGACCTGCATCTGCTTGTGCAGCATCGCGTCCTCGCGGTTGATCGGGTTGACGTCGGGGCGCCACTTCACCGCCTCGTACGGCACGCCGAGGCTCTGGAAGACGCCCTCGTAGAAGCCGTGCTCGCCGAGCAGCAGCTCGTGCACCTGCTTGAGGAACAGGCCGCTCTCCGCGCCCTGGATGATGCGGTGGTCGTAGGTGCTGGTGACGGTGACGACCTTGCTGATACCCAGCGATCCGAGCGCGTGCTCGTCTGCGCCCTGGAACTCGGCCGGGTAGTCGATGCTGCCGACACCGACGATGACGCCCTGTCCGGGCATGAGACGCGGGACGGACTGGACGGTGCCGATCGTGCCGGGATTGGTGAGGGTGATCGTGGCACCCTGGAAGTCGCTGACCGCGAGCTTGTTGTTCTTGACCTTGCGGATGAGGTCCTCGTAGGCCGCGAGGTAGCCGGCGAAGTCGAGGGTGTCGGCCTCGCGCAGCACCGGCACGACCAGGGTGCGCGATCCATCGGCCTTGCTGACGTCGACGGCGAGGCCCATGTTCACGTGCTCGTTGCGGACGAGCCGCGGCTTGCCGTCGCTGCCCTCGACGTAGGTGTTGTTCATCGCCGGAACCCGGTCGGCGATGGCACGCACGATGGCGTAGCCGATGAGGTGGGTGAAGCTCACCTTGCCCTGGCCGCTGCGGCTGCGATAGCCGTTGATGACCTTGCGGTTCACCTCGAGCAGCTTGGCGGGCACGTTGCGGAAGCTGGTGGCCGTCGGCACCGACAGGCTCCGCTCCATGTTCGCGGCGATGGCGACGCCGGCGCCGCGGATCGGCTCACCCGGGTCGTCGGCGGAGGCGGCCGGGGCCGACGCGACAGGTGCGGCGGGCGCTGGCGCGGGAGCGGGAG
>WLDE01000316.1 GCA_009704985.1 Actinomycetota bacterium | reverse complement strand
CGCACCGAGTCCTGGTCGACCCAGGGGCCCTCCTCGACGATCACCACGTCGAACCCCGCCTCGGCGAGCTCGGCCGCCGTGGTGGCACCTCCCGCACCCGACCCGATCACCACGACGTCGCAGCGCAGGTGCGCCTCGTGCGGGATCACACCGTGGGGTCGCGACCCGGTGGTCGTCGCACCGTGGGTGCTCACGCAGCCCCCACCCGGTCCGTCTCGCCGGCCGTGCCCGTGCCGCCCGACCCGTCCGGCCCGTCCGACGCGACCGATGCATCGGAGCCGTCGGCTCGCGTGTCGGGCCAGGTCTCGAACACGTAGGCGTACCCGAGTGATCGCACGAGGCGCACGTATTCGCCGAGCAGCGGCAGGGGAGTGCGGACGAGGAACGCCAGCACGCGGTCGTGTCCGGCGACGGCCCCGAGCGCCCGGACGACGGACGCCACCGCGAGCACCCCGAGGCGCATCACGCTGGGCAGGCCGTCGACGCGCCGGATGGTGAACGCGACGGCGGCGGCGCGGCGGTCGGCGAGGAGCCCGGGGAAGTCCCGCGTGAGCAGCCGATCCGCGAACGGGCCGACGAGGGGGGTGGACGGAACCGGACGCATGGGCAGAGCGCATGGTAGCCGTGCCCGCCTCGGCCTCCCCGGCTCCCCCCGGCCGATGTCGCTACCATGGCGGACCGTGCGTTGCGTCGTGGTGGTGCCCACCTACAACGAGCGGGAGAACATCACCACCTTCCTCGGCGCGGTCCGCGCCGCGGTGCCGCATGCCGACGTGCTGGTCGTCGACGACAACAGCCCCGACGGCACCGGCGCCCTCGCCGAGCAGGCCGCGGCCGAGCTCGGCCAGGTGAAGGTGCTGCACCGGCCCGGCAAGCAGGGCCTCGGGAGCGCCTACCGCAACGGCTTCACCGTCGCCCTCGACGAGGGCTATGACGTGGTCGTGTCGATGGACGTCGACTTCTCGCACGACCCCACGGTCATCCCCACGCTCGTCGCGGAGATCGAGGCCGGTGCCGATGCGGTCATCGGCTCCCGCTACGTGCCGGGCGGCGCCACCGCCGACTGGCCCGTTCACCGCCGGCTGCTGTCGCGCTGGGGGAACCGGTACACCGGTGTGGTGCTCGGGCTCGGGGTCCGCGACGCCACCTCGGGGTTCCGCGCCTACCGGGCGAGCGCCCTGCGCGACATCGAGCCCGCGTCCACCGCGGCCGAGGGGTATGCGTTCCTCACCGAGCTCGTCCGGCGGCTCGTGGTGCGCGGCCACCCCGTGCACGAGGTGCCGATCGTGTTCCGCGACCGCGAGCTCGGCACGTCCAAGATGTCGTCGCGCATCATCGTCGAGTCGATGCTCCTCGTCACCCGGTGGGGCATCGCCGACCTGGTGCACCGCCGTCGCCCCCGCCGTCCGCGATGACCGCCCCGACGGGCGTGCTCGCGTCGGCCCGCGCCCGGGTGGTCGCCTGGTCGCCGGGCCGGGTGCGGCTCGTGCTGTGGGCCGCGGTGGCCCTGCCGTTCCTGATCGCCGCGGTGCGGCTGGTGTCGCGCCACTACCACCCGGTGCTCGACCAGGCGATGGCCGAGTTCCGCGTCCGCGACGTCGGCACCCGGGACACGCCGCTCATCGGCCTGCCGGGCCGGATCTTCCCGCCCGACCGGATCGGTGACTACACGGTCCAGGGCAGCCACCCCGGTCCGCTCAGCTTCTACCTGCTCGCGCCCACCTACCGCCTCGCCGGCTCCACCCCCTGGGGGCTGCTCGCCGGCATGATCGTGATCAACCTCGTGGCGGTCGCGGTCGCGCTGTGGCTCGCACACCGCCGCGGCGGTCTGCCGCTCACGCTCGTCGTGGCCGGTGCGATCGTCGTGCTCGTGCGGGGCTACGGGCTGGAGGTCGTCACCCAACCCTGGAACCCGTACCTGCCGCTGCTGGTGTGGCTCGTCGTGCTGCTCGCCGCCTGGGGGGTGCTGCTGGGCGATCACCGGATGGTCGTGGTGGTCGTCGCCGCAGGATCGCTCTGCGCGCAGACGCACATGCCCTACCTCGGGCTCACGCTCGGGGTGGGCACCCTGTGCGTGGCCGCGATGGCCTGGCAGTGGTGGCGGCACCCGGTGGATCGCCGCGCGGTGGTGAGCTCGGGTGTCACGGCGGCACTCGCCGGCGTCGTGCTGTGGCTGCCGCCGCTGTGGGACCAGTTGCGCCGCGAGCCCGGCAACCTCGGGATGATCGTCGACTACTTCGGCAGCCCGACCGACGATCCCGCCGGGACCGCGGAGGGGGTGCGGCTGGCCCTTCGCCACCTCGACGTGTTCCGGTTGGCGGGCGGTGCGTTCGGGGCCGACGGCTACGCCACTCGCGCCGGGTTCGACCTCGAGCGCAGCATCGTCCCGGGTCTCGTGGTGCTGTTCGTATGGGTCGCCGCCGTCGCGGTGGCCGTGCGGATGCGCCACCGCTCGCTGATCGGCCTCCACGCCCTGCTCGGCTGGATGCTGGTGCTGGGCGTGGTGTCGATGAGCCGGATCTTCGGCAAGGTGTGGTTCTACCTCACGCTGTGGGCGTGGATGACCACCACGCTCGTCGTGGTCGCGGTGGTGTGGACCGCGGTGGCGTTCGCCCGGAGCCGCTGGCCCGAGCACCGCGCCCGCGTGGCGCGCATCTCGGCGGCAGCCCTTGCCGCCGTGGTGTCGGTCGGCTCGCTCGCGGCGCTCACGGTGGAGGCGTTCGGGGCGGAGGCCCCGGAGCAGCACCTGAGCGATGCGCTCCGGGCCGTGGCCGACCCGACGGTCGATGCGCTGCGCGACGGCGTCGGCGCCGCCGACGGCGAGCGCGGCACCTACCTCGTCACCTGGAGCGACAGCGCCTACTTCGGCTCGCAGGGCTTCGGCCTGCTCGACCACCTGGATCGCGAGGGCTTCCGCGTGGGCGCACTGCCGGTGTGGCGCGTCCCCGCCACGCGGTCGCGGGTGATCGACCCTGCCGAGGCGACCGCCGAGATCCGCCTCGCGACCGGTCGCTTCGTCGACGAGGTGCGGGCGATCCCCGGCGCGGTCGAGGTGATCGTCCACGACCCGCGCGACGCCGACGAGCTCGCCGAGTACGACCTGTTGGCGGTCGAGGTGGCGGCGGAACTGCGGGCGGACGGTCGTGACGACCTCGTCGAGCTGATCGAGTCGAACCTGTTCGGGCTGCAGATCGATCCGGCGGTGTCGCCGGCCCTGCAGCGCAAGGTCGACCGGATGCTGGAGCTGGGGACGCCGACAGCGGTGTTCGTCCTGCCGGCGCCGGGGGCGACGGGGAGTGGCGCGTGAGCGAGGAGTCGACGATGGAATCCACCCGGCCACCCGAGTCGAGCGGGCCACCCGAGGGCGCCCGGCAACGCAGACTGCGGTCGCGTCCCGAGCTCTCTCGCCTGGAGCTGGCGGTGCTCGCCGTCGCCGTGGTGCCGGTGATCGCCGCCGTGCTGCGCCGTCGGGGCGACCGCTGGATCCCGATCGGTGACAACGCCCTCGTCGAGCTCCGTGCCCGTGACGTGCTCAGCGCACGTCACTTCCCGCTGCTCGGTACCTGGTCGTCCGCGTCGCTCAGCGCCGGTAAGGACCTGAACCACCCCGGTCCGCTGCTGTTCGACCTGCTCGCCGTCCCGGTCCGGTTGTTCGGAGGATCCACGGGTGTCGCGCTCGGTGTCGGCCTGATCAACGCCGCCGCGATCGTGACGACCTGCCTCGTCGCGCGCCGCGTTCGCGGACGGGAGGGGCTGCTCGTCGCCGCCCTCGTCACCGGGCTGCTCGCCCACACGTTGGGCAGCGGGATGCTCACCGACCCGTGGAACCCGCACGTGCTGGTGCTGCCGGCGCTGCTGGTGCTGGTGTCGGCCTGGGCGGTCGCGAGCGGCGACCTCGCCGTCGCGCCGGTGCTGTTCGCCGCCGGCAGCCTGTGCCTCCAGACCCATCTCGGCTACGCCACGATCGTCCCGGCCGTCGTGCTCGTCGCCGCAGCCGGTGCGCTGGTCGTGTACCGCCGCCGCTGGCGGCTCGACCCCGCCACCCGGCCCGGCGACGTGCGCCTCCTGCGGCGCAGCGGCGCCTGGTCGCTCGGCGCCGTCCTGGTGCTGTGGGCACAGCCCCTCGTCGAGCAGCTGTTCGGGGCGGGCCAGGGCAACATGGCACGGATCGTCAGCAGCATCGGCAGCGACGAACCGACCGTCGGCGCGCGGACCGCGGTGCGCATCGCCGGCGGGCTGCTCGCGTTGCCGCCGTGGTGGGGGCGCAGCTCGTTCGTCGAGGCGGTGCCCTTCACGCCGTACGGTCCCGACGGGGTGACGATCGATCCGGTCGGCCTGCCGGGGGTGGGCACGGCCCTGGCGGGGCTCGTCGTGCTGGGGGTGCTGCTCACCGCCGGAGCCTGGTGGTCGTGGCGCCACCGTGACCGACCGGCGATGACGTTGGTGTGCCTCGCCGCGGCGGTCGTGGCCGTCGCCCTCGCGTCGCTCACGATCATGCCGATCGGTCCGCTCGGGCTCACGCCGCACCAGATGCGCTGGCTCTGGTCGATCGGCGCCTTCGTGCTGCTCGCCCTGCTCGTGGTCGTGCTCGACGTCGTGAAGCACACCGTCGGGCGCGAGCGGGTGGTGGCGATGGGCGTGGCGGTCGCCGCCTGCGCGGTCGCCGTGCTGAACCTGCCCGCCCATCAGCAGCCCGCAGGCCCCGACACCTTCGCCGAGTCGATCCCGGTCGCGCGTGAGCTCTCCGAGCAGGTGCGCGGGTTCCGTTCGGACACCCCGGTCGTGCTCGACGACACGAACCTCCGCTACCTCGAGCCGTACTCGGCGGTGGTGATGGCGGCGCTCCAGCAGGCCGGAGTCGACCTGCGGGTGTTCGATCCCGGCCTGGTGCGCCAGCTCGGGAACGACCGTCGGGCCGACGGCGACGAGCCGCGCACGGTGT
>WLDE01000315.1 GCA_009704985.1 Actinomycetota bacterium | reverse complement strand
TACGCCTGCATGGTCGGGGTGCTGCGCACGAGCGGCGGGTTCGTCAGCGCGGTGAACCGCCTCTGGGCCGCTGACGATCGCGGCCCGGTGTACGCCGACGGCAGGTTCCGCCACGACGCCGTCGCCGACCTCGGCGAGTGACCCGGCCCGTCACACCGGCGTCAGTCGTCGGTCCCGGCGGTCAGCACCGCCACCATGCTCGGACCGTCGATGTCGATGGCGAGCCACAACGGATGGTCCCCCTCGGCTGACGGTGGCGTGGTCGCCAACAGCAGCGTGCCGCTGACCGCGGCGTGTGCGAGCACCTCGGCGTGATCCGGCAGCACGAACCCGATCGTGAACTCGGTGCGAACCGGCCGAGTGAGCGTGACGGTCAGCATCGCCGACGAACCGGCGACTGCGAGCGCCGTGGAGATGTCCCCCACGCCGTCGAGGGCGTGGACCCGAGGAAGGTCGGCCACGTCCGGCCGCTCCGCCACGTCGAGCACGACCGTCGGATAGGCCGTCCCGCTCTCGTCCCACGTGACCCCGACCTCCAGCACGTCGATGGGCCTCACGAAGATCAGCCTACGGCTGCCGCCTCACAAGGCCGTCTGACGCGCCGCCTCGACATCGGCCCGGCACGCGTTCCGACGTCGACGACCCATATGAAGCGACGACGGCCCTCGCAACCCGACTCGCCCCGATGTGGTCGCGGCGCGATCAGCGACGGCGTCACTCCTCGGAACTCAGCAACCAGGGGACGTGCATGATGGGGTCGATCACCATCGCACCGTCGGGCATCGGGATGATGGTGCTCCCCCATCCCGTGTCCGGCGCTGTCTGCCATGGCGTCGGTGGCGCGTCGGTGGCGGTGCCCTGCTCGATCCACCTGAAGCGCACGGGCCCGCCGTCGACGAACGCCTGGAGGAACCGATCTTCACCGAGGACGATCGGCTGCCAACTGGACTGCATGTCGGCCGTCGGCAGTCGAGTCCACCCCGTGAAGGGCGAGGCGCCCGACCACCAGCCCGTGTCGTCGTTGGCGATCAGCTCTCCCCTGACGATCGACACACCGAAGTTTCGCCACGTGCCGTTGACGGAGCCGATGGTCCAGACGCCACGTTCGAGGTCGAATGCACCGAGCTGGTTGAGGAACCCGGCCGATCGAGTTGCGGGCGCACCGCCGGCCACCACGACGACCTCGTCGCGGAGCATCACCCAGGGGGAGGCAACCCCGACGAGCGGCGAAGCGGGCAACGACTTCCACTCGTCCGTCGTCATGTCGTAGACCCCACCGTCGAGCGCCGCGTTCGGCAAGGTCGAGCCGAGACCGAGGGTCGGCTCGGTGACCTCTTCGTCGGCGGCACCCTCCGTCTCGGGGAAGGGAACCGTTGCGGCGCCCACCTTCGAGGTGAGCCCGCCGTAGACCACGAGCCGAGCGCCGTCGCCGTCGGCGCCGACCTGGATGCGATCCCCGAACGGCGCTGCGGCGCCCGACACCCACGCACCGCCGGACGTCGAGCGCAGGATCCGGCCATCTCCACCGTCGATGGACACGGTCCAGGCTGCGATCGTCGTCGCGTCGGCGGCCCACGCGAGGGAGACGCTCCCCGCCGGGAGATCCGCGCCGATCATCCACGTGTCGGTCGAGAGGTCATACCGGGCGAAACGACTGAGGCTGCCGTCGCTCTGGTACTGGTGGACGATGATCGAACCGTCGACGATCTCGGCGTCGTTGCCCCACAGCTGCACACCAGGGAAACGCGACGACCTGGTCCACTCGCCACTCGACCGATCGAAGAAGGCAATCCGCACATCACGATCCGGCCCCGCATCGCTCATGGCCTCGCGGCCGTTCCAGAGCACAGCGGTTCCGTCGGAGAGATCTCCGACGTACGAGTACGAAGCCAAGGCGAAGTCCGGGGGCTCGAGCTCCACCCAACGAAGCACGGTCGGTGCCGGCTGGCTCGGCTCGGTGGCCAGGGGGAGCTGCGGAACCGAAGCGTCGGAGCTCGTCGGGGTAGCTGCAGGGGCCGCCTTCGGTTCGGCTCGCGTGCTCACGGACCACACCGCTGCGGCGCCACCGACGAGGAGCAGTGCCGCTGTGGCGCCGAGCAGACTCGACCGCCTCCGAGGCTCGAGCGCGATCTCGCGCGCCCCTTCGCGCACGTCGAGACCACCGTCCTGCATCGACGGGTCGTCTTCCGTCAGCCGAGGGATGATCTCGTCGAAGGCTTCGCGCAGGCGAGCTTCGAGGCGGGGGTTCGAGTGCAGGTCGGTGCTCATTCGGGCAGCTCCTTCTCGAGGCGCTTCAGTGCTCGGTACAAGGTGGACTTCACGGTCCCGGACGGCCACCCCAGTGATCCAGCGATGTCGGCCTCGGACCAGTCGAGCCAGTAGCGCAGGACCACGACCGAGCGCTCCCGCACCGGGAGCCGGCACACGGCCGCCCAGGTCTCGTCGATCTCCGGGTTCGTCACCGACCCGGCCGGCGGCATCGGATGTGCAGCCGCTGAGCGGCGGCGGCGGATGACCGAGACGGCCTGGTTCACGACCGACCGGTGGAGGTAGCGGATCGGCTCGTCGACCTCGAACGCCCGTCGTTGCAGTCCGGCGAACGCGTCGTGCACCACTTCCTCCGCGGCCGAGCGATCGAGCGTGATCGCGGCCGCAAGGTTCAGCAGCTGACGTCGATGTTCGCGGTAGAGCGAGTCGACGTCGAGCGACACCGGGGCGCTGCGAGTTGCGGGGCGCGGTCGGAGGAGCGGGTCCCCCAACACGCTCACCGAGTCGTCGCCGTTCGCGTCCACATCATGACCTGACGTGCGACCCCCCGATTCGGTTCTCGTGTTCGGAGGCAACCGTCGGACGACACGGGCCGCCCTCACGTTCTCCGGCCGCCTACGCCATCAGGATGCTCACCACTTCGACGACATCTTCGAGATTCGCCGCGGTCGAGCGTGCTCGATGGGTGGCATCGCTGAAGATGGGCAGCAGTGCGGACCGCAGCCGCTTGCGGTCCTTCTTCGTCATCTCGGTCGACATGACCTCGAGCGCGTCGACCGGCAACTCTGCAGCGAGCGAAAGGAGGAAGACGAGGTCGCGTTGATGTTTGAGCCGCTCGTCCTGCCTCAGCGACACGATCTCGGTCGAGCCCGCCGCTTTCGCGACGATCGCACCCAGCAGCGACGGGCACCTGATCACCACGTCACCGGCGTCCCAGCTGACCCTCACCCGCACCGCACGCTCCAGCGCCTGCGTGGCGCCGGGCGCCTGAATCGCGTGACCCGGCGGGATCGTGATGGCGTTCGCTCCGATGCCTTCAGGGGCGAGGAGGTCGATCTTCGCATGATCGCGCTCGAACCTCGTGACGCCCTCGGGTGACTCCGACGAGGTGAAGCCGATCGACATCAGTGCCGACGCTGCACTTCGCATCGCCTTGCGTCCGAAGGCTCGGACGTCGACGACGACGTCGCCGTCGTCGGTGACCCGAGGAGGTTCGACGCCCGAGAGCGCAGCGTGGATCGCGACCATCTGCCCGCCAACCACCGCCCAACGGTCGACCGGGACGAGGCCGCTGAGCTGAGCGATCGCCTCCCACGTCGACGCACCCGCCTTGGCGAGCGGTCCGATACGAGCGAACGGCAGTTCTTCAGCCGGTGCGCTCATGGTCGGACCCGCAGCACTTCGGAGGCGGATCGATCGTCACGGTCATCGACCAGGTCGACCATCGCCACGACCATCGGGGCATATCGGGCGTGTTCGAACAGCCAAGCGTCGTCGGGAGCCACTCGCACGATGACGTTCGGGTCGCCGCCCCGTCGCATCCGATGGTCCACGACCAGCGCGTCGTAGTCGGAACGGCGCACATAGACGTCGACCGGAGCACGGTCCTGGACGGCCGCGCCACCATGTGCCGCAGCAGCAGCACCGGACACGATGACCCGCCGGTCCTCCAGCACACGCCCGAGCGAGCCCGGGAGCACACGCAGCTCGTGGCGATCGGCCCGGCGTCGAACCTGGACAGCCAATGCGCGCACGTCGTCGAGGTCGCGTGGATGGGCGTCGCGCAGCACTTCCCATGCAAGCGCGGCGCTCAACGGGCGTCCGGGGTTCGGGCGCAGATCTTGGTATCTGTGAACCGAGTCGAGGTCGACCTGCAACACGCTGCCGAACCGCTCGGCCCGGATCTCGCCGGCTGCGATCAACCGCGAGATCTGCATGCGCGACACTCCCAACAACTCCGCAGCCTCCCTCGCACTGATCTTCACGGCGGGCACGCTACACACAAATACGTTACGAACGTAACGTATTTGATGACTGGGTCATCTTCGAGCGGTGTGGACACCAGCCCGTCTCGTGGCGCGACCGAGGCGCTCGATGGTCTTCTCCATGTGAGGATTCGCACGGCATGAGGTCGGACCGAGCCTTCGACGCGTTCGTGCGCGACGCCGAGCCGCGCCTGCGACGTGCGTTGCTCGGCGCGGTCGGCGTCGACCGTGTCGACGACGCGGTCGCCGAGGCGCTCGGCTACGCGTACGAGCACCGGGCGCGCCTCGACGAGATGGCCAACCCCGTCGGCTACCTGTTCCGTGTCGGCCAATCCCGCACACGGCAGCGCAAGCCCCTCCGCCTGTTCCGCAGCGACGAACCCGTGCACATCCCCGACGTGGAACCGAGGCTGATCGGCGCACTGCAGGAACTCCCCGACACCCAACGCATCGCGGTCTGGCTGGCGCACGGGTGCGGTTGGCCGCACGCCGAGATCGCGGATGTCCTCGACGTCTCCCCGTCCACCGTCGCGACGCACGTCAGCCGTGGCCTCCAACGACTTCGCACCGAGCTGGGAGTGACCGATGCTCACCATTGAGGAACAGATCGAACGCATCGCCGACCACGCCTTCGAGCGGGCCTCGGCACCGGTGCAACCGCCTCGCCGCTGGCCCGCCCTGGCCGCCGCTGCCGT
>WLDE01000314.1 GCA_009704985.1 Actinomycetota bacterium | reverse complement strand
TCGGGGTGCCGGTGCGGCGCCTGCTGCGCATGCCGGGCCGGCTCGCCCAGGAGAACGCCACGCGGTCGCCGCGCCGCACCGCGACGACGGCCTCGGCGCTGATGATCGGGATCGCGCTCGTGAGCGGCGTCGGCGTGGTGGGTGCGTCGCTCAGCCGCTCGTTGAGCGACCAGCTCGGGCAGACCATCACCGCCGACTTCTTCTTCACCGGTGTCGGATTCCAGGGGTTCTCCCCCACCCTGCTCGACCGGGTGGCCGAGCTGCCCGAGATCGAGGCGGTCAGCGGTTTCCGGCAGGGTGCGTTCCAGATCGACGGCGGCACCCGTGACGTCGGCGCGGTCGACGGCGCGGCGTTCGCCGAGATCGTCGAGCTCGACGTCGTGTCCGGTGGCTTCGACGGGTTGGCCGACGACGGGTTGCTGGTGCACACCGACCCGGCACGCGACTTCGACCTCGCCGTCGGCGACACCGTCGACGTCGTGTGGCGGAGCGGCACCGGGCAGACCCTCACCGTGGTCGGGATCTACGCCGACTCCACGGCGATCAACGCGAACTGGATCGTGGACACCACGGTGCTGGAGGCGGCCAACCCGGCCATCCGGTTGGTGAACTTCGCCGGGGCGAAGCTCGTCGACGGCGTCGACCTCGAGCAGGCCCGAACGGCGCTCGACGCGGTGCTCGCCGACTTCCCGCAGGTCGAGCTGCAGGACCAGGCCGAGTTCCGCCGCACCCAGGAGGACCAGCTCGGCCAGCTGCTCCGCCTCGTCTACGGCCTGCTCGGCTTCGCCGTGCTCATCGCCGTGCTGGGCATCACCAACACGCTCGCCCTGGCGGTGTTCGAACGCACCCACGAGTTCGGGCTGCTCCGAGCGGTCGGCACCACTCGCCGCCAGCTGCAGGCGGCCGTGTTCGGCGAATCGCTCATCGTCGCCGCGTTCGGTGCCACGCTCGGCCTGGCGGTCGGGCTCCCGCTCGGCGTGCTCGGCACGCGCGGCATGGAGTCCGTGGGTGTGGAGTCGGTGGCGCTCCCGGTGGGCACGATCGCCGTGGTCGTGGTGGCCACGCTCGTGGCGGGCGTGCTTGCCGCGATCTGGCCTGCCCGGCGTGCCGGCCGGCTCGACGTGCTCGCCGCGATCGCCCGTCCCGAGTGACCTGGGGTGGCGGACCACCTATCGTTCCCGCATGAGCAGGAACCGACGGGGCCGCGAACGTCGTGAGCAGGGCGGGGTGCGCCAGCAGCCGTGGCGTTCGCTGGTGAATCACCACCGTCCCGTCGAGGTGCTCCGCCCCGACCAGGTGGAGGAGATCCACCGAGCCTCGATGCGACTCCTCTCGGACACGGGCATGCGGATCCTGTCGCCCGAGGCGCGTGCCGTGCTGGCCGCCGCCGGCTGCTCCGTCGACGACCTCATCGTGCGCTTCGACCCCGACCTGGTGGAGACGCAGGTGGCGCTCGCTCCGGGCGAGTTCCGCCTTCGGGCCCGCAACCCGGCGAAGACGCTCACCATCGGCGGCAACCACGTCGCGTTCACCTCGGTGGGCGGGCCGGCGTTCTGCCACGACCTCGACCGGGGACGGCGGGCGGGCGACCAGCACCAGCAGGGCGAGTACCTGCGCGTGATCCAGCAGCTCGACATCATCCACCAGGAGGGCGGCGGCCCGTTCGAGGCGCTCGACCTGCCACCCGAGACGCGCCACCTCGACCTGTACCTCGAACTGATCCGGCTGCTCGACAAGAGCTGGCAGGGCATCGCCCTCGGCACCGAGCGCGCCGCGGACGCGATCGACATGGCGGCGATCGCGTTCGGCACCGACCGCGAGGGCCTCGCCGCCGAGCCGGTGATCCTCGCGATCGTCAACACGAACACGCCGCTCACCCTCGACGTGCCGATGGCCGAGGGCCTGATGGAGCTCGTCGGCGCCGGTCAGGCCGTGTGCATCACGCCGTTCACGCTCGCCGGTGCGATGGCGCCGGCCACGCTCGCCGGCGCGCTCGTGCTGCAGAACGCCGAGGTGCTCGCCTGCACCACGCTCGCCCAACTGGTGCGGCCGGGCGCGCCACTCGTGTACGGCTCGTTCACGTCGAACGTCGACATGCGCAGCGGCTCGCCGGCGTTCGGCACGCCCGAGTACACGAAGGCGGCGCAGGCGAGCGGTCAGCTCGCCCGGCGCTACGGCATGCCGTTCCGCAGCAGCAACACCACGGCGAGCAACGCCGTCGACGCGCAGGCGGCCTACGAGAGTGCGATGTCGCTGTGGGGCGCGGTGATGGGTGGGGCCAACCTGGTGAACCACGCCGCCGGATGGCTGGAGGGTGGTCTCACCGCGTCGTTCGAGAAGCTCGTGATCGACGCCGAGATGCTGCAGATGCTGGCCGAGTACCTGCAACCGATCACGATCGACGACGACTCCCTCGCGCTCGACGCGATCGCCGAGGTCGGCCCGGGCGGGCACTTCTTCGGCTCGGCGCACACGATGGCCCGCTACGAGACCGCGTTCTACGAGCCGATGGTGTCGGACTGGAGCAACTACGAACGCTGGGCCGAGCGCGGCGAGGCCGACGCCACCACCCGCGCCAACGCGATCTGGAAGCAACTGCTCGCCGAGTACGAGCGGCCGCCGCTCGACCCGGCCGTCGACGAGGCGCTCGTCGAGTTCGTCGCCCACCGCAAGGAGGCGCTGCTCGGCTGATCAGGCCGGGGTGTGCTCCGTGGCCGCCGGCTCGGGCGCACGCCGGTCGACGATCGGCAGCACCCAGCCGGACACCACGGTCACGGCGACCTGGGCGACCGCCGACGCGACGAGCGTGGTGCGCACACTGGTGCCACCGGCGAGCGCACCCCAGGCGGTGGCGCCCACGGACGTGCCGAGCCACACGACGAGCATCGCCACCGACGAGGCGCGGCCGCGCACCCACGACGGCAGCAGCAGCGTGTACGCGGCGAACAGCACGTTCACCGTCGCCATCATCCCGGCACCCACCAGCAGCAGCCCCGCCATCGCGACGGCGGGCGTGGTGGTGAGCGCCACCACGAGCACGCCGGCCGCCCACGACCCGGCGGCGAGCGACGCCACCACGTCCGGCGACACGCGTGCGTTGAGCCGCGGCAGCAGCCACACCGCGGCCACGGCGCCGACCCCCATCGCGGCCGACAGCAGTCCGAACTCGCCGCCCGACACCTCGAGGCTCGAGCGGGCCACCACGGGGAGCAGCGCGACGAGGGCGGAGCTGAGCACCATCGTGAGCAGCAGCCGCACGGCCAGCACGCGCAGCCGCGGCGACTGCACCACGAATCGCACACCGGTGCGCATCGCCGCCCCCATGGGCTCGCGCTCCACCTCCACGACCGGCAGCCGGTGGCGCAGCACCACGAACACGATGCCGAGGAACGACAGCGCGTTCACCGTGAACACGGCGCCGGTCCCGGCCACGGCGATGATCGCACCGGCCACGGCCGGGCCGGCCGACTGGGCGAGGTTCGTGGAGATCGCGTTGAGGCCGAGCGCCTGCGGCAGGTCGTCGGGGCCGACGAGGTCGGGCGTCACCGCCATGAAGGCCGGCGCGGCCACCGTGAGCACGGCCGACAGCAGGAACGTGAGCAGCAGGAGCAGCGGCATGTCGAGCGCGCCGGTCGCGTCGAGCACGCCGAGCGACACGGCGAGCGCCATCGCCACGAGCTGGGTCACCAGGATCACGCGGCGCCGGTCGAGCGCGTCGGCGATCGCACCGGCCACGAGCGCGAGCAGGAACCCCGGCGACGCCCACGCGGTCTGCACCAGGCTGATCAGCGCCGGGGAGTCGGTGAGGTCGGTGGCCACCCAGCCCGCGGCCACGGTGTGCATGTAGGTGCCGACGTTCGACACCAGGGACGCGATCCACAGCGCGCGGAAGAGCCGCACGCGCAGCGGCGACCACGGGTTCGGCCGGGCGCGGCCGGCCGTCGCGGTTCCGTCGGATCGGGTCACGCGAGCCGGGCGTGGTCGTGCACGACCGCGTCGACGATCACCTCGCGCACCCGTGCCACGTTCGCCCGCATCACGGCGAAGACCTCGTCGAGCGTGACCGGCGCGTGCCCGTCGACGCCGGCGTCGTAGTCGGTGACGAGCGCGAGCCCGCCGTAGCGGATGCCGAGCTCGGCGGCGAGCACGGACTCGGGGTAGCCGGTCATGTTCACGACGTGCCACCCCATCGAGCGGAACCAGCGGCTCTCGGCGCGGGTGGAGAACCGGGGGCCGTTGATCACCACCATCGTGCCGCCGTCCACCACGTCGACGCCGACGCGCCGGGCGGCGTCGACGAGCGCGGCGCGGACGCCGGCGTCGTAGGGGTCGGCGAAGCTCTGGTGGTGCACCGGGGGGTCGGTACCCGGCTCGCCCTCGGGACCACCCACGTCGTGGAACGTGTCGCGGCGACCCCACGTGCGGTCGACGAGCTGGTCGACCACCACCATCTGCCCGGGGTGGACGTCGGGCTGCAGCGAGCCCACCGAGCACGGCGCGATCAGCGTGCGCACACCGACGGAGTGCAGCGCCCACACGTTGGCGCGGAACGGCACCCGGTGGGCGGCGAACTCGTGGCCACGGCCGTGACGCGCCAGGAACGCGACCCGGTGCCCACCGATCGTGCCGATCGACACCGGCGAGGCGGGCCGCCCGAACGGTGTGTCGACGTGGAGGTCCTCCACATCGTCGAGGAACTCGTAGAACCCCGAGCCGCCGATCACACCGATCAGCGCACCCTCACCCCGCCCCGTCGCGTCATCCGCTGCCATGCCCACGATCCTGCCATCCGACGCAGGCGTCGGGCGGGTGATGCGGGCGCGAGGTGCTGCGGTGCGCTCAGCGGGTGCGCCAGCGCGCGACCGGGTGACCGGCCGCCGACAGCGCAGCCGTCGCCCGATCGACGGCGGCGGGGTCGGTGCACACGGCGACGACCGCGCCACCGCTGCCCGGGGTGGTG
>WLDE01000313.1 GCA_009704985.1 Actinomycetota bacterium | reverse complement strand
TCGCCGCGATCGCCTTCCACGCCGGCAACGGGTTCGACGCGAACCCGCCCGACAGCACCAGACCGGCCAGACCTCGCTGTCGGCGCACGGCCAAGGTGAGGCTGATCACCGCGCCATAGGAATCACCGGCCAGGACGTAGCGATCGAGATCGGACACCTGCTCGGCGAGGAAGTCCGCGTACTGCTCCACATCGGCAAGACCCTCCGGCAGGCGCATCGTCCGCACCGGCCGACCGTGCAACGGGGTCAGCGTCTCGAGCGCCCACGGCGCACCGGAGAAGCACGGAACCGTGACCAACGTCGGCCCTTTCTGTGTCGCATCATTCAATGTCATGTCATTTATTGTACCCGAACTTGCTCCTGCCGATGTACCGCGGCGTGAACTCATCGCAACGCCACAGGGCGACGGACGCGGCCGCGCGCCCCGAACCAGGCACTTGACACAAACAGGGATCGGTAGGGACGCGTGACGCAACAGCACTCGCCGCACAGATCGACTCATCTGCGCTGCCCCAAAGGCCGGGTCGCGGCACCGAGGTCAACCGGCAGAGGCTTCCGAGAGCGCTGGTGTATCGTTGGTGTATGAGTCGCACAAACATCGACATCGATGACGAGCTGTGTCAGCGGGTGATGGACCGCTACCACCTGGCGACCAAGCGTGAAGCGGTCAACATGGCGTTGCGACACCTGGCCGGAGAACCGCTCGGTCTGGACGAGGCTCGAGCGCTGAAGGGGTCGGGCTGGGACGCCGATCTCGACGACATGCGCGAGAGCCGAGTGTGATCCTCATCGACACCTCCGCATGGATCGAGTTCCTCCGCGGCACTGACTCCCCCGTGTGCGAGGCAGTCGACCGTCTGCTCGCCGGCGACATCGCGATCTGTGACGCGATCTCGATGGAGCTCTTCGCCGGCGCTCGCGACGAACGGCAACTCCTTCAGCTCCGAGGTCTCCTGGCGAGAGCCACCACGCTGCCGACGACACCCGCCGACCACGAATCAGCAGCGGCGATGTACCGGGCGTGTCGCGTCCGCGGCGAGACCGTCCGGAAACTGATCGACTGCCTGATCGGCGCGGTTGCGGTCGCCGCAGAGGTCGAAGTGCTCCACGCGGACGCCGACTTCGAGACCCTCGCCCGCCACACCGATCTTCGAACCCACAGCGCCTCACTTCGCTGATGGCAATCGACCGGTTCGACTTCCTTCGATCCCGGCGGCCAGCGTCGGCGGATCAGCGGCGGATGCCGCTGGCGACCACGGCCACGCGTTCGCTGGGGTCGAGCTGATCCTTCACGGCGAGCAGGCCGGCGAGACCGGCGGTGCCGGTGGGTGAGGCGTCGATGCCGGTGAGGCGCACGAGCAGCTCGTTCGCCTCCAGCACCTGCGCCTCGGTGGCCACCACCGGCTCGCCGTGGCCGTCGGCCATCGCCCGCAGCACGGGCAGCCAGTCGTAGGTCTCGTCGTCGAGGATGCCGTCGGCGGCGGAGGTACCCACCTCCTCCCACGGCCACATGCACGCCTCCCAGTGGGTGGCCGCCGCGGCGGGCCCGCCGACCTCGGCCGCCTTCCGCCACGACCGTTCCAACGGCGCGCAGCTCTGCGTCTGCACGGCGTGCAGCTTCGGCGTGATGCCGCTCATGCGGAACCCCGCCGCCACGCACGCGGCGAACGCTCCCCCGCCGACCTGCACGAACAGCCGGTCGAACGGCGGACCGTCGAGCTGCTCCTCCATCCAGCGGGCCATCTCCCAGCCGATGGTGCGGCCGCCGTCGAGGCACCAGGCGTTCTCGGGGCCCTGCACCGAGAACGGCACTGCGCCCCCGGCGATCGCTTCGCGGAACCGATGCACACACGGGTCGCCCAGCGGGTCGGTGTCGAGTCGAGGGCAGGTGACCACGTCCGCGTGCAGCTCGTGCAGGCGCGCCACCACGGCAGGGTTGGCCGACACCGGCACGAACACACGGATCGGCCACGACACCGAGGCGGCCAGCGTGCTCGCCGCCAGCGCGGCGTTGCCGCACGACGCGATCGCGAGCGGCGGCCGGTCCGTGGCCGACGACCACGGTGCACGGCCGGCGAGCTCGGTGGCCACGAGGTGCAGCAGGATCGTGAACAGGTGGCGCGCCTTGTGGCTGCCGGCCACGTTGTGCGTCTCGTCCTTCACCCACACGCCGCCGTCGGCGTCGAAACCGAGTGCATCGCTGAGGGCGTCGGCGCGAGCGAACGGCGTGGTGCGGAACCCCGTACCGGCCACCGCGGCCACCTGTGCGTCGAGGTCGCGCACGATGGCCTCCCGCGCCGCGTCGGTGAAGCCGAGGCTCGCCGCGTAGGCGTCCCAGGCGAGGTACCGGCGGAAGCCGAGGTACGGGTTGTCGTCGCCGGTGGAGCGCAACGGCGAGATGCCCTGCACCAGCTCGAGCGCGTGGTGGCGGTCGGCGCCGATCGCCTTCGGGCACCGCCACGCGAGCGGTGTGGCGATGTCGACGTGTGCGCCGCACACGGCGCAGCGCCAGCCCGCGATCAGCGGGAGGTCCACCGCCGGTCAGCCCTCGGCGACGCGGGCGTTGAACTCGCCGATCATCTCGTCCCACACCGGCAGATAGCGGCGCAGACCGCGCCAGAAGTCCTGGTGGCGACGGGCCTCGAACAGCTCGAACGGCGTGCCCTGCTGCTCGACCCACGTGTAGTACCCGAGGTTGAAGATGCGGTTCCGGTCACGCTCGGTGCAGTCGATCGTGTGGGCGGTGTCGACGTGGGCGAGGTGCTCGCCGAACACCTCCGCGGCGTCGACGGTGGTGAAGTCGCCGCCGAACCGACCGGCGAGGGTCTTGGCCCGCTCGCTCGGGTACAGCGCGGCGCCGTCGGTGGCGATGGTGATCACCGCGTCGTCGGGGCCGAGACCGTGGAGCTTCACGGTCGCGATCGCGGCGAGCACGTTGCAGATGGCCGAGAAGCCGAAGTGCTCGAGCGCCGCCACGATCTCGGCCGGCACACCCTTGCGCTCGACCAAGAAGCGACGGCCGGTGTCCGTGTTGAACAGCACGTCGAGCTCGTCGGTGGCGCGGTCGCTCACGGCCACCACGACGTCGGTGTTGGTGACGTTGTGGATCAGCGGGATGTGCTTGTCGCCGATGCCCTGGATGTTGTGCTCACCGAAGCCGTTCTCGAGCATCGTCGGGCACTCGAGCGCCTCGACGGCGACGATCTTCGTGCCGTAGGTGTCCTTCAGCCGGTCGCCGGCGGCGATGGTGCCCGCCGAGCCGGTGGCGCTGGTGAACGCCGCGAGACGCAGGTCGCGGCCGCCGTCGGCACGGAAGCGCTCGCGCACCGTCTCGAACACGTGGGCGAGTGCACGACCGGTGACCTCGTAGTGGCCCAGGTGGTTGCCGAACTCGCAGAACTGGTTGAGGACGAAGTTGGTGGGGTCCTTCGCCAGCTCGTTGCAGGCGTCGTAGATCTCCTTGACGTTGCTCTCCGTGCCGACGGTCTTGATCACGTCCTCGGCCGGGTTCGCGCACCAGCGATCCAGCCAGTCGAAGCGCTCCTGGCTCATGCCCTGCGGCAGGATCGCCACGCCGCGACTGGCCATGATGCGGCTGATCGCGATGCCGCCGCGGGCGTAGTTGCCGGTGCTCGGCCAGATGGCCCGGTGGCGGGTGGGGTCGAACTGGCCGGTCACGACGCGCGGGGCCAGGCAGCTGTACGCGGCGAGCACCTTGTGCGCCGTGATCATCGGGAACCGGTCGCCGAAGGCGACGATGATCGGCGACGCCACGCCGGTGAGCTCGGGCGGCAGCACCACGTGGTCGGGCACGGACACCCGGTTGCCGGCGAGGTCGTTGTACCAGTGGACCCGCCACAGGTTGCGGGCGTCGGGGGCGTCCTTGTCGACGCCGGCGACGATCGACGGGTCGACGGTGCTGGGGTCGGCCAGCTGGGCGAAGGTCGGCAGCACGATGCCCTGCTCGCGGAACCGGGCGACGCTGTTCGCGAGCGACGCCTCGTCGACGACGGTGTCGGCGAGTCCGAACTGGTTGACGAGGGCGTCCTGGAGGGGATCGGCTGCGAGGGTCACGCTTGACATTCTGTCAAGGCGGACCCGAGGTCCCTCACCACCGACTCCCCGCCACTGTCCGGCGGATGTCACCCCCGGTCGGACGGTGGGCGTGTCATCGTGCGGGGCGTGTGGTGCAACCGCCTCCGGCGCGTCCTTGGTGATCGATGACCGACACCGGGCGAGCCGAGCCGCAGCCGGCACACGACCACCGTGCCGTGCCGGCCGACTTCGAGGTGTTCTTCCGCGCCGCCGAGCCGCACCTGCGCGCCGCGCTCACCGCGACGTTCGGACCGGAGACGGGGCGCGACGCGTGCGCCGAGGCACTGACGTACGCCTGGCGCAACTGGGACCGAGTGCGCACCCTCGACAACCCGCGGGGCTACCTGTTCCGGGTGGGCCAGCGGTGGGCGCACCGGCACCGCACCCGCTCGGAGCGCCGGTACCCGGCCGTCGTCGACACGACCGAACCGGTGGCGTTCGAACCGCGGCTCGGCGAGGTGCTGGCCGGCCTGTCCACCCGGCAGCGCCAGGCGGTCGTGCTGTGCGTCGGGTACGGGCTCACCCACGCCGAGGCCGCCGCCCTGCTCGACGTCGAGCGGTCGTCCGTGCAGAACCACGTCGAACGAGCACTCCGACACCTCCGACACCACCTGGGAGCAGATCGATGACCCCCACCGCCCTCGCCGACGCCCTGCGTCACCACGTCGACTCGGTCGCGCCGCCGCTGTCGATCGACGAGATCACCGACCTCGCGGACGACCGCTGGACGACCGAGCTGCACGTCGCCACGCTCGGCGCGGAGGAGCGTGGACGCCGTCCGGCGGGCCTCCGCCCGCGCGTCGCGTGGCTCGCCGTCGCCGCGGCGATCGTGGGTGTGGGTGCGTGGTCGGTGGCGGCCCTCGCGCCCGACGGTTCCGCACCGGTCGACG
>WLDE01000312.1 GCA_009704985.1 Actinomycetota bacterium | reverse complement strand
TCTGATCGAACGGCGTGTACTGCGCCAACCCACGATCCGCCAGCGTCTTGGAGATCGCTGCCGTGAGGGTGGTCTTGCCATGGTCGATATGACCCATCGTGCCGATGTTGACGTGCGGCTTCGTACGCTCGAACTTCGCCTTGCTCATGGGGAGACCTTCTCCTGGAGGTGGTGGTGGTGGGGACGGATGTCGGAGGGATGTGGGGTTGGTAGCGGCGACCGGGATCGAACCGGTGACCTTCCGATTATGAGCCGGATGCTCTGACCATCTGAGCTACGCCGCCAGGGCTTTGCCGTCCGGACCTCCCCCTGGCCGGGGCCGGACGGGGCCACCGGGTGGGGTGGCTCGACGCGGACCCGGTGTCGGACGACGACCGGCTGGTCGAGCCCTCTGTCGGAGTCGAACCGACGACCTACGCCTTACCATGGCGTTGCTCTACCTACTGAGCTAAGAGGGCAGTGACGCGCGGGCAGGCCCGCAGGTCAGCGCACCATCATAGCGGCGCGGGTCGGGCGCTCTCCAACGCCGTTCCGTGGCTTTTCGCTCCCTGCGGCGGCGGTCCGGCTGAGTAGCCTCGCCACCCGTGCCGACCTCGTCCGCCGACCGGCCCGACCGGCCCGACCGGCCCGACCGGGCACGGCCGTCGCCCCCGATCGCGATCCGCCCGGCGCGGCTGTCCGACGCCGAGGCCATCCGCGGGATCTACAACCACGAGGTGCTGCGCACGACCGCCACGTTCGACCTGGTCCCCCGCTCGCTCGAGGACCAGGAACGCTGGTTGGAGGCCCGATCCGGTGCGTTCACGGCGATCGTCGCCGAGGACCGGGGCGACGGGGCGGGCGAGGTGGTCGGGTTCGCCGCGCTGTCGCCGTACCGCGAGCGTGCTGCGTACCGCACCAGCGTGGAGGACTCGGTCTACGTACGGCGCGACCGGGCCGGCGAGGGCATCGGCCGGATGCTGCTCGGCCACCTGCTCGACGTGGCCGACCACAGCGGGTTCCACGCCGTGTTCGCCCGCATCGAGGCGTCGGGGGAGGCGTCACGAGCGCTGCACGAGCGCTGTGGCTTCCGGCTCGTCGGCATCGAGCGTGAGGTCGGTCGGAAGTTCAACCGCTGGCTCGACGTCGCGTTGATGCAGTGTCTGCTGCACGAGCGGCCGGCGGCACGCTGACGAGTCCGGCGGCAGGCTGGCAGGGGGCCGGCAGGGGGCCGGCAGGGCGGCTCACGTGAGCTTCGAGTCGCCGGAACCGCAGCGCTAGCATTTCGGTTCCATGTCCGAGCGCCCTTCGTGGACCTTCCTGTCGAACCACGGCCACGTGCTGATGTGTCTGGCCCAGGACCCCGACGCACGGTTGCGCGACATCGCCGAGCGCGTCGGCATCACCGAGCGGACCGTGTTCGGCATCGTCGAGAACCTGCAGGAGGCCGGCATCGTCGTCCGCGAGAAGGTCGGCCGGCGCAACTCCTACCGCATCAACCGCGACATCCACCTGCGCCACCAGATCGAGTCGGCCCACACCGTGGGCGACCTGATCGACCTGCTCGGATGACGCCGGGTCGCTGAGCACCCGGCCGCAGGACGACACGTGCTCGCCACCTCCGCCTGGGAGCTCGCCCGGCTCAACCTCACGTCGCCGGCCGTCCTCGCGTTCGTGCTCGGTGTCGTCGCCGCCGTGGTGCGCAGCGACCTCGCCTTCCCGCCGGCGATCACCTCCGCGCTCAGCTCGTACCTGCTGTTCGCGCTCGGGCTGAAGGGCGGCGTGCAGCTGCGCGAGGTGGCGGTCGGGGACGTGGCCGGTCCGATCCTGGCCACGATCGTGCTCGGCGTCGCGACCCCCCTCATCGCCTACGCGCTCGCACGTCGCTTCCTGCGGACCGAGATCGCCGACAGCGCCTCGCTCGCCGCGCACTTCGGGTCCGTGTCGGCCGTGACCTTCACCGCCGCCGAGACCTTCACCCGCGACGCCGGCACGCTCGAGGAGGGGTTCATGCCGGCGCTGGTGGCGCTGCTCGAGATCCCCGGGATCGTGGTCGCACTGCTGCTCGCCGCACGATTCCTCGGCAACACCTCGGTCCGGCACGCGATGCGCGAGGTGGTGACGGGCAAGAGCGTGGTGCTGCTGGTCGGCGGCCTCGTCATCGGGGGTGTGGCCGACGAGGGCGGCGTCACGAAGATCGAGCCGTTGTTCGTGGGGCTGTTCACCGGGGTGCTCGTGCTGTTCCTGCTCGACCTCGGCACGGTGGCCGGTCAGCGGCTGGCATCGCTGCGCCAGGCGGGCCCTCGACTCGTGATCTTCGCGATCGCGCTGCCGCTGCTGTTCGGCTCGATGGGCGCGGCCGCCGGGACGCTCTCGGGGCTGTCGGTCGGGGGCGCCACCGTGCTCGCGACGATGGCGGCGAGCGCCAGCTACATCGCTGCACCGGCGGCCGTGCGCGCCGGGCTGCCGCAGGCCGATCCGGCACTGTCGCTCGGTGCGGCGCTGGGTGTCACGTTCCCGTTCAACCTGATCATCGGCATCCCGCTCTACGCCGAGCTCGCCCAGCTCATGGGGTGACCGGGCGCAGGCCGGCGAGCCACTGCGCCGCCGGCCGCGCACGCACGGTCAGGAACCGGGACCCGACGGCGCGACGACGTGCCGGGCGATCTCGAACCCGTCGGCCGCGAGGTGGTCGCGGAACCACCCCCACCCGCGCTCGAAGGCCGACCACTCCTCGGCGACCGCCGTGGCCGGGTCGAGCTGGTCGCCGGCGAGCCGTCGGTGCGGGTGGTCGAGCGAGAACGACGCCACGTCGGGGACGGCGTCGGCGTGCAACGGCGCGACGTACGCCCACACGTTCTCGAAGCAGAAGCGCCGCAGCCCACCGTCGTAGAGGCGCCGCGTCTGCTCCATGATCGGCAGGCGTCCGTCCCCCATCGGCACGCCCTGCACCCACCACCCCTCGTCGTCGCGGATCACGACGTGGTCCTTCGCGTGCACCGTGGTGATCCAGGGTTGCATCGCCGTCAGCGCCGCCATCGGGTCCTCACCCACCATCTGCGAGTTGCCGTAGTCGTACAGCGCCCGAACCCTGGGGTGGTCGACCGCACCGAGGATGCGGGCGAGCGCGTCGCCCTGGAAGTCCTCGTGGTTCTCGAGCACGATCGTCACGCCGCGCGCATCGGCCTCACCGGCGACGGCTCGCAGGTCGCGCACCGTCCACGCCTCGAGCTCGGCCGGGGTGCCGCGGTAGCGGGTGTACACCCGCAGCACCTCCGCGCCGATCGCGGCGGCGACGTCGAGCATCCCGACGAGGTGCGGCGGCGAGGTGTCGCTCGTGTCGAGCTCGCAGCGCAGGTCGAGCTCGACCAGGCGGCGACGGACGGCCTCGAAGTGGGCCGGGGTGGTGCCGCCGAGGTCGCGCAGCCCCGGCCCGTTCGCGGAGATGTTCACCCCGGTGAAGCCCTGCTCGACGGCCAGGTCGAGGAAGGTGAACACGTCGAAGTCGTCGCGGTGGCGGAACTGGTAGCGCACCCCGAAGGTGTGCACGTGCATCTCGATGCGCTTCACGCTGGCTCCTGGGGGACCGGGGCGGATCCGTCGGGACCGGCGAGGTCGGCGAGGTCGGCGAGTCCGGCGGGATCGGCGAGGTCGGACGTGAGGGTGGTCGGGGCGAGGTCGAGCAGCTCGGCGAGCCACGCCAGCTCCGCGGACAGCGCGCGCCCGTAGCGGGCCGCGACGTCGGGCGCACTCGCGGCGAGCTCGACGATCCGGTAGGCGCAGTACGCGGCGATGCGGACGTGGTGCGCCGGGGCGCAGCGAGCGAGGCGCGCCACCGCGTCCCGGCTCGACGCGGAGCGGTCGGCGTACGCGGCGAGGAAGGTCGATCGGGCGCGGTCGTCGAGCGGTGGTCGCCCGTACAGGATCTGCATGGCCGGCGAGGTGAACACCACGAGGTCCTCGAGCGGGTCGCCGAGCCCGGGGCACTGCCAGTCGATCAACCGCACCCCGTCCTCGCTCGTCACCATGTTCCCCGGGCCGCAGTCCGTGTGGACGAGCGCCCGCTCGTCGGAGACCCACGCCGGGACGGACCGTGCGCAACGCCGGATGGCCGCAGCGTGGTGCGGGGACGACACGACGAGCATCCGCGCCGCGTCGTCGAGCACGTCGTCGCTCGTCAGCGCGAGCCGGCGGAACGGAGCATCTTCGGGGACGACGGTGGCGTGCGCCCGGGCGAGCACCGCTGCCGCCGCGGCCACGTCACCGTCCCACATCGCTCCCTCGACGAACTCGTACACGACGACCGGCCCCACCTCGGCGTCGGGCAGGTACCCGACGAGCACTGGGGCGACCCGGCGTGAGGAGAACACCTCGAGCGCGAGCGCCTCGTGGTCGTGGAGTTGCGGGTAGAGCGGGTTGGTCGACCCGACGACGTACTGCTTCACCACCCAGTCCACCGCCTCACCGTCGCGGACGCGCACGACCGTGTTGTGGTAACCACCCGCCAGCGGCTCGACCCGGAGGGACGCGCCCGGTGACGGGCGGGTGGCGGTGGCGGTGGCGGCGGGGAGTCGTGCGAGCACCCGGGCGACGACGTCGGGATCCGCGACCGTGGTCGGTGGCGGCTCGCGCATGTCCGTCAGTCTGGCAGGGCTCGCGCCACCTGCCGGCGAGGGTCACCCGGAGACGTCGAGCCCCAGCATCTCGGCCTCGGCGGCGAGCTCGAGCCACCGCTCCTCGGCCTCGTCCACCGCACGCTGCGCGTCCGCCAGGGCGTCGCCGACCCGTGCCAGCTCCACGTGATCCGTGAGGGTGGCCATCTCGCCGGCGAACCGGTCGCGCCGTTCGAGCGCCGCCTGGAGATCGCGCTCGGCCTGACCGAGCTGGCGACGCACGGTCGACGGACTGCGTCCCGCCGCCGGACGCGGCCGGGGTGTCGACGCCGTCGACGCCGTCGATGCCGGCGATGTGGCCGGGGTGGTGGCCGCGGACCGGGCGGGCGGGTTCGGCGCCGATGC
>WLDE01000311.1 GCA_009704985.1 Actinomycetota bacterium | reverse complement strand
GCTGCTGGTGTCGGTGGGCGTGTTCGGCGTGGCCACCGTGGTGCTCGGGTTCACCCGCAGCTACGCCGTGGCCTTCGCCGCGATCCTGGTGCTCAGCGCTGCGGACATGGTGAGCGTGTTCATCCGCAGCTCGCTCGTGCCGCTCGTGACGCCCGACGAGAAGCGCGGACGGGTGCTCGCCGTGGAGAACGTGTTCATCGGTGCCTCGAACGAGCTCGGTGCGTTCGAGAGCGGCATCGCCGCGCAGGCGATCGGCACGCCGGCCACGGTGGTGGGCGGCGGCATCGGCACGCTCGTGGTGGTGGGGGTGTGGGCCGCGGTGTTCCCGTCGCTGCGTCGCATCGACCGCTTCGACGACCTCGACGAGGTCCGCGCCCAGAGCGCCGCCGAGCGCGCCGCCCGGCGCGACGGTGAGGGCACGGATCAGGGCACGGATCAGGGCACGGGTCAGAGCACCGCGGGCTGAGCGGCGGGATCGACGGCGAACGGACCCGACGGCACCGCGGCCAGGCGGACCGCGGGGAACTCGGCGTTCTTCACGAGCAGCGTGGCCGAGCCGTCGAGCGGGTTCCAGATCCACACGTCGGCCGGTCCGTCGCACCCGAGCGGGCGGGCGGCGACCGCGAGCCGCGCCGCGTCGAGCCAGCCGAGGGGCGACAGCGACTGACCGGCGAGCGGCGTGCCGTCGCCCACCCGGATCGCGCCGCCGGTGCGCTCGTCGAGGACGTCGACCGTGGTGACGCTGTTGCAGAGCCCGACGCGCCAGGCGAGCGAGCGCGTGGACGGGCCGGTCGTGAGCCGCGAGATCGGCGCCTGCTCGCTGGTGAGCTCCGCGAGGAGCAGGTCGCCGAGCCGCAGCTGGTGCACCCGGAACTGCGCGCCGTTGTCGGAGATCATCCAGATCGCGTCGCCAGCCGGGTCGGCCGCGAGCTCCAGCACGTCGAGCCCGGGGTCGGTGATCGTGACGAGCACCCTCGTCCCCTCGCCGGTGTCGGTGGCCGCGAACACGCCGCGGGCGCCGTCGCCGGCCTGCCCGGCGGCGAGCCGCACCCCGCCGGCCGGGTGGGAGATGGCGACGTTGGTGCGTCCGAGGAACGTCACCTCGCTGCGGTTGCGCGGATCGGCCGCGTCGCGGCGCACGAGCACTCGGTCGGACTGCACGGGTGCCACGAGCGCGGCGCCCGCCGGGTACTCCCACTGCAGGCGCGTGGCCCCGATCTCGAAGCCACTGGCTCGCACACCGGCGACGTCGAACACCGTGGTCGTGTTCACCAGCGCACGGGTGGCGGTGGGCGACCAGACCACGGCGCCGCGTTCGGTGGGCTGCAGCTGCCGCAGGCAGCGCGCGATCGTGGCGTCGAGGGACATGCCGAACAGCCGGTCGCCGACGACGAAGGTGATCTCGCCGCCGGGCAGCGGATCGGCGTAGCCGCACTCCGTGTCGGGCAGCGCGACGAGCAGGGGTGCGTTGGGATCGCTGCTCGACGCCACGGTGGTGGTGGGCGCCGGGGTGGACACCGGCAGCGCCTCGGGCGGGACGAGCGGCACGAGCGACGGTGGCGTCGGGGCGGACGTGGTGGTGCAGCCGGCGGCCACGACCGCGGCGAGCCCGAGCGCGGCCAGTGCCGTCCACGGCGCACGACGACCGAGGAGGTGCCTCATCGGCGGCGCACCAGCCAGCGGTAGCGCTGCGCCCGTTCCTGCACCGACTCCGCCGCGAGGCGGCCGACGATGCCCGAGATCGTGGGGTGCACGTGCACGACGTCGGCGAGGTCGGCGAGCTTCAGACCGTGGTCGACGGCGACGGCCAGTTCGTGCACCACCTCACCGGCCGAGGGGGCGAGCAGGTGGGCGCCGACGATGCGGTCCTTGGCGGTCACCACCACCAGCGCCCCGACCGCCGACCCCTCCACGCGGGCGCGGTCGCTGTGGGCGAGGTCCAGGCGCCACACGTCCACGTCGTCGCCGTGTCGCGCCTCGGCCTCGTCGCTCGTGAGGCCCACGTGGGCGAGCTCGGGATCGGTGAAGGTGCACCAGGGGACGAGGGTGGGCATCGTGACCCGGCCGGGGAAGAACATGTCGCGCACCGCGTGCACCGCCCCGAGCGCGGCCGCGTTGGTGGCGGCGCCGGGATGGCGTCCGCCGCTCGCGACGTCGCCGACGGCGTACACGCTGCGGAACACGGTGCGCGAGCGCTCGTCCACCACGACGCCCTCGGGCCGCACCTCCACGCCCAGTTCGTCGAGCCCGAGCGACGACACGTCCGGCCGTCGACCCGTGGCCAGCAGCACCGCGCCGGCGCGCCACTCGGACCTGTGCCCGGTCGTCCCCGCGGCCGTGCCCGCCGGGCGGGTCACGACCACCACCGGCTCGCCGGGTCGGTCCGCCGGTGGGTCCGTGTCGTGTCGCACGGCGATCGCCTCGGTGCCGAGCACGACCTCCACCCCGTCGTCGCGGAGCACGTCGGTGAGCAGCGCGACGAGGCTCGGCTCCTCGCCAGCGAGCAGGCCGTCCTCCCGCTCCACCAGCGTCACGCGCACGCCCAACCGGGCGCAGGCCTGGGCGAGCTCCACACCCGTGTGCCCACCGCCGATCACGACGATGCTCGACGGTGGGTGCTCGATGTCGAAGAACGTCTCGCTCGTGTACACCGGCGGCGAGCCCGTCGCGCCCGTCGAGCCGTCGAGCCCGTCGATCGCCGGCACCGTCGGCGTGCTGCCGGTGCACAGCAGCACGAACCGGGTCTGCAGGATCGTCGACCCCGCCTCGGCCGACCCCGCATCGCCCGCTTCCGCATCGGTCGCGTCCGGGTGGATCACCGTCACCTCGTTCGGGCCGGTGAGCACGGCCCGTCCGCGCAGCAGCTCCACCCCGAGCACACCGAGTCGGGCGACGTCGTCGTCGGCGGTGGCGATCTCGTCGCGGATCGCCCGCACCCGGGCCCACACCCGATCGAGGTCCACCGTCGCGCCCGGCACGTCGATGCCGAAGCTGCCGGCGGTGGCCACCGTGCGGGCCACCCGCCCGGCGGCGCGGAGCGCGTTCGACGGCACCCCTCCGGACCACACGCGCGTGCCGCCCACGCGGCCGTGCTCGACGGCAGCGACGCGCAGCTCGAGGGTGGCCGCGAACTCGGCCGCGGCCATCCCGGCCGTGCCCGTCCCGACGATCACGAGGTCGTACTGGTCGGGAGTCATCGCTCGGCGACGTTACCCCGCCACCCGACGTGACGGAGGGGCACCCGGCACCTGCTACAACATCGCACCGGGGAGAGGGCGGTGCACACACACGGGCGCTCGCGCGCCCACCGAGACCCGGAGGTCAGGGAGCATGCTCAAGGAGTTCAAGGAGTTCATCAACAAGGGCGACATCGTCACGATCGCCGTCGGCCTCGTGATGGCCCTCTCCTTCAAGACGATCATCGACAAGATCATCGAGGGCGTCATCACGCCGATCATCGCCGCCATCGCCGGCAAGGCCGACTACACCGAGGTGGGCTTCAAGATCGGCGAAGCCCAGATCAGCATCGGCCTCGTGATCGGCGCCGTGATCGACTTCATCGTCGTCGCGTTCATCCTCTTCCTCATCGTGAAGGCGTACAACAACGTCAAGAAGAAGGACGGCGAGGCCGCGCCGACGCAGGTGGAGCTCCTCACCGAGATCCGCGACTCGCTGAAGCAGCGCGGCTGATCCGCCGATCGGGGCCGTGAGCGGCGGGGGTGACTTGCGTCGGCCCCGCCGCTCCGCTCCAATGGGCGGTTCATGACCCCCCGTCGTGACCGCCTGGGCGCGCTCTGCGTCGTCGCCGCGCTGTGCCTCAGCGCGTGCGGTGCCACGGCCCAGGGCGGGGACACGACGTCACCGGCACCCGCGGCGGTGATCGGGGTCGGCGAACTGCCACCGCCGCTGGTCACCACCACGTCCACGGTCCCCACGGCGACCGAGACGACGCCGGAGACCGTGGCGGTCACCACCACGACGATCCCGTTCTCGGCGCCGGGCAACCGGATCCTGATGATCGGCGATTCGATCCTGGCCTCCACGTCGAAGCGCTACTCCAACGACATGTGCCGTGCGCTCGTGCCGCTGGGGTGGCGGGTCGCGGTCGAGGCCGAGGTGAGCCGCGGGATCGACTTCGGTCTCGACGTCGTGCGAGCACGGGGTGACGACGGCTGGGACGCGGCGCTCGTGTTCCTCGGCACGAACTACGGCAACGACGAGAACGCGTACCTGCGGACGCTGAACCGGATCATCACCGAGCTCGGCGACATCCCGATCGTGCTCGTCACCGTCAGCGAGTACCGCGACGAGGTGCGCGAGGTGAACCAGGTGGTCACCACGATGCCGGAGGTGTACGACAACATCTCCGTGGTCGACTGGCGTGCGATCACGGCGGCCTACCCTGACGTGTTGAACGAGGACGGGATCCACCCGACGCCCGCCGGTCGCGAGGTGCTCGCCGAGGCCGTCGCCACCCACCTCGGTGCCGCTCCGACGTCACCCGGGTCGTGCCTCGACTCGCAGTTCACCGACGACTCGTCGGGCACGATCGACGGCCGTCCGACGGGCAGCGGGTCGGGCAGCGGGTCTGGCAACTCGGCGACCACCACCACGGTGCGAGCCGGCTCGGCGACCACCACGACGGTGCGGGCGGGCACCACCACCACCACGACCGTCCGGCCCGCCACGACGACCACCACCACGCCGTCCGGCGGCTCGGGCGGCTCGACGACCACCGCCCCGACCGTCGCGACGACCACCACGGCACCCGCGGTGACGGTGCCGACCACGCCGGCCACCACCGCAGCGCCCGCACCCACCACGACCGGCCCCTAGCCCGGCCCGGGCGCGATCAGGGAGCGATCAGGGCGCGAGCCAGCTCCAGGGCTCGGCGGGGACGTTGCGCGCCACGCCGAAGGCCAGGATCGTCACGATCAGCGTGGTCGACGCCCACGCCGGGATGCGCGTGAACGGGTTGCGGACGCGACGGCCGAAGGTGGCGGCGGTCCACGTCGCCCAGGCGGCCACGATCGCGAGCACCACGAACGGGGTG
>WLDE01000310.1 GCA_009704985.1 Actinomycetota bacterium | reverse complement strand
TGGGCGGTCGACAAGGGCGTGTGGGTGCTCACCGACGAGATCTACGAGCACCTCGTGTACGGCGACCACCGCTTCGTGTCGATGCCCACCGTGGTGCCCGAGCTCGCGAACCAGTGCGTGATCGTGAACGGCGTGGCCAAGACCTACGCCATGACCGGGTGGCGCGTGGGCTGGATGATCGGGCCGAGCGACGTGATGAAGGCGTCGATCAACTTCCAGTCGCACTCCACCTCGAACGTCACCAACGTCGCCCAGATCGCGGCGCTGGAGGCGGTGAGCGGCGACCTGTCGGCCGTCGCGATGATGCGCGAGGCGTTCCAGCGCCGGGCGATCACGATGCACCGGATGCTCAACGAGATCCCGGGTGTCACGGCGATCGAGCCGCAGGGCGCGTTCTACTGCTACCCGAACTTCACCTCGCTGCTCGGCCGCCCGCTCGGTCCGAAGGGCACCGTCAGCGCCACCACGCTCGAGCTCGCCGACACGATCCTCGACGAGGCCAAGGTCGCGTTCGTCCCGGGCGAGGCGTTCGGCACGCCGGGCTACGCCCGCTTCTCGTTCGCCATGGCCGACGCGGACATGGAAGAGGGCATCCGCCGCATCGCCGCCTTCGTCGGCGCCTGAGGCGCCCGGCATGAGCGCAGCCGGGGAGTTCGGGTCCGGGGAGTTCGGGTCCGGGGAGTTCGGGTCCGGGGAGTTCGGGTTCGACGACCTCGACCTCGAGTGGCTGCGCGCCAAGCCGGGTGCGAAGTGGCACCAGCACCCCGAGCGGCTGAACGCGTGGGTGGCCGACATGGACGTCCCGCCGCCGCCGGTGGTGCTCGACGCCCTGCGCGCCTGTCTCGACCGGGCCGATCTCGGCTATCCCGACTGGGGCTACCCGCGTCCGCAGTCGCCCGCCACCCGCGTGTTCGCCGCGCGCTGCGCGCGCCGCTACGGATGGGAGGTCGACCCGTCCGAGGTGGTCGACTTCTGCGACGTCGTGCAGGGGGTGCAGACGGTGCTGCACCTCGCGACGCTGCCCGGTGACGGCGTGGTGCTGCACACCCCGTCGTACCCGCCGCTGTGGAGGAGCCTGCGCGACATGGGTCGCCGGCAGATCGACGTCCCCGCCCGGGTGGACGCGGCGGGTGTGCACTTCGACTACGACGAGCTCGAACGCCGGCTCCGGATCGAGCCGGCCGTCGCCCTGCTGCTCTGCCATCCGCACAATCCCACGGGTCACCGGTTCCCCGTCGACGAACTGGTGCGGCTCGTGCAGATCGCCGAGCGGTTCGACCTGCTGATCATCAGCGACGAGATCCACGCCGACCTCACGTTCGACGCGGTGCACGTGCCGATCGCGTCGATCGCCGGTGCCGCGGACCGGACGGTGTCGATCCACTCCGCGTCGAAGGCGTTCAACCTCGCCGGGATGCGCCACGCCGTGGCCCACGTCGGTCCCGAGCGCATCCGTCGGGCGCTTCACGAGCTGCCCGATCACCTGCTCGGCGCGATCAACCTGCTCGCCGCCGAGGCCACGGTCGCTGCGTGGACCGACGGTGACGCGTGGCTCGACGCGGTGCTGGTGCACCTCGAGCGCAACCGGTCGATGTTCGCCGCGTTGCTGGCCGAACGGCTGCCCCTCGCCCGACACCGCCCACCCGCGGCCACCTACCTGGCGTGGGTCGACTGCCGTCCGATGGGACTCGGCGACGAGCCGGTGCGGGCGTTCCGCGCGGTCGGTGTGGAGCTCAGCGACGGCAACGACTTCGGCCCGCTCGGGGCCGGCCACGTGCGGGTGAACCTCGCGACGAGCGGTGCGATCCTCGACCGGATCGTCGCGACGATGGCGACCGCCGAGCCGCTGCCGCCGCATCACTGACCCAGGGCCGCTGACTCAGCCCTGTTGACTCAGTTCCGGCTGACTCAGGCCCACCACGGGTCGTGCCGCAGCGCGAGCGACGCGACGAGCACGAGCACGGCGCACTCGGCCACCTGCTCGGCGGCGCCGAGCACGTCGCCGCTGATCCCGCCGATCTTGCGGCGGGCGAGCGCCCCGACGAGCGCGGCCGCCACCACGGCCGTCAGCACCGCGGCGAGCGCCCACGGACCCACCGCCACGAACGCGATCGCCGCCGCCATCGCCAGCGCGATCGCGCCGCGCGAGCGGGTGGTGGCCTGGCCGTAGTCGGCGCCGAGACCGCCGTGACGGGCGAGGGGGACCGACGCCATGAGTGCCACCGCCGCGCCGCGGGCCACGACGTGCGCGGTGACGACACCGACGAACACCGTGGCCGCGCTCGGCATCGACGCCACCGCGGCCACGCGGATCACGATCGACGAGCACATCGCGGCGACGCCGTAGGTGCCGTGGCGCGAGTCCTTCATGATCTCCAGGCGCCGCTCGACCGTCCAGCCACCGCCGAAGCCGTCGGCGACGTCACCGAGCCCGTCCTCGTGGAACGCGCCGGTGACGAGCAACCCCGCGACCACCGCGAGCGCGCCGGCGACGAGCGGCGAGGTCCACTCGAACGCGAGGGCGCCGACCGCGCCGGCCAGTGCGCCGATGACCGCACCGGCGAGCGGGAACCACACGACGAGCCCCGCCATGTCGGGGGCACGGCGGAGCCGGATGGGGATGCGGGTGAGGAACTGCAGCGCCGCGAACGGCCCCCACGGGGGGAGTCCTCGCGCGGCGGGCTCGGTCACCCGAACCACTCCCCGAAGGTCGGCACCTCGGTGATGCCGGCGCACGCCATCGCGACGAGCGGGACGGCGGCCATCGCGCCCGACCCCTCGCCGAGGCGCATCTCCAGATCCAGCAGCGGCTGCTTGCCGAGCCGCTCGAGCAACCGCCGGTGGCCCGCCTCGGCGGAGCAGTGTCCGACGAGGCAGTGGTCGAGCGCGTGCTGCTGCGCCGTCGCGAGCGGCAGCGCCGCGGCGGTGACGACGTACCCGTCGATGAGGACCGGCAGGCGTCGGTGCCGGGCGGCCACGATCGCGGCCGCCATCGCCACCAGTTCGGCGCCGCCGACCTCGCGCAGCACCTCCAGCGGGTCGAGGACGCCGGCGATGCGGTCGACGGCCTGACGCACCGCGTCGCGCTTGCGATCCATGCCGGCGTCGTCGAGCCCGGTGCCGCGCCCGACCCAGGCGGCGACCTCACCGCCGCCGAGCGCCGCGGCCACCGCAGCGGCGGCGGTGGTGTTACCGATGCCCATCTCGCCGAGCACGAGCAGGTCGGCGTCGAGCGACTCGACCGCGCGCCGGCCGGCGTCGACGGCCTCCTCGAAGCGCTCGGCCGACATCGCCGGCTCGAAGCGGATGTCGCCGGTGGGGCGGCCGACGCCGACGTCGATCGCGTCGACGGTGGCCCCGGCCACGGCGGCGAACGCGCTGACGGTGGAGCGACCGGCCCGGTACGCGGCGAGCATCGCCGCGGTGACGTCGATCGGGTACTTGCTCACCCCGGCCGCGGTGACCCCGTGGTCGGCGGCGAAGATCAGCGCCGCCGGACGGCGTACCGCCGGCACGGCGGTGTGCTGCCACTCGGCCACCCACGCGGCGACCTCGTCGAAGCGGGCGAGCGCCCCGGCCGGGCGCAGGATGTCGGCCGCCCGTTCGCGCACCTGTGCGCCGGCGTCGGCGTCGGGACCGGGCAGCTCGGCGAGCGCCGTGTGCAGCCATGTCATGACAGGACCTCCCAGGGATCGGTGAGCGCGAGCGCCCTCCCGGCGACGAGGAACAGGCAGCGGTCGGCAACTCCCGCGACGCGCTGGTTCAGCCGCCCGAGTTCGTCACGGTACTCCCGGCCGAGCGGGGTGTCGGGGTGGAGGCCGAGCCCGACCTCGTTCGACACGACCACGGTGTGACCCGACCGGGTGCCGGCGGTGTCGACGAACGCGTCGTACGCCGCCCTGCGAGCGGTCGGTCCGTCGAGGTGGTGGAACAGGTTGCCCACCCAGACGGTGAGGCAGTCGACCACCACGAGGGCGTCCGGCGGCGTGCCGGCGAGCGCGCCCGCCAGGTCGACGGGCACCTCCAGCGTCGGCCAGTCGGGTCGCTCCGCCCGGTGTGCGTCGACCCGTGCGCGCAGGTCGTCGTCGAACGGTTCGGCCGTCGCGACGAACACGACGGGTCCGTCGTGGCGCCGTCCGAGCTCGACCGCGAGCGTGCTCTTCCCGCTGCGTGCGCCGCCGACGAGGAACGTGAGCATCAGAGGAACGTTCGCATCAGTAGTCGATGCCCCGCTTGGCCGCGATGCCGCGGTCGTACGCGTGCTTCACCTTGCGCATCTCGGTGACGGTGTCGGCGATCTCGATCAGCGCCGGCGACGCGTCGCGGCCGGTGACGACCACGCTCACGTGATCGGGACGACCCGCCAGCGTGGCGATCACGTCGTCGGCGTCGATCCACCCCCAGTTCATCAGGTACGTCAGCTCGTCGAGCACCACGAGGCGGTGCTCGCCGGCGCGGATGAGCGCGGCCGCGGCCGCCCAGCCCTCGCGGGCGAGCGCACGGTCGTGCTCGAGGTCGTCGGAGTCCCACGTGAAGCCGTCGCCCGCGTTCACCCACGTGACGCCGAGCCGCCGGCCGATGGTCTCCTCACCCACCTTCCAGTCGCCGCTCTTCACGAACTGCACCACGGCGACCTCCCAGTCACGGGCGATCGCGCGCAGCATCACCCCGAACGCGGCCGAGCTCTTGCCCTTGCCGTCACCGGTGTTGACCAGCAGCAACGAGGTCGCGCGGCGGAGCTCGTCGGGCCGCGGGTCCTCGGTGGGCGGTTCGTCGGGTGCGGCGTGCGGATCCGTGGCGTCGGTCATGGGTTTCGGAGCGTACCCAGGGTGCGCTATGGTCAGCCCGCTCGACCCCAGCGAAGTCCGGTGAGATCCCGGCACTGTCCCGCAACGGTGAAGCGTGCGAACGACTCCGACGATCCCGACAGGGATCGGACGGCCGCTCGACACGACAAGTCCGGTCGCCTGGCTCGAGCGCGACGACCAACCCTCGAGGCAAGGGCGGCTCGCAGCGGGGAGTTCCCCGTTCGATCCCAACTTGTCCTCCCGTACCGGAGGACCGTGTCCTCCGGAGACTCGGAGGATCCGACACCATGCATCTGTTCCGCAGAGCCCTCG
>WLDE01000309.1 GCA_009704985.1 Actinomycetota bacterium | reverse complement strand
CGCCGTTGGTGGATCGACGCGGCCGGGCGCCGTCCGACGTCGGTGGGGAGCGCATTTCGTCATGACGTTATTGATGGTGAACGGGGTGGCGGGGTACCGGAGTGCCCAACGTCCTGGGCGCCACGAGCGGTTCACCGACGCAGCTCCGGGCGACGTGCTGGCACCCAGGACACGAGAACTCGTCGAGCCTCGAATTCCTGGGCGCCACGGACGACTCACCGACGCAGCTCACACGAATTCACCGGCGCCCAGGACACAGCGCTCGACAGCTCACACGGCCCCGAACGTTCTGGGCGCCACGAGCGATTCACCGACGCAGCTCAGCACGACGTGCTGGCGCCCAGGACACGGGAACTCGTCGAGCGTCGAGCTTCTGGGCGCCACGGGCGGCTCACCGGCGCAGTTCCGAGTGTCGTCCTGGCACCCAGGACGGATGGAGTCCGCTGCCCTCCCAGCTGGTCGGCCCACCCGTACTCAGCGCCCATAATCATCGTTATGTCACTGACGGCAGACGGACCCACTCCCCGAGGGTGGAGCCGGGGCGGAGGGCGGTTCGAGGGAGGAACGAACGGTTCAGGGCGGATGGCCGGGTCAGACGTCGTCGCCGGCGGCGGAGGTCGACGTGCGATCCGCAGCGCCGTGCTCGCTCGTCTGGCGCTCCGTCGTGCCGGTGTCGTCCGGCCGGCGTCGACGCGGGTCGGCGCCCGACCGAACGGCCTTCTCCTCGTACGAGGCGAGGTCGGCGAGATGCATCAGGTCGTCGAGTGCCACCGGCGCGAGCGCGGTCGCGAGGCCCACGCTGAACGCCAACTGCACCCGATCCGTCGGACGCGCCACACCGGGCTTCGTGTCGTCCCGGGCCGACACGCTGATCCAGGTCGACCGCACCTCGTCGAGCCGGCGCCGCACGGCGTCGATGTTGATCGGTGCGGGAGCGTGCAGGGTGAGGAGGAACTCGTCGCCACCGAGACGGACGACGGTGCCGGAGGCGCCGGGAACGCTCCCCCGCCACTCGTCGACGATCACCGTCAGCCGCTGTGCGACCTCGACGAGCACCCGGTCGCCCACCGCATGTCCCCACGTGTCGTTGATGAGCTTGAAGCGGTCCATGTCGATCGCCGCTGCGAGGTGCCAGCGGTGCGCGTCGTCGGAGACCTTCGTCTCGGTCTCGGCCCGGAGGTGGTTGCGGTTGCCGACGCCGGTGAGCGGGTCGATCGAGATCTGCGCTGCCGCCGAGGTGATCGCTCGGAACCGACGACGGACGGCGCTGCCGCCGAGGAGCAGCGGCACCAGGAGCAGCATCGCCGCGAGCCCGAACAGCACGAGGCCACGCGCGGCCGCACTCGACGCCGTGTCCGTCAGCGCTTCGCGCTCGGCGGCGATCGCCTCGTCGATCACGGCCGTCGATGCGACCGTCAGGTCGTTCGTCCTGGTGACCAGTTCGGGCAGATCGAACGGCGCGGGGTCCGTCGGCCGGCCCTGCTGCCACGACCGGATCCACTGGTCGAAGGTCCACAGTTCGCTCTCGACCACGAGCCTGCGGATCCGATCCACTCCGGGGTGCTCGACGGGACCGCGGGCGTCGAAGACGTAGCTGTCGGCGAGCGGATCGGCGGCGTCGGGGCCGAGATGGCCACCGTTGTTCTCGAGGTAGGGCTCGGACTCCGCGACGTAGTCGATGAGCAGCTCGTCGACGTCCGGCGTGCCGAGCACGTAGGCCGCGTCGAGACCGTCGCTGAGCACCGCGGCGCCCGTGGTGCCCGTGAGCATCAGGTCGTCGAGCGCGAGCAGGTCGTCCCCGAGTGCGGCCTCCGGTTGGCGACTCAGGAACGCCGCGTTCCAGGCGGTGTCGAGCAGCGTGAGCGGCGGCGCGTCCTCGAGCACGCCGATGCCGTCGGATTCGAGCATCTCGAGCAGTGAGCGGGCCTCCAACGCCGTGGGTCCCTGCCCGTCGGCGATGCGCTCGAGCGCCGCGGCGGCGTCGGCACGGGCCTCGCGCCGCGCGGCCCGTGCCGCGTCGATGTCGGAGTCGGTCGCCTGGCCGAACACCTCGAGCAGGAGGGTGTTCGCCTCGGTCATGTGAGCGGCTCGGAGGTCGAACCGGATCGCGACGATCTCGGCAGCGTCGGCGGCCGCCTGCGCGTCACGAGTATCGCTGCGGGCACCCACCGCGCCGATGGCGGCGGCGCTGCCGCCTGCGAGGCAGACCAGACCTGCGGTCAGGGCGAACGCCCTGGACCGTGTCCCCCGCCGAGGTCCGGTTCCGGGCTCGTCGCTCCCCCGCCCGGTGCCACCTCGCCGCCGCTGTTGCATCGTGGAATTCCATCGGTTTCCGACCCCCCTCACTTGAGGGAATCGACGCACTGGGAACGATGATCGCCCAGGTCAGCGCCACTGCGACGGCGAACCTCTCGATCGCGCGTGTGACGGGTCGTGGACCCAGCTCTGATCTGCACGATCGTGTCGGGCGGACGCAATCCGCCCCGAGGCGTGATCCAGCGCAGGTGCTCGGCTCGTCGCGGCGACGAGCCGCGCGCCCGCCGTCAGCGCACCTGGACGAGGTCGACGACGAACACCAGGGTCTCGCCGCCCTTGATCACGCCGCCGGCGCCGCGGCTGCCGTAGCCGAGGTCGGGTGGGATCGTGAGCCGGCGACGACCACCGACGCGCATGCCGGCGACGCCGCGATCCCACCCCTCGATGACCTCGCGTGCACCGAGGCGGAAGTCGAACGTCGACCCCCGGTTCCAGCTGGCGTCGAACTCGCGACCCGTGCTCCACGCCACCCCGGCGTAGTGCACGTGCACGCGCTTGCCGATGGTGGCCTCGTCGCCGTCACCGACGACCTCGTCCTCGATCAGGAGCTCGGCGGGCGGTGCGCCGTCGGGGATCGTGATGATCGGCTTGGTGCGGTCGGTCATGGCGGCGACCCTACTGCGCCCGCTCCGCCCGACCACGAACGCCACCGAGTGTTCACACGGTCGGCCGCATGTAGGTGCCCTGCGCCACGGCGACGGGCCGCGACGGATCGTCGGTCCACGCCACGATCGACCCGATGATCGCCCGTCGTCCGACCTGGTGGAGGTCGGCGCGCGCTCGCAGTTCGGCTCCCCTGGCGGGCCGCAGGAAGCGGATCGACAGCTCGCTGGTCAGCGTCATCGGTTCGATCCCCACTCGCGTGAAGCACGCGTAGTACAGCGCCGCGTCGCAGACGGCGAACACCGTCGGGCCGCTCACGATGCCGCCCGGGCGCAGCTGCATCCGGTCGGTCCGGGCGATCGCGATCGCCCACCCGTCGCCGACGGCCTCGCACCCGCTGCTGCTCCCCGGGAACTCGGCCTCGAGGAACCGGTTGATCTCCTCCGCCGAGACGACGCTCTCCCCTGCCCGCTCCCCTGCCCGCTCCTCTGCCATGGCGCCGATCCTTCCAGACCGATCCTCCACGCAGCGATCCCCCGTCCCTGCATCGTCGCAGTTGCCGGGGCCGATGATCCGGTGGCGGTCAGGCGCCGACGGCCATGAGTGCGACGCCGAGGGCGGTCGCTGCCACACCGGTGCCCTGCCACCAGCGCATCCGTTCGCGATTGAACAGCACCGACAGCACGACGGCCGCCGTCGCGAACTGCGACGCCGCCACCGACACCGGCCCGGACGAGCCGCGTTGGAAGGCGAGCTGCAACGACGCGATCGCGACGACCGCGATCGCTCCGGCGGCGATGGCCGGCCGCCACGAGACGCGATCCGGCGCGAAGAACGGTGCAGAGCCGAACACGCCCACGACCGCGAGCATGGTGATGCCGGCAAGGCGCTGCAGGACCACCGGAAGGAGGCCGCTGTCCTCCCCCACCTCACCCATCAGCGCGAACGCGACACCGAACGCGATGCCGGAGGTCACGCCGAGCACCGCGCCCAGTCGCACACTGCCGCTGCCGCCGGGCGTGTAGCCGGTGAGCACGAGCGCGACCACGCCGATCGCCATCCCCGCCGCCGAGAGCGGACCAGGGGTGTCGCCGCGCACGAGGTCGACCACGACCGGAACGGCGGCGAGCAACACCGACGACATCGGCGCGACCACGCCCATGCGCGCCACGGAGTAGCCCCGGTAGAGCAGCAGCAGCCCGGTGGTCATCCCGATCCCCGACGCGAGCGCGATGACGACGTCGCGGCCGATCCAGGACCAGTCGACGACGAACAGCAGGAGGGGTGACAACAACGTCGACACGGCGACTGCGGTTCGTGTCACCGTGATGGACGAGGTCGTGCGTGCCGCCCGGGCGGCGAAGAAGTCCGACGTGCCGAGCAGCACGGCGGACACCACGGCGAGGAGGAGGGCCACGTCGGTGTCAGCGCCCCAGCAGCACACGCAGCGCGGCGACCAGTGCGTCGACGTCGTCGGGCACGTTGTACGGGGCGATCGAGATCCGCAGCAACACCTCGTCACGGAAGCGGTGCACGGGCGCCTCCACGCGATGCTCGTCGTACAGGCGGCGCTTGAACCCCACCGGATCGACGTCGGGCAGCCGGACGACGGCGAGCTGCGCGGTCCAGGGGAAGCCGTCGTCGGCGTACACGGGTGCGAGGCCGGTGAGCTCCTCCACCCGACGGCACGCGTCCACGAGCAGGTCGTGGCAACGTACCTGCACCGCCGGCCAGTCCTGCGCGACGGTCCAGTCGATGGCGGCGGGGGTGGCGAGGAACGCCGACAGGTCGCGGGTGCCCTGCCACTCGTGGTGATCGACGAAGGTCGAGTCGCTCGGGTGGTCGCTCTCCCAGCCCCAGCTCACCACGAGCGGCTCGAGCATCGGCTGCACCTCGCGACGAACGGCGACGAACGCCGACCCCTTCGGTGCGCACAGCCACTTGTGGTTGGCGCCGGTGTAGACGTCGCAGTCGAGGGCGCGCAGGTCGAGTGGCAGGTGGCCGGGCACGTGCGCGCCGTCGACGATCGTGAGCAGCCCGGCATCACGGCCCCGGCGCACCAATTCCTCCACCGGGAAGCGCATCGCCGTCGCGCTGGTCAGGTGGCTCAGGAAGAGCACCCTGGTGCGGTCGGTGCGCTCGCGCCACACGCGATCGACGAACTCGTCGGCGGTGACCCCGAGCGGGATGTGCACGCGGCG
>WLDE01000030.1 GCA_009704985.1 Actinomycetota bacterium | reverse complement strand
CGGTCCTCCGGCACGCCGGCGTCGACCTCACGGGCGATCACCACACCGGGTGATCGCGACGGACCGTGGGCAGGCAGCGGGCAGGCAGCGGGCAGGTCGAGGACGACCTCCCTCCCCGCTCCTCCGATCCGCAGCTGCCTGCCCACCCGCCCGGACTCGGGGCGGATGTTCAGCGGGGATCGGGCGCGAACGAGTTGATCGTGTCGATCATCGAACGCAACTCGCCGTAGCCGTGCTTCGCGAAGGTGAACGCGATGCGGGGGAGCGCTGGGTGGTCGTGGTCCTTGCGTTCCGGCTCGAGTGCGTCGACCCGGCTGATCGTGCCCCGCTTGCACAGGTGACCGAAGCGCTCGTTGAGGAGGTGCAGCTGCTCGTCGGTCACGGTGTGGTGCATGCGCACCACGAGCAGGTCGCCGACGTAGCGCATCGAGTGGTAGTTCACGTAGAAGCGCAGCACCTCGTCGACGGCCCGGTGGCAGTCGTCGGTGACGAGATAGAGCTTCGTGTCGGCGGGCGAGACGAGGCCGTGGCGAGCCAGGAGCCCGTCGATGAAGTCGTGTACGGCGTCCCAGTAGCCCATGCCGGGCGTGTCGAGGAACACGATCGGGACGGGCACGCCCTTGCCGGTCTGGGTGAGCGTGAGCAGCTCGAACGTCTCGTCGAGCGTGCCGAACCCGCCGGGCAGGCAGATGAAGCCCCGGCTCTCCTTCACCAGCATGAGCTTGCGGGTGAAGAAGTACTTCATGCTCACGTACTTCTCGTCGCCGGCGATGACCGGGTTGGCGCCCTGCTCGAACGGGAGGCGGATCGACACGCCGATCGAGTGCTCGCGGCCCGCCCCCTCCATCGCTGCCTGCATGATCCCGGGACCAGCACCGGTGATCACCATCCAGCCGGCCTGGGCGAGATCCGCCGCGACCTCACGGGCGAGCCGGTACAGCGGATCGTCCTGCTTCGTGCGGGCGGAACCGAAGATCGTGAGCTTCGGCGCGTCGCCGTAGGGCAGGAACATCTCGAACGCCTCGCCCATCTCGGTGAGCGCGGCGGCCGTGATCTTGAGATCGGCGAGGTCGGGCTGGATGCGGAACATCTCGGTCATCGCCTCGACCATCTGGGTCGCGACGCGCCGGTGGCGGCTGGTCGGCAACGCCTCCAGCGCCGCCGCGAGGTGCGCGTAGGCATCCTCGACGGGGACCGGTGCCGGGATCGGGGGCTCCACACCCGGGGTGACGGCATCACCGGTCATCGTGGCGCCTCAGCCCGCACGCAGCTCGGCGGCCTTGGTGCCGAGGGCACCGAGCAGCTCGTCGAAGCTCTTCTGGAAGCTGCTCACGCCCTCCCGTTCGAGCTGGCCCGCGACGTCGTCGAGATCGACGCCGACCTCGGCGATGCCGGCCCAGGCGGCCTCGGCCTCGTCGACGTCGGCATCGACGCGGCGGGCGAGGTTGCCGTGGTCGGCGAACGCCTCGAGGGTGGCGTCGGGCAGGGTGTTGACGGTGTGGGGGCCGATGAGCTCGTCGACGTAGAGCGTGTCCGGGTAGGCCGGGTTCTTGGTGGACGTGCTCGCCCACAGTGGCCGCTGCACGACGGCGCCCCGGGCCGCCAGCGTCTCCCAGCGCGGACCGCTGAAGGTGCGCTGGAACAGCTGGTAGGCGAGCTTGCCCTGGGCGACGGCGCCCTTGCCACGCAGCGCGAGCGCCTCGGGGGCGCCGATGGCGTCGAGCCGGTGATCGATCTCGGTGTCGACGCGGCTGATGAAGAAGCTCGCGACGCTGGCGACCTTCGACAGGTCCGCGCCCGGGACGGCCGCGTACTCCTCGAGGCCCGACAGGTAGGCCTCCATCACGGCGGCGTACCGCTCGAGGCTGAAGATCAACGTGACGTTGATGCTGCGTCCCTCGGCGATCATCTGCCGGATCGCGGGCAGTCCCTCGATCGTGGCGGGGATCTTCACCATCAGGTTCGGCCGGTCGATGGTCTCGTGGAGCAACCGGGCCGCGGTCTCCGTGCCCGCGGCGTCGTGGGCGAGCCCGGGGTCCACCTCGACGCTCACGTAGCCGTCGCCGCCGTAGCTCTGGTGGTACACCGGGGCGAACACGTCGAGCGCGCTCTCGATGTCGCGCAACACCATCGACCAGTAGTCGTCGACGACCGGTCGGTCGGCGGCGGCGAGCTGGCGGAACTGGTCGTCGTAGTCGCTGGAGCCCTGGATCGCCTTCTGGAAGATCGTCGGGTTGCTCGTGAGCCCGCGCACGCCGCTCGCGGCGAGCCGGGTGAGCTGCCCGGAGGTGACGTAGCCGCGCTTGAGGTTGTCGAGCCACGGGCTCTGGCCGAACTCGTGGTACAGGCGGAGGAGACGGTCCATGTGGCGGAGTCCTTTCGGAGCGGGACGTCGGTGAGCTGCGTGGGGCGGGGTCGACGGGGTCGGGGTGGCCCGTGTCAGGCCCCGACCATCGCCCGCACGGTACCCGCGACGTGGTCGACGTTGATGCCGAGGCGGTCGAGCGCCACCGCACCCGGCGCGCTGGCCCCGAACCGGTCGATGCCGATCGAGCGGTCGGCCCAGCGTGCCCACCCGAACGTCGTCGCGGCCTCCACGGACAGCACCGGCACGCCCGGCGGCAGCACCGCGGCGCGGTGGTCGTCGGACTGGCGCTCGAAGCGGTCCCAGCTCGGCATGCTCACCACGCGCACCCGCACCTCACCGGCGAGTTGCTCGGCGGCGGCCACGGCGAGCGCGACCTCACTGCCGGTCGCGACGATCACCGCCTGGGGATCGTCGGCGTCACGCACCACCCCGGCACCGGTGTGCACGGCGCTGCCGTCGGTGACCACCGTGATGTTCTGGCGGGAGAGCACCAGCGCGGTCGGGCCGTCGTGCTCGACCGCGGCCACCCAGGCGGCCACGGTCTCGTTGGCGTCGGCGGGCCGGATCACCTGGAGGTCGGGGACGGCCCGCAGGGTGGCGAGCTGCTCGACCGGCTGGTGGGTCGGCCCGTCCTCGCCGACGCCGACCGAGTCGTGGGTGAAGACGAAGACGACCTTCGCCCGGCTCAGCGCCGCGAGGCGCACGGCGGGGCGCATGTAGTCGAGGAACACGAAGAAGGTGCCCCCGGCGGGCAGCACGCCGCCGTGCAGCGCCATGCCCACCATCGCCGCGCCCATGCCGTGCTCGCGCACGCCGTAGTACACCTGGCGGCCGTCGGGGTGGGCGGCCGACTGGGCGGTCTGGCCGGCCAGCTTGGTGCCGGTGTTGCCGGTGAGGTCGGCCGCTCCGGCGACCAGCGACGGCACGCCGTCGAGCGAGGCGTTGAAGGCCTTCTCGATCGCGACGCGCGTCGCCATGCTGGTGCCCTGCTCGAAGGTCGGGAGGGCGTCCTGCCAGCCGGCGAGGCCGGTGGCGTGCCAGGTGGCGTCCCACAGCGCCGGATCGACGGCGGCGGTGTGGTGGCGGTCGTGCCAGGCGGCGACCTCGGTGGCGCCCCGCTCGGCGCAGTGGGCGCGGTAGGCGGCGACCAGGTCGGCCGGTGCCCAGAACGGCTCGTCGGGGATGCCCATCACCCGCTTGGTGGCGCTCACGTGCTCGGCGGTGAACGGGTTGCCGTGAGCGTGCGGGTCGTCGGTGAAGTCGGGGCTGGGGTGGCCGATGTGGCTGCGCAGCACGAGCAGGCTCGGTCGGTCGGTCTCGGCCATGCCGCGGCGGATGGCGGCCTCCAGCGCGTCGAGGTCGTCGGCGATCTCGCCCAGCTGCTCGACGTGCCACCCGTACGACGCGAAGCGTGCCGGCACGTCGTCGCTGTAGGTGAGCTCGGTGCGGCCGTCGATCGTGATCTGGTTGTCGTCGTAGATGCAGACGATCTTCCCGAGCCCGAGGTGGCCGGCCAGCGACGCGGCCTCGTGGCTCACGCCCTCCATGAGGCAGCCGTCGCCGGCGATCACGAAGACGTGGTGGTCGACGCTCTGGCTGCCGAAGTGGCTGCGCAGGCGGCGCTCCGCGATGGCCATGCCGACGGCGTTGGCGAACCCCTGTCCGAGCGGACCGGTGGTCACCTCCACACCGGCGGTGTGGTGCACCTCGGGATGACCGGGCGTCGCCGAACCCCACTGGCGGAACGCCTTCAGGTCGTCCATCTCGAGCCCGTAGCCGGACAGGTGGAGCAACGCGTACTGCAGGATCGAGGCGTGACCGTTCGACAGGATGAAGCGGTCGCGGTCGACCCAGTGCGGGTCGGCGGGGGAGTGGCGCATGATCCGGCTGTAGAGCACGTGACCCAGCGGGGCGAGCGACATCGCCGTCCCCTGGTGTCCGCTCTTCGCGTGGAGCGGTGCATCCATGGCGAGGCCACGGATGAGCGAGATGGCCAGGGCGTCGTGTTCGGCGGTCAGCGGCACGTGGGGCGAGCGTAGCCGCCCGACCGTCGCGACGTCGGGTGCGGGGTCGACGGCGGCGCGACCGATCAGGACAGCGGCGGCAGCAGCGTGAACGGCACGACGTGCCAGGGGCCGCGGTCGACGCGGCAGTGGGCGAACACCTGGCGGTACTCCGGGAACTCGAGCTCGCCGCGGACCAGCCGGTAGGTGAACTTGCCCGGCTCGACGGTGAAGGGGCTGACGTTGCGCGCGATCTGCTCGTCGTCCTCGCCCAGACCCGTGCGGAACACGACCTCGAACACCGCCTGACCCGGCTCGTCGGGCGCGCAGTAGATCAGCGCGACCAGATGGGGCGCGATCGTGACCGGGGCCGGCGACGGCGCCGCCATCGAGAACATCGCCCCGGTGAGGTCGATGCGCGCCGCGCCACCGGGCGCCTGGCGCATCTCGAAGTTCTCGACGAAGAGCGCGGACACGATCTGCATGGCGCACGAGGGTACCGGCATCGGGGCGGGCGGCGCCCCGGGCTGTGCCGGGCTGTCCCGGGCTGTACCGGGCTGTACCTGTCCGCCCCGATGCCGCCCCCGGGGCGGCGATCAGAGGCAGCGGTAGACCGCGTCGATCAGCGAGCGGTTGCGGGTGCTCTGCCAGCGCGGGATGACGTGGTTCATCGCATACCCGAACGCCACGCCGGCGTCCGGGTCGGCGAACCCCACGGCGCCACCGGTGCCGAAGTGGCCGAAGCTGTTCGGGTTGGGTCCGAACGGTCGGTGCGCGACCGTGGGCTTGAAGCCGAGACCGAATCGGCTGTCCTCGGCGAGCACCGGACACCACCCCTCGCTCTGCACTCGTGTCGCCTCGGCGAGCAGGCCGGGGGAGAGCAACCGACCCGGCTCGAGCAACGCCGAGTAGATCGCGGCGATGCCACCGGCGGTGGCGTGACCGTTGGTGGACGGGATCTCCGCCCGACGCCACTCGGTGCTGTTCACCACGCCCGCCGACGAGTAGCCCGGTGGGTTCACGTAGCCGAGGAGGAGCATCTGCGTCTCACCCTCGAGCTGATCGGGGTCGATACCGGTCGGCATCGGTCGTGAGGGATCCCAGATCACGTCGGCGCACCGGTGCCGTTCCGGGCCGGGAACGCCGAACCACACGTCGGCTCGCACCCCGTCGGTGACCCTCCGCAGGCGGACGCTGGGCAGGTCGCCGGTCGCCCGGTGCACGATCCCACCCACGAGATGCCCGTAGGTGTTCGTGTGGTAGGCGTGCGCGGTGCCGGGCTCCCACCACGGCGCCGTGGCAGCGAGAGCGTCCGTCATCCGCTGCCAGCTCCAGAGGTCGGCGTCGGTGAGCGGCTCGCGGATCGCCGGCACGCCCGCCCGGTGGCACAGCGCGTGTCGCACGGTCGCGCCGTGCTTCCCGGCGGCGCCGAACTCGGGCCACACCTCGGCGATCGGGGTGTCGAGTTGGATCCGCCCCTCGTCGACGAGCTGGAGCGCGAGCAGGCCGACGAACGCCTTGCCGACGGAGTACACGTTCACCAGGGTGTCGGTCTGCCACGGTCGGGTGCGCTCGGCATCCGCCCACCCGCCGGCGAGGTCGACCACGGGGCGTCCGCCCACCCGGACGCACACCGCCGCGCCGACCTCCCCGCGGTCGGCGAAGTTCGCCGCGAACGCGTCGCGGACCTCGGCGAACGCCGGATCACACGTGCCGGAGATGGGGACCGCCATGTCCGCACCGTACCGAGCGACGACGGCGCCCGGCGTGCTCGTGGTGCGCGCCCGGAGGGGCCGTGGCGCACCCCGTCGGTGGCCGGGTCAGCGGTCGGGGACACCGCCGACGAGGGTGCAGCGCACGTCCAGCTCGGGCGACAGCACGACGAGGTCGGCTCGCCGCCCGGGCACGATCTCCCCGCGGTCGTGGAGGCCGAGCAGGCGCGCCGGCACCGTGGACGCGGCGCGCAACGCGTGGTCGCGCGGCACACCGGCGGCCACCAACGTGCGCACGGCGGCATCCATCGTGACCGCACTGCCCGCCAGGGTGCCGTCCGGCAGGCGCGGTGCCCCGTCGCGCATCGTCACCCCGATCTGGCCCACGGTGCCCGCACGCCACGCCGCCGCATCGGTGACCAGCACCGTGCGATCGGGTCCGAGCGCGCGGGCGGCGAGCAGCAGCATGCGGGGGTGGACGTGCACGCCGTCCGCGATCAGCGACGCGGCGGCGGTGGGGTGGGTGAGCACGCTCGCCGCCACGCCCGGATCGCGGTGGTGCAACCCCGACATCCCGTTGAACAGGTGGGTGGCCATCGACGCGCCCGCGTCCAGGGTGGCGATCACCTGCTCGTGCGAGGCGGTGGTGTGCCCGATCGACACCAGGACGCCACGCTCGCGCAGGTGCCGGGTCGTGTCGGCGGCGAGCGGTTGCTCGGCGGCGAGGGTGACCATCACCACGTGGTCGGGGAGTGCGTCGATCCACGACGGGTCGATCGGGACGATGTGCTTCGGCGGGTGCGCTCCGGGGGCGCCACCGAGGAACGGGCCCTCGAGGTGGGCGCCGGCGATCGTCGGTCGGAGGCCGTCCGGCCGGTGCATGGCCGCGTCGATGCGTGCGAGCGGTGCGGCGAAGCGATCGAGCGGCATCGTGACCAGGGTGGGGCACCAGGTGGTCACACCCTGTGCGAGGAGCAGCTGGTCGAGACGGTCCCAGTCGGCGCCGTCGGCGGTGGCGCAGTCGACGTCGTCGATACCGTTCACCTGCAGGTCGACGAACCCGGGCGCCACGACACGGTCGGGCACGGGGCCCGCGGCGGGCTCCACCGCCTCGACGAGCCCGTCGTCGTCGACCACCACGACCGAGTCACGGACGATGCCCGACGGGGTGAGCACCTGGCTCGCGGCGATGCGCTGCACGAGGTCGCTCAGACCGAGGCGCGCTCGCGGCGAGGCGTCGCCAACTTGCGCTCGTTCAGCCGCAGCGAGGCGAGACGGGTGACGACGAGCAGCTTCACCAGCCACCAGCCCGGGTCGATCTCGAACCAGCGGTGCGACAAGCGGGCCGACGTGGGGGCGGCGTGGTGGTTGTTGTGCAGCCCCTCACCGGCGGTCAGGAACGCGAGCCACTGGAGGTTGCCGGCGCCGTTGGGGTAGGGGCGACGACCGAAGTGGTGTCCGATCGCGTTCACCGCGGCGGAACCGGCGAGGTACAGGTTCAGGTGCGCGAACGCGGCGAGCAGGCCCAGCTGCCAGCCGAACACCAGCACCAGCACGCCGGTGCCGATCGCGAGCCCGACCAGCGCACGGTCGTAGAACCAGCGGTCCGCGCGGGTCCGGGGGACGTCCTTGGCGTAGCGGGCGACGGTGTCGGGGTCCTTCGCCTCGCGGCGGTACAGCGCGACGTTCTTCATCTGCACCGTCACCCAACCGAGGAGCACGGGTGAGTGCGGATCGCCCTCGACGTCGGTGAACGCGTGGTGTTTGCGGTGCACGGCCACCCACTGGCGCGGTCGGATGCCGGTGGTGATCCAGAGGAGGAAGCGGAACACCTCGGCGGCCGGGCGCTTCAGCGTGAGCGCCCGGTGGGAGAGCGCCCGGTGGAGGTACACGGTCGTGCACAGGTTGGCCACGACCGAGACGGCGAAGCCGATCAGCACGGCCAGCAACGACAGACGCACCATGGGCGAACGGTAGCACCGCACCCGACGCCCCTCCGGGGGTCGGCCCGGGCATGGATATGCTCACCCGCATGGTCGAGCACGTGGGGGAGAGCCACTCGACGCGCGACCAGATCGTGCTCGAGGCCACCCAGTGCTTCGCCGACCAGGGGTACGACGGCACCTCGCTCAACGACATCGCCGCGGCCGTCGGGATCCGCCGGCAGAGCCTGCTCCACCACTTCCCGTCGAAGGAGCTGCTGTACGGCGAGGTGTTCGAACGGTTGCTGAGCGTCTGGTTCGAGCGGCTCGCGGGGGCGATCTCCTCCGATGCGCAGGGCTTCGACAAGGTGGAGCAGGTGCTCGGCGCCGGCTTCGACTTCTTCGCCGACCACCCCGAGTACGTCCGCCTCGTCCGGCGAGAGGCGCTCGACGGGGGCGCCCACCTCGGCATCGACCTGGCGGCCGTGCTGCGCCCGATGTGGGATCGTGCGGTCGCGTACTTCCGACGCGAGATGGATGCGGGCACCTTCCGGCGCCACGACCCCGAGCAGCTGTTGCTCACCGGGTACGGCGCGCTGCTGAGCTACTTCTCGGACACGCCGTTCCTCGGCGGGTTGCTCGACCAGGACCCGCTCGACCCGAGCGCGCTCGGCAGGCGTCGCACGCACATCACGAACTTCTACCGGATGGCGCTGACGCCCTGAATCACGGCCTGCATCACGGCCTGCGTCACGGCCTGCATCACGGCCTCGGTCGCGTCCGATCGCCGCAGGGGAGACACGCGAGCGTCAGGCGCAGGGGGTGCTGACGAGCTCGCCTCCGAGCGTCGTGGCGATCGTGGACAGCACGTCGTCGATCTGCGCCTGCGTCTCCGGTGAGGTGGAGCCGCTCAGCGGCACGGCCGACACCGCCCACGTGTCGCCGCGCAGCGAGGTGAGCTGCCCGAGGCTCGAGTCGGCGCTGCAGAACACCTCGAGGCCGACCTGTGCGTCCATGGTGGACGCGTCGACCCAGGCGTACCCGACCAGCGACAGATCCGAGGTGGTGAGGCACGTCTCCCGGATCGCGGACGTCATCACGAACGAGTCCGGGTTGCAGTCGTAGCCGGTCGCCTCGATCGCTGCGACGACCCCGGTGAGATCGCCGGAACCACCACCGGCCGGCGCATCCTCGACCGAACCCTCCACGACGACGCCGTCCGGAGCGTCGACCGCGGTGTCGTCGCCGCTGTCGCCGCACCCGGCGAGTGCGACCACGAGTGGGCCGAGACCGAGCAGGGCGCACCGAGGACGACGCATGATCGTCGACGGTCCGCCCCACGGCCGCGGTGCACGGAGGTCGCGCCGGACCACGTCCCGTCGAGCTCCCCGGATCGGTCGACGCCGTTCGACGTCGTTCGACGCCGTTCGACGTCGGAGGCCGCGAACGGGACGACGGCGTCCACCACGATCGCCTCGACGGGTGACGGCTACGGTCGCCCGCCATGTCGACGCTGCAGACACCGGAGGCGACGGTCGGGTACGACGTGGTGGGGGAGGGCACGCCGCTGCTGCTGTTCCACGGCACCACGATGAACCGCACCGCCTGGGACCTCGTGCGGGCCGAGCTGCCCGCCGAGTACCGCTACGTCCTGATCGAGCTCCCCGGCTCGGGGGAGTCGTCGATGCCCGACGGACCGATCGAGATCGACGGACTCGTCCGTCAGGCCCTCGCCGTCGCCGACCACCTCGGCGTGGACCGGTTCCACGTCGCCGGCTACTCGCTCGGCGCCGTGGTGGCGCTCGCCACGGCCGCACAGGCGCCCGATCGCGTCGCGTCGTGCACGTCGCTGTGCGGATGGGCGACGACCGACGCCCGCATGCGGTTCACGTTCGGCCTCTGGCGCCGCCTGATCGCGACCAGCCCGGAGCTGTTCATGCGCTACGCCGTCGCCGACGGCTTCACCGCCGGTGCGATCGCGGCGCTCGAGCCGATGCTCGACGGGGTGATCGCGATGGGTGCCTCGAGCATCGCCCCTGGCTCGGACGCGCACCTCGAGCTCGACGAGCGGATCGACATCGCCGACCAGCTCGCGTCGATCGCCGCGCCGACGCTGGTGATCGGCGCCGAGCAGGATCGCTGGGTCGACGTGTCGCACAGCCACGGGCTGGCAGCGGCGATCGCCGGCGCCCGGCTCACCACGGTGCCGTTCGGGCACCTGGTGATCCAGGAGGGCGCTGCGGCCGTGGCGGCGCTGTTGCACGACCACGTCTCGGGGCCGCGGTGAGCCTGCCCACCCGCGCCGATCGCTTCGACCGCCTCGATCCCGAGTCGGAGGCCCGCTGGTCGAAGTTCGTGAAGATGAACCAGGAGCTCTACGTCACGCTGCTCGGGCTCGTGGTGGAGGAGGTCCGGCTCGACTACTGCCGGATGCGGATGCCGTTCTCCACGCGCCTCAACCAGGCCGCCGGGGTGGTGCACGGCGGCGCGATCGCCGGGCTCCTCGACTCGGTGGTCGTGCCCGTCGTGGGCGGGCCGCTGCCCCGTGACGCCCGCTTCTCCACCGTCGACATGCACGTCCAGTACCTGTCGGCGTTGGTGGAGGAGGACGCGGTCGCGGAGGGCTGGGCGGTGAAGCGCGGGCGCACCACGGTGTTCTGCGAGTCCGAGGTGCTCGGCGCGACCAGCGGCAAGCTCATCGCCCGGTCGATCCTCACCTACAACGTCAGCCTGCCCCGCAGCTGACCCGCGGCCGACTCGCGGCCGACCCCAGCGACTTCGGTGCGACCGGGCGGGCGTCGCTACCGTGGCGCCGTGGCAGCCACCGGGAACACCCTGTCCGAGTCCGCGTCGAAGGCGCTCCTGCGCGAGTTCGGCGTGCCGATCGCCGACGAGCGGGAGGTGAGCACCGCGGCCGACGCGGCCGCAGCGGCGGCCGAGCTGGGGTTCCCCGTCGTCGCGAAGCTGTGCGGCGACGCGATCGCGCACAAGACCGAGCGCGGTCTCGTGCGCCTGCGGCTCGGCGACCCCGCTGCGGTGCAGGCGGCCGCGGCCGACCTGCTCGCCGCCGCGACGCCGGAGGACGGGCCGGTGTCCGTGCTCGTCGCTCCGATGGTCGCCGGCAACCGGGAGTTGATCGCGGGCGTCGTCCGAGACCCCCAGTTCGGCGCCAACGTGATGCTCGGCGTCGGCGGCGTCCTCGCCGAGGCGATCGCGGACGTCGTGTTCCGGCCGGTGCCGCTCAGCGAGGTGGACGCCACCGAGATGATCGACCAGCTCGCCACCCAGCAACTGCTGGGTGCGTTCCGGGGCGAGGCGGCCGTCGACCGCGACCGGCTGCGCGCGGTGCTCCTGGGCCTGTCCGCGGCCGCGCAGTCGCGGCCCGACATCGCGAGCATCGACGTGAACCCGCTGATCGTGCGGGCCGACGGCGTGCCCGTCGCGGTCGACGCACTCGTCGAGCTCACCGACTCCGCCGCGGAGAGCACGTCCGCCGGCGGTCGTCCTCGCCCGACCGACGAGCAGTTCCGCGCCCTGTTCGAGCCGCGTGGCGTGCTCGTCACCGGAGCGTCGACGCACCCCGGCAAGTTCGGCTTCGTGAGCCTGCACAACATCCTCGCGAGCGGCTACCGCGGCGCGGTGTACGGCACCAACCTCCAGGGCGAGGAGGTGCTCGGCATCCGCACGGTGGCCGACATCGACGCGCTGCCCGACGGCGAGATCGACCTCGTCTTCGTCTGCACCCCGGCAGCGGCGAACCCCGACCTGCTCCGCGCCTGCGCCCGCAAGGGGATCCGGGCCGCGTTCTTGACGAGTGCCGGCTACGGCGAGGCCGGCGACGAGGGCCGACGGGCGGAGGACGAGCTGGTGGCGCTCGCCGACGAGCTGGGCATCCTGCTGGCCGGGCCCAACGGTCAGGGCGTGGTGAGCACGCCGGCGAACCTCTGCGCGCAGATCGTGGCGCCGTACCCGCCCGCCGGCCGGATCGGAGTCGCGAGCCAGAGCGGCAACTTCATCTCCAGCTTCCTCAACTACGCCCGCCAGACGGGCGTCGGCATCAGCCGCGCCGTGTCGGCCGGCAACGCGGCGGCGGTCACGCCCGCCGACTACCTCGACTGGTACGCGGACGACCCGGCCACCGCGGTGTCGCTCGCCTACGTGGAGGGCATCGTCGACGGTCGCGCCCTGCTCGACCGCTTCACGTCGGTCGCGGCACGCAAGCCGCTCGTGGTGGTGAAGGGCGGCGCCACCGAGGCGGGTGCGAAGGCGGCCGCGAGCCACACGGGTGCGCTCGCCGCGAACGACAAGATCTTCGACGGCGCGTGCCGCCAGGCCGGGGTCACGCGCGCGGCGACGGTGGAGGAGGCGTTCGAGGCGGCGGCCACGTTCGCGACGCAGCCGCTGCCGAAGGGCCCGAACGTGGTGGTGCTCACCACCGCCGGCGGCTGGGGTGTGGTCACGAGCGACGCCATCCACCGCGAGCGCGGGTTGCGGTTGCTGCCCCTGCCCGACGACCTGCGGGCGCAGATCGACACCAAGCTCCCGCCGCGCTGGAGCCGGAACAACCCGGTCGACTGCGCCGGTGGCGAGGTGCGCGACACGATCCCCGAGGTGATGGGACTGATCGCTGCGCACCCGGAGGTGCACAGCGTGATCTACCTCGGCATCGGCATCCAGAGCAACCAGGCGCGGCTCATGCGCGAGGGTGGCTTCCACCCCGGCCACGGGCTCGAGCGGATCGTCGAGTACCACGAACGCCAGGACCGCCGCTTCGCCGAGGCGGCGCACGAGCTGTCGCTGCAGTACGACAAGCCGATCCTCGTCGCGACCGAGCTGGCGGTCGCCGATCCGGCGAACCCGGGGCCGGCCACGGTGCGGGCCACGGGGCGCCTCTGCTACGCGAGTGGCAACCGTGCGGTGACGGCCCTCGGGCACCTCACGCGCTACGCGGACTTCCGACGCAGTCGCGGCCTCGCCTGAACCGCCGTCCGGTCACCGGATGACCGGCCGCGCCACCGCCGTGGTGGCAGCATGGGAGGTCATGACGACCTCGGCGAGATCGGTTGCCGTGCCATGACCGGAGACCGATCCCGGTCGGCTCGGCGCGGGAGCCCCGTCGTGGTCACGGCCTGCTTCTGCGTGGTCGTCACGATGGTGCTGCTCGTCGCCTGGCAGTGGGCCGTCGCGGCCACCACGGTCGACGCCGATCCGGCCATCGCCGCGCCGGCCGACCCCAGTGCGACGCTCACCACGCCGATGCTGTCGTTCCGGAGGGCGCCCGGGGTGCTGTCGCGTGCGATCAACACCACGGCGTTCCGGGTACAGCTGTCGAGCGTGCTCGACCGCGTGCCGGAGGGCAGCTGCGTGTCCGTCGCCATCGACGGCCAGGTGGTGTCGGCCAAGGGTTCGGCCACGCCCGTCATCCCGGCGTCGAACATGAAGCTGGTCGTCGGCGCCGTGGCGCTGGAGGTCCTCGGACCGGCCTACGCCTTCCGCACCCGGGTGCTCGGCGAGATCGGCGACGGTGGGGTGGTGGCCGGCGATCTCGTGTTGCTCGGCGGCGGCGATCCGCTGCTCACCACCGACGTGTGGCTGGCGGGCAACTCCCAGACCTTTCCGCCCACGTCCACCACCCGGCTGGAGGCGCTGGCCGACGCCGTGGTGGCGGCGGGCGTCACTCGTGTGAACGGCCGCGTGGTCGGCGACGCCAGCCGCTTCGACGACGAGTACTACCACCCGAGCTGGAGCACCGAGCTGCACGGTGTGGAGGGTGGTCCCATCGACGCGCTGATGGTTGACGACGGCTGGCTCGGGACCACCCCGGGGGCGGGCTTCGCGACGGATCCGGCGTTCCACGCCGCCGATGTGTTCGCCGACCTGCTGCGCGCACGTGGCGTGCCGGTGGCGCAGGGCGCGGCGGTCGGCGTGTCCGACTTCGGCACCGAGATCGCCGGGATCGACTCGCAGCCGCTCGCGACCGTGGTGCAGGAGATGCTCACGACCAGCGACGACAACACGGCGGAGGCGCTCGTGAAGGAGTTCGCCGCGAGTCGGGGCGCGGACGGCACGACGGCCGCCGGCCTCGACGTCGTCCGCTCGACGCTGGCCGGGTGGGGCGTGCCGCTCGACGGCGTGGTGCTCGCCGACGGCTCCGGGCTGTCACGCGACAACCGGCTCACGTGCGACGCACTGATCGCGGTGCTGGCCCGTGGCACCGTCGACGACCCGCTCGGCGCCGGTCTCCCGGTGGCGGCGACGTCCGGCACCCTCACCGACCAGTTCACCGGCAGCCCGGTGGCCGGCGTCCTGCGGGCCAAGACCGGCTCGCTGAACGGCGTCCGCGCGTTGTCGGGCTACTACCCGGCCGTCGGCGGCGACACCGTCGAGTTCGCGCTCGTCCTCAACACCCCGGGCGCCGACGACGTCTCCGTGTACGGCAGCGTGTGGGACGCGCTCGCCGTCTCCTTGCCCACCTATCCGAGCGGTGCCACCACCGATCAGCTCGCGCCTCGCTGAACGAACGGTCGGATTTCACCCGGCTTGACCGGGCACGCGTGGCCACGTGGGCATACAGTGCCGCGCGATGGCCGTGCTGCCCATGTTCCCGCTGGGGAGCGTCCTGCTCCCCGGGGCCGTGCTGCCGCTGCACGTGTTCGAGCCCCGCTACCGGGCGCTGGTGCGCGACTGCCTGGAGGCACCGGACCACGAGTTCGGCGTCACGCTGATCGCCCGGGGGAGCGAGGTCGGCGGTGGTGACCAGCGCCTCGAGGTCGGCACGGTGGCCCGGATGGTGCAGGTCGCGGAGATGGACGACGGCCGATTCGCGGTCGTCTGCGTCGGCACGCGTCGCATCCGGGTGAACGCCTGGCTGCCGGACGACCCGTACCCGCTCGCGGACGTCGACGAGTGGCCCGACGACCGCCCCGTGGGCGACGCCGCCGACGAGGTGGAGCGGCGCATCGCGGCGACGCTCGCCCGGGTGCGCCGTTCGTGCGCCCTGTCGGCCGAGCTCGGCGACTCCGTGGTCGACGCCTCCGTCGACATCAGTGACGACCCGGTGCTCGGGTCGTACCACCTCGCGGCGCTCGCACCGGTGGGCCCGGCCGACACCTACCGCCTGCTGTGCGAAGCGGGCCCCGAGGCGCGGGTCGCCGCGCTGGACTCGATGATGGACGACGTCGAGGTGCTGCTCGAGTTCCGGCTCGCCGACGAGTCGGCCGAGCTCCCGCTCGACGAGTCCTGACCGGGCTCGGGATCGTCTCCCCGGACCTCCTCGTCACAGCGCCGCGACCGCGAGGATCCCGGTCGTCACCTGCGATGTGCTAACAAGGAGAGCCGTGGCCGACACCCCCTCCACCCCCGAATCGACGACCGGCGCCACCGCGTCCGCTCCGCCCTCGGTGCCGATCGGCGAGGTGATCGAGCTCGTCACCAACTACGCGAAGCAGGAGACCCTCGCGCCCGTCCGCGGCGCGGGTCGCTGGGTGGCGTACGGCATCGCCGGTGCCATCTGCCTCGGCACCGGGGCCACCATGCTCGTGCTCGGACTGCTGCGGCTGATCCAGAACGAGTTCGGACCCACGTTCGCCGGGCGGTGGATGAGCCTGTTGCCGTACGTCGCGGCGCTCCTGCTCTGCGTCGTCGTGATCGGCATCGCGGTGTCCCGCATCGCCAAGACGTCACTCCAGAGGGACTGACCGGGACCACCGGCGTCCCGACCGACCAGGACCGACCCAGGACCGACCCAGGACCGACCCAGGACCACGACCCAGGACCACGACCGAGGAACGACCAGCCATGTCGCAGCAACGCATCACCCGTGACGACCTCGAGGCGAAGTTCCGCGCGCTGCAGGACGACGTGCAGCACAAGGTCAACGACAAGAAGCAGACCATGACCACCGCAGCCATCGCCGGCGGGGTGGTGCTGCTCCTGATCGTGTTCTTCCTCGGCAAGCGTGCCGGCAAGAAGAAGACCACCTACGTCGAGCTGCGCCGCATCTGATGCCCGTCGTCCCGCGGATGCTGCGCCCGTCGGTGGTCATCCGACGCAATGCGCTCTACAAGGGTCTCCTCGGTGGCTCCAAGGGCTGGCTCGCGGTGGGTGGCGTGCTCTGGAGCAGGTCGTTCCTGAAGAAGACCTTCGGCAAGAACGAGGAGCTCCTCACCATCGAGAAGCTCACGAAGGGCCAGTTCCTCCGGATCGACGCCGTGCAGCTGCCCACCCGCCGCCAGCGTCGCCGGCAGAAGCGCCGGGCTCGCCGCCAGGTGGCGCGGACCGCCCGCACCGCCTGACGTGGACCGCGGTCGCGCGTCCACCGTCCGGCACGGCACACTGTTCGACGATGCAGGTCCACCTCCGCAACCCCACCCGCGTGATCGAGGTCAGCGGTCGCCGCAAGGTGCACGCCCTCCTCGTCGAGCTCGGACTCAACCGCGAGTCGCACCTCGTCATCCGCAACGGCACGCTCGTACCGGGTGACGGCGAGCTCGACGCCGACGACGTGATCGAGATCCGCCCCGTCATCTCCGGAGGTGCCTGACGTGCACGTGCCGTCCAAGTGCCGGGTGTGCCGCGAACCGGCGATCATCGACCTGCCCCGTCACAACGCCAACTTCTGCGCCGAGCACTTCCTCGAGCTCTGCCGCCGGCAGGTCACGAAGGCGATCGAGCAGTGGAAGCTGCTCGACCACGACGACCGCATCCTCGTGGCCGTGTCGGGCGGCAAGGACAGCCTCGCGGTGTGGGACCTCCTCATCGAGCTCGGCTACCGCGCGGACGGCCTGTACGTCGGCCTCGGCATCGGCGACTACAGCGACGTGAGCGCCGACCACGCGCGGGCCTTCGCCCGCTCGCGCGACCTGCACCTGATCGAGATCTCGCTGCGGGGGGAGTACGGCTACGACATCCCCACCGCCGCCAAGGCCACCCGTCGCGTGCCCTGCTCCGCGTGCGGTCTGAGCAAGCGGCACCTGTTCGACAAGGCGGCGATCGACCGCGGCTACACGGCGCTCGTCACCGGGCACAACCTCGACGACGAAGCGGCGGTGCTGCTCGGCAACACGCTGCGCTGGGAGATCGACTACCTGGCCCGCCAGCTGCCGCTGCTGCCGGCGCGCGACGGCTTCCCGAAGAAGGTGAAGCCGCTCGTGCGGCTCACCGAGCGGGAGACCGCGGCGTGGTGCGTGGTGCGTGGCATCGACTACCTCGTCGACGAATGCCCGATGGCCGTCGGCAACAAGCACCTCCACCACAAGGCGACGCTCAACGCGATCGAGGCCGAGTCGCCGGGCTCGAAGGCGTCGTTCTACCTCAACTTCGTCGAGCGGATGGCACCGCTGCTGGCCGGCCGCCTCGCCGACGACCGGGAGGCGCTCGGCACCTGCGCCGAGTGCGGCGCGCCCACCTCCGGCGAGGTGTGCGCGTTCTGCCGTCTGGTCACCGTCGCGAGCGCGCACGAGCGCGTGCCGGTCGAGCTCGTCACCCGGGGGCGGCGATGAGCTCCAACCGACCGTTCGCCTACGGCGACAAGGTGCTCCTGCTCGACAACAAGCAGCGCCGCTACCTGATCACGCTCACCGAGGGCGGCGAGTTCCACAGCCACACCGGGCTGTGGCCGCACGCCGACCTGGTCGGCCGCGCCGAGGGCGTGGTGATGCGCACCACCAAGGGCACGCCGTACACGGCACTGCGGCCGACACTCGAGGACTTCGTCGTGGAGATGCCTCGCGGCGCGCAGGTGATCTACCCGAAGGATCTCGCCCCGATCTGCATGCTCGCCGACATCGGCCCCGGCGTGCGGGTGCTGGAGAGCGGTGTGGGGTCGGGTGCACTCAGCATGACGATGCTGCGCTGGGGCGCGGAGATCGTCGGCTACGAGTTGCGCGAGGACTTCGCCAACCGGGCCAAGGCCAACGTGCGCGCGTTCCTCGGCGAGGAGGCGCTCGACCACTACCGGGTCGAGCTGCGCGACTGCTACCAGGGGATCGACGAGCGCGACCTCGACCGGGTGGTCCTCGACCTGCCCGAGCCGTGGCAGGTGGTGCCGCACGCGATGGAGGCGCTGCGGCCGGGCGGCATCCTCGTCGCGTACCTGCCCTCGATCATCCAGGTGAGCCAGCTCCGCGAGGCGATCAACTCCAAGCAGTGGAACGGCACCCGCTCGCTCGAGGTGCTCCACCGCGGCTGGTACGTCGAGGGCAACGCCGTGCGGCCCGACCACCGGATGGTCGCGCACACCGGCTTCCTCACCGTCAGCCGCTTCCTCGGCTGACGCAGGCCACGCCGACCACTGACCGGCAGCACCCCGGACGCGACGACGGCGCCCCGAGGGGCGCCGTCGTTCGATCGGATCACGGAAGGGCGGGACCGCCGCAGGCGGTCACCCGGGGGCGAGTCTCAGGGCTCGATGAAGATGCACTCGCCGGGGCACTCCTCGGCGCTCTCGATGACCGCGTCGAGCTGGCCGTCGGGGATCTCGGCCATGCCGTCGGCACCCTGGGGGTTGCCCTTGGCCGTGGCGTAGATCTTGCTGCCCTCCTTGACGTAGGCCAGGCCGTCGTCGAGCAGGGTGAAGACGTCGGGTGCGATTTCCTCGCACAGGCCGTCGCCGGTGCAGAGATCCTGGTCGATCCAGACCTTCATGGTGTTGCAGTCTCCTGGGACTCGAGGGTGTCGTCCGCGTGTGGCTGGACGGGCCGAAGTGTACAGGGACAGGTCCCCGTGACTCCGCATCCGTCCGGCATGCGACCGGGGTCCGGGCGGCGTCGGTCGGGGTGCAGCCCCGTCAGGAAGCCGTGACGTGTCGGGCCCGTTGCGGTCGCGTTGCCACCGTGTCCCGTTCGCGTCCCGTTCGCGTCCCGTTCGCGTCCGCACCAGCTCACCCGTGTGGACCGTCCGTGCCCCGGTCCGTGCGACGGCGGTTCGCTCGCGTGTAGGTTCCAGCCATGGCACCCACGGACGGTGAGATGCACGACGACGCGCAGCCCGCCGGTCACGCGTCGGCCTCGGCCCGCGGCGACGACCTCGACGCTCTCGACGCCCTCCGCGCCCAGGCGGCGGTGCTCGAGCAGGAGATCGCCGACCTCCGCCGGCGTCTCGCCGACGCCCCGAAGCGCATGCGCGCCCTCGAGGAGCGACTGCTCGAGACCAAGGGACAGCTCGCCCAGGCGGTGAGTCAGAACGAGAAGCTCAGCTACACGCTGCGCGAGGCCCGCGAGCACATCGCCACCCTGCGCGACGAGGTCGACAAGCTGAGCCAGCCGCCGTCCGCGTACGGCGTGGTGGTCGGTCGCAACGACGACGGCACCGTCGACGTGCTCACGAGCGGGCGCAAGATGCGGGTGGGCCTCCACCCCGACATCGAGCACGACACGCTCGCCCGCGGCAGCGAGGTCGTGCTCAACGAGAGCTTCAACATCGTCCTCGCCCGAACCGCCGAGATCACCGGCGAGGTCGTCACGATCAAGGAGCTCATGGACGACGGCGTCCGTGCGCTCGTCGTCGGGCGCGCCGACGAGGAGCGCGTGTGCGAGCTGGCCGACCAGCTCCGCGGCGTGCACCTGCGCAGCGGCGACACGATGCGGCTCGACCCCCGCACCAACCTCCTGCTCGAGAAGCTGCCCCGCCCCGAGGTGGAGGACCTGCTGCTCGAGGAGGTGCCCGACATCTCGTACGCGGACATCGGTGGCCTCGACGACCAGATCGAGCAGATCGCCGACGCCGTCGAGCTGCCCTTCCTGTACGCCGACCTGTTCGCCGAGCACCAGCTGCCGGCGCCGAAGGGCATCCTGCTGTACGGCCCTCCCGGCTGCGGCAAGACCCTCATCGCGAAGGCCGTCGCCAACAGCCTCGCGAAGAAGGTCGCCGAGAAGACCGGTGGCGAGAAGGGCCAGTCGTACTTCATCAACATCAAGGGCCCCGAACTGCTCAACAAGTACGTCGGCGAGACCGAGCGGCAGATCCGCCTGGTGTTCCAGCGTGCTCGCGAGAAGAGCGAGGAGGGCTGGCCGGTCATCGTCTTCTTCGACGAGATGGACTCCATGTTCCGCACCCGCGGCTCGGGCATCAGCTCCGACATGGAGAGCACGATCGTGCCGCAGCTGCTCGCCGAGATCGACGGTGTCGAAGGGCTGCGCAACGTGATCGTGATCGGCGCCACGAACCGCGAGGACCTCATCGACCCGGCCATTCTGCGACCGGGCCGCCTCGACGTGAAGATCAAGATCGAGCGCCCCAACGCCGAGGCCGCGAGGCAGATCTTCGCCCGCTACCTCACCGACGAGATCCCGATCGCGGCCGGCTCCGACGTGGCCACCATGATCGACGCGACCGTGGCCGAGATGTACCGCGACGACGAGGAGAACCAGTTCCTCGAGGTCACGTACCAGAACGGCGACAAGGAGATCCTGTACTACAAGGACTTCTCGTCGGGCGCCATGATCGAGAACATCGTGCGCCGTGCGAAGAAGCTCGCGATCAAGCGGGTCATCGCCGGCGGCGCACGCGGCGTGTGCACCCAGGACCTGCTCGACTCGATCAAGCAGGAGTACAAGGAGCACGAGGACCTGCCGAACACCACCAACCCCGACGACTGGGCGAAGATCTCCGGCAAGAAGGGCGAGCGGATCGTCTTCATCCGCACGCTGGTCAAGGGCCGCGAGCCCGCCGAGAAGTCGGGAGGCCGTGCGATCGAGCGGGTGGCCACCGGCCAGTACCTGTAGGAGCCGGCCCTGCCGCGGCGCGGGGGAACGGTTCTCGTACACTCGACGTCGTGCGCGCCGCGAACGTCTACCGGATCGAGCTCGAGACGCTGCCGTGGAGGCGGCGTGCGACGGCGTGGGTGATCACGCTGCTGCAGGCATCGTCGATGGAGAGCACGGTGCCGGCGTGGTCCCGGCAGGCCGTGATCGTGCACATCGCCACCGACCGCACGGTCGGGGTGGTGCGCAACGAGCTGGCGTCGGACGTCGACCTGGTCGGCGAGCTGCAGGCCGATCTCGAGCAGATGGATCTCGACGCCTTCGAGGTGCGCTGGTTCACGACCCCGCCGTCGTCGGCGCCGACCGACGCCACCGCGGCGTCGTGACCCGCGCCGCCCGGCACCCGATCCGGCAGCCGGCTGTGACCGGTCTGCGTGCGCCCTGGTGCGCATTCACGGGAACGGCTGGCTAGGGTCCGGCACATGGCGATCCCCAAGGTCTGCGGCATCGAGACCGAGTACGGGATCCTCGTACGCGGGGCGGACAACAACCCGGTCACCGCGTCGTCGCTGCTGATCAACTCGTACCTCGCTGCGCACACCCGCCAACGGGTGTCGCGGATCGGTTGGGACTTCGAGGACGAGCGGCCCGGGAACGACGCCCGCGGCTTCAGCCTCGACGACGCACTGGCGCCGGAGATCGAGACCCACCTCGTGAACGCGGTGCTCACCAACGGCGCCCGCTACTACGTGGACCACGCCCATCCGGAGATCAGCACGCCCGAGTGCCGGGACGCGCTCGAGGTGGTCACCTTCGACCGGGCGGCCGAGGAGATCGTGCGGATGAGCATGGTGGCGGCGCGTCAGATGCTGCCCGACGGCGCGGAGATCCTGTGCCACAAGAACAACTCCGACGGCAAGGGCAACAGCTACGGCTGCCACGAGAACTACCTGATGTCGCGCGAGACCCCGTTCGGCCGGATCGTCGCCCAGATCACCCCGCACTTCGTCACGCGTCAGGTGGTGGTCGGTGCCGGCAAGGTGGGGTGCGAGCTGCCAGGTGCGTCGGCCGACGACGTGCCGTTCCAGCTCAGCCAGCGTGCGGACTTCTTCGAGGAGGAGGTCGGTCTCGAGACCACGCTCAAGCGGCCGATCGTCAACACGCGCGACGAACCGCACTGCGACGCCTCGAAGTACCGCCGCCTCCACGTCATCGTCGGCGACGCCAACATGAGCGAGGTCGCCACCTACGTGAAGGTCGGCGCCACCGCGATCGTGCTCGCGATGATCGAGGACGACGTCCTCGGCGACGACCTCGTGCTCGCCAACCCGGTCGGCGCCATCCGGGCGATCAGCCACGACCCGACCCTCCAGCGGTCGGTGGCGCTGCGCTCGGGAGCGCGCATGACCGCGATGGAGATCCAGTGGAGCCTGCTCGAGCGGGCCCGCAAGTACGAGCGCTCGCACGGGCTGGAGGCCGTCGGCGACGAGGTCGGCGCCGACGTGCTTCGCCGCTGGGAGGAGATCCTCACCGGCCTGGAACACGACCCGGACTCCGTGGCCGACGTGGTCGACTGGGTCGCGAAGCGCCGCCTCGTGGAGGGCTTCGCCGCGCGGCACGGCGCCCGCCCCGGCGACGCACGGCTGAAGGCGCTCGACCTGCAGTACCACGACATGCGCCCCGAACGGTCGCTCGCCGCCAAGGTGGGCCTGCGCACCGTCGCCGACCCCGACGCCGTGCGGCAGGCGATCACCGACCCGCCCACCACCACCCGCGCCTACTTCCGCGGGCGGTGCCTCCAGAAGTGGCCCACCGACATCGTCGCCGCCAACTGGGACTCGCTGGTGTTCGACGTGGGCCGCGACCCGCTCCGCCGGGTCCCGATGATGGAACCGCTACGTGGCACCGCCGATCACGTGGCTAGCTTGATCGCCGACAGCGACACCGCCGCCGAGCTGCTCGCTCGGCTCGGTGCATGACCTGCAGGGAGCACTGACACCATGGCCGAGCGCACCCAGAAACAGAAGACGTCCACCAGCCGCACCGAGGACGAGGTCGTCGACGGTGCCCCCGCCACCACCGCGACCGGCGAGAAGCTGAAGGCGGAGCTCGACGACCTGCTCGACGAGATCGACGACGTGCTCGAGACCAACGCTGAGGACTTCGTGAAGTCCTACGTGCAGAAGGGCGGGCAGTAGTCCACATGGCGATGCCCTTCTTCACCCCGGGTGACGACCCGGGGTCCAACTTCCCGGAGCTGCTGCGCCGGGTCGGGCTCGGGCCCCAGGACGCCGCGCTCGCGTCCGCCGCGGCAGCGGGTGGTCGTCTCGACGTCCCCCACGCCACCACGTGCGTCGCGCTGCGCTACACCGACGGCGTCGTCATGGCCGGCGACCGGCGGGCGACGAGCGGCAACCTGATCAGCCACCGCACGATGGAGAAGGTCGTGCAGGCCGACCGCCACAGCGGCGTCGCGATCGCCGGGGCCGCCGGTCCGGCCGTGGAGATGATCAAGCTCTTCGCTCTGCAGCTCGAGCACTACGAGAAGGTGGAGGGCCAGGCGCTGAGCCTGGAGGGCAAGGCCAACCAGCTGTCGATGATGGTGCGCGGCAACCTGCCCGCAGCGATGCAGGGCATGGTGGTGGTGCCGCTGTTCGCCGGCTACGACCTGCTGCGCCGCACCGGTCGGCTGTGGAGCTTCGACGTCACCGGTGGCCGCTACGAGGAGTTCGACCACGCGGCCACGGGCTCGGGGAGCCTGCACGCGGGCACGGTCGTGAAGGTCGGCTTCCGCGACGGCATGAGCCGCGACGAGGCGATCGACCTCGCCTGTCGGTCCCTGTGGGAGGCCGCCGACGCCGACTCCGCCACCGGCGGACCCGATGCCCTGCGCGGCATCTACCCGGTGGTGGCCACCATCACCGCGGACGGCTGGCAGCGGCTCGACGACGCCGACCTCGCTGCGCGCTACCAGACGATCGCCCAGATGGCGCGAGAGCAGATGGGGGAGGTGCGCAGCCGATGAGCATGCCGTTCTACGTCGCGCCCGAGCAGGTGATGAAGGACCGGGCGGACTACGCCCGCAAGGGCATCGCCCGCGGCCGGGCACTCGTGGCCGTCCGGTACGACGACGGCATCGCCCTCGTCGCCGAGAACCCGTCGAACACGCTGCGCAAGATCAGCGAGATCTACGACCGCATCGCCTTCGCCGGCGTCGGCAAGTACAACGAGTTCGACCAGCTCCGCGTGGCCGGGGTGCGCGCCGCCGACCTCAAGGGGTTCCAGTACTCCCGCGACGACGTCGACGCCCGCAGCCTCGCGAACCAGTACGCGCAGATCCTGGGCCAGATCTTCACCCACGAGATGAAGCCGATGGAGGTCGAGATCCTCGTCGCCGAGGTCGGCGCCCACGGAGCCGACGACCAGCTGTTCCACATCCTGTACGACGGCACGGTCATGGACGAGCGGCAGTACAGCGTGCTCGGCGGCGACGCCGAGGCGATCAACGGGCGGCTCGCGGAGGTCGACGCGGCGTCGCTCACCCTGGCCGGCGCCGTGCGGGCGGCCACGAAGGCGCTCAGCGGTCCCGACCGGTCGCTCGCGGCCGATGACCTCGAGGTCGCCGTGCTCTCACGGTCGAACGGGAGGCGCTGCTTCCGCCGTCTCACCGACGACGAGGTCGCCGGTCACCTGCAGTCCTGACCTGGCCGTCGGGACGTCCGCCGACCACCGGGCGGATCTCCACGTGGACCATCGCCACGACGGCCGGGTTGCTGGCTAGGTTGTCGACATGGAGCGGCGCATCTACGGGCTCGAGAACGAGTACGGCGTCACCTGCACCCTGCGCGGCCAGCGGCGGCTGAGCCCCGACGAGGTCGCCCGCTACCTGTTCCGGCGGGTGGTCAGCTGGGGTCGCAGCAGCAACGTGTTCCTGCAGAACGGCGCGCGGCTGTACCTCGACGTCGGCTCGCACCCGGAGTACGCAACGCCGGAGTGCGACTCGCTCTACGACGTCGTGGTGCACGACAAGGCGGGGGAGCGGATCCTCGAGAACCTCCTCGTGTCCGCCGAGCAGCGCCTCCGCGAGGAGGGCATCCGCGGCACGGTGTACCTGTTCAAGAACAACACCGACTCGGCGGGCAACAGCTACGGCTGCCACGAGAACTACTGCACGGTCCGCGGTGACGAGCTCGGGACCTACGCCGAGGTGCTGATCCCGTTCCTCGTGAGCCGGCAGATCTTCACCGGTGCCGGCAAGGTGCTCCAGACCGCTCGGGGTCCGCTGTTCTCCATCGCCCAGCGAGCCGAGCACATCTGGGAGGGCGTGAGCAGCGCCACCACCCGCAGCCGCCCGATCATCAACACCCGCGACGAGCCGCACGCCGACGCCGAGCGCTACCGCCGCCTCCACGTGATCGTCGGCGACTCGAACATGAGTGAGTACACGACCTTCGTGAAGGTCGGCTCGGCGGCGTGCATGCTGCGCATGCTCGAGGACCCGAGCGTGGTGCTGCGCGACATGACGCTGGAGAACCCGATCCGGGCGATCCGCGACATCAGCCACGACATCACCTGCCGGCGGCGCGTGCGCCTCGCGAACGGTCGCGAGGTCAGCGCCCTCGACATCCAGCGCGAGTACCTCGATCGAGCCCTCCGGTACGCGGACACGAAGGGGTTCCCGCCGCTCGAGCAGAAGGCGCTCGAGATGTGGGAGCACTGCATCACCACGATCGAGAACGACCCGCTCAAGCTCGACCGCGAAGTCGACTGGGTGATCAAGCACCGTCTCATCGAGGCGTTCCGCACCCGCCACGACCTCCCGCTCGGCCACCCCCGCGTGCAGCTGCTCGACCTGCAGTACCACGACATCAGCCGCGACCGCAGCCCGTTCTACAAGCTCCAGGACCGCGGCATGGTCGAGCGCATCTGCACCGACGCCGACATCGACACGGCCGTCGACGTGCCGCCGCAGACCACCCGGGCCCGCCTCCGCGGCGAGTTCATCAAGCGCGCGAAGGAGCGCAAGCGCGACTACACCGTCGACTGGGTCCACCTGAAGCTGAACGACCAGGCGCAGCGCACCGTGCTCTGCAAGGACCCGTTCAAGAGCCGCGACGAGCGCGTCGAGAAGCTGATCGCCTCGCTCTGACCGCGAGGTCCGCGCCACCACCTGCACATGCCGTCGTTCCGCACGCACCGGGTGGAGGAGATCCTGCAGGAGCGCCCGGGGCTGCAACGTGTGCGCCTCGACGACGCCAGCCGCGCCTACGTGCTCACACAACTGACCGGCGACGTCGCAACCGGCGACGAGGTCGTGGTGAACACCACCGCCGTCGAGCTCGGTCTCGGCACCGGCGGCTGGCACGTGGTGCACTGGAACCTGTCGCGACGCTCGCTCGATCTGCCCGGTCCGGGCCACATCATGAAGGTGCGCTACACCAGCCTGCAGGCCGACACCGGCGCCGCCGAGGAGCACCTCCCGTCCGACGCCGAGGCACTCGGCCTGCCGCGCCTCGGAGGCGTGCCCGTCCTCGTCGGCAGCCTGCACAGCCAGCTCGGGACGTGCGTGGCCGTGCTGCGGTCGCTGCAGCCTGCGTGGCGGATCAGCTACGTGATGACCGACGGCGCCGCCCTGCCCCTCGCGCTGAGCGACCTCGTCGCCGACCTCACGGACCGGGGATGGATCACCGGCACGGTGACGGCGGGCCACGCGTTCGGCGGCGCGTTGGAGGCCGTGAGCGTGCCGTCGGCGCTGCAGCTGGCGGTCGAGGAGCAGCACGCCGACGTCGTGGTGGTCGCGATGGGTCCCGGTGTGGTCGGGACGGCACGGGCGCTCGGTACGACCGCCGTCGAGGTCGCGGCCGTCTCCGCCGCGGCCGAGCGGCTCGGCGCCCGACCCGTGGTGGTGGCACGGGCCAGCGAGGCCGACGCCCGGCCGCGACACCGGGGGCTCAGCCACCACACGCGTACCTCGCTGGCGCTCACCCCCTGCGCGGTGGAGGTGGCGCTCCCGCCCGAGCTCGCCGACCACGCCCCGTCGCTCGCACCGCACCACGTCCACGTCGTCGAGCCCGGTGACGTGGCCGACCTCCTCGATCGTGCCGGGCTGCGGGTGACCACCATGGGTCGCGGACCCGAGCGCGACCCGCTGTCGTTCCGGACGGTCGCAGCGGCGGCGGTGCACGCCGCGAGCGTCCGTCCACCCGATCAAGGTACGGTGTGAGCCTGCATGACCGAGCAGCTGGGTGTCGAGCCCGAACCCTCCCCGGATCGCGTCCAGCCCCGCGACCTCCTGGCCGACGCCCTCCCGCCGCGCCCCGCGGCGCCGGCGAAGAGGATGAACCCGATCGTCGAGTGGATCGTGGTGGTGGCGGTCGCGATCACGTCGGCGCTCCTCGTTCGCGCCTACGTCGTCCAGCAGTTCGCGGTCGAGGGCGAGTCGATGATCAACACGCTCCAGGACGGCGACCGCGTGCTGGTCAACCGGCTGAGCTACCGACTGCACGACCCCCGACGGGGTGACGTCGTGGTGCTCAAGCGGTTCGGCGGCGGCGCCACCGAACGAGATCTGATCAAGCGGGTCGTCGGACTGCCGGGCGAGACCGTCGAGGTGCGCTCGTGCGTGGTGTACATCGACGATCGTCCGCTCGTGGAGCCGTACCTCGATCCCGAGGTCCAGCAGCGCGACGGGTGCGGAAGCGACCAGGCGCCCACGGTGGTGCCGGAGGGTGCCGTCTACGTGCTCGGCGACCACCGCGGCAAGTCGAGCGACAGCCGGGCGTTCGGTCCGGTCGCCGAGGAGTTCCTCATCGGCCGCGCCTTCGTGATCATCTGGCCGGTCGGCGACTGGGCCTGGCTCTGACGCCAGGCCGGCGCGCCGGTCAGATCGACGGCCGCCCGATCTCGGCGCGGTAGGCGTCGACCATCCGGTCGACCCAGTCGCTGAAGATCGCGTCGAGCCCCATCCGCAGCGCCGGGCGCAGGTCGTCGAGGTGCTGCAGGTCCCACCCGAACGCGTACCGCTCGAAGCGGTGGAACAGCGCGACGAGGCCGCCGTTCCAGTCGGTGTGGTGGAGGTTGATCCCGTCGATCCCGACGTTGGCGAGAGTGGCGGCCCGCCGTTCGGGACCCTCCTTGATCCGGGCGAGGCGGGTGGAGTCGAGCAGCTTCGGGCCGGTGCCGCGGAGGGGGAGCAGCGCCTCGTAGCTCGGATGGCAGAGCCACAACCGCTCCGTCATCGACGGCGCGACCTCGCGGGTGACGCGCACGACCGCCTCACCGGTGCCCGGACCCTTGAGGTCGAGCGAGAGCGAGTAGGCGGTCCCGCAGTGCTCGTAGAGCTCGGCCAGGGTGGGGATGTGGTCGGGCAGGTCGGCCCGGCGCATCTCGGCGATCGGGCGCTTGCGCAGCCGTCCGGGCACCACCCCGTCGTGATCCAGCACCGCCTCGCCGTCGGCGGTGAGCCACACGTCGCTCTCCAGCCCGGTCGCCCCGAGGCGCAGCGCGAGGGCGAACGCCTCGAGCGTGTTCTCCGGCGCGTGCGCCCGGGCCCCGCGATGGGCGAACGTGATCGGCTCGTCCAGGCGGGATGGGAGACGCTGCTGCACGCCTCCATCCTGCTCCTAGACTGCCGCGCGTGTTCAACTTCAGCGGCAGCGAGATCGTCTTCCTGCTCCTGCTGGCGCTGATCATCCTGGGCCCGGAGAAGCTGCCCGAGGCGATCCGGAAGTTCGGCTCCACGTATGCGGAGTTCAAGAAGGTCACCACCGGCTTCCAGACCGAGCTCAAGCAGGCCCTCGACGAACCGGTCCGCGAGATGCGTGAGACGGCCGAGATGCTCAAGCAGGCGGCCACGTTCGACGTGGTCAACCCGGCCGACGAGGTGAAGAAGGCCGCGATCGGCGCCTTCCCGGCCGGCACCCCGACCGCCGCCCCTGCCACGCCCGCGTCCGCGACGGCCGGATCTGCGGCCACCGACGCGTCCGGCGCCGACGTCGCACCGGACACGTCCGACACCTCCGATTCGTCCGATGCGTCGGACGGGTCGCGCTCGCCGGCGGCCGGCGACGACGCTCCCGTGTCCGCCGATCCCACCGACCCGAGCGGCGCCGCACCGCCACGGGTGTCGCAGATCGCGCAGGCCAACGCCTCGGCCAACCAGCCCTTCGCCCGCG
>WLDE01000308.1 GCA_009704985.1 Actinomycetota bacterium | reverse complement strand
GCTCCTGGTACAAGGCTCTTCCCTTGACCTGCTGGCGGTCTCGGGCAAACCACACTATGTAGTCGGCGGTCCCCGGCAAGAGTTCCCCTGCCTGCACTGTTGTAGTCCGAAACACGATCTGGCTCACGAAGTTCTCGCTGCCGAACACTTCGTCCAGCAGGCTTCGGACCAGGTGGACGTTCTCGTCGCCGATCTGGACGAAGATGCTGCCGCTCTCGGTGAGCAGGTCTCTCGCCACCATGAGGCGGTCGCGTAGGTACGTGAGGTACGAGTGGATGCCGAGCTCCCACGTGTCGCGGAAGGCCTTGATCTGCTCGACCTCGAAGGTGGCATCTTCGAGCTTGCCGTCCTTCACGTCACGCTTGCGCGTGCTCATCTGCCAGTTGCTGCCGAACTTGATGCCGTACGGCGGGTCCAGGTAGATCATCTGCACCTTGCCGCGCAGGCCTTCGCGTTCTGCGAGTGAGCCCATCACCTGCAGGCTGTCGCCCAGGATCATGCGGTTCGACCAGTTGCTCTGGTGGCGGTAGAAGTCCACGAGGTCGAGCTCGTTCAGCCCGTCGAACGTGTCGAACAGCGTCAGCTCGGGTTCCACTTCGCCTGACTTCGCGGTCTGGCGGAGGTTCTCGATGAGCACCCGCGGGTCGATCTTCTCCTGGATGTAGATCGGCGGCGCATCGGCTTCGAGCACGTCGGCGTTGTCGTCCTTGCCCTTCCACACGAGCTGCGGGTCGAGGCTCGGATCACGCTCCCACCGGAGGCGCTTCACCTGCTCGACTTCGGGCGCGACGAACTCCTGAGCATCGGCGGTGGGGATGTTCGCGCGCTTGTCGGGGTGGACGATCGCCTCCACCTGCGTCGGTCCGGCCGGCTTCTTCTTGGCGGCCATCAGATCCTCGTCTCGTTCACGTGTGTGCTCCGGTGGTGATGCCGTTCGCGTACAGGTCGTCGATCGCGTTACGCAGGTTGAACGCAGCGTGCGTCATGTCGGTCAGCTCGGTGAAGCCCCAGACGCCGTAGCCCCGATGGTTGTTGACGGCAACGCACCACTGGTACCTGGCGGTCTCCGCCTTGGCTTCGCGCATCGCCTGATCCTTCCGGCCGCCACTCACCTCCACGATCAGCGTGCGAGGTGCCGTGTCACGATCGAGCGGCTTCAGGCGAACGAGGAAGTCGGGCAGGAAGTCGTGGCGCACGCCCATATAGAGGTACGGGATGGCGAAGCCGAGGTGGTCGTTCTTCACGTAGGCAGCCACCCGGTCGTCGGCCTCGAGGAGATCGGCGAGTCGCTCCTCCCAGGTGTTGCCCTTGGGGCCATCCAGCACCACATGGTTCACGTGGCTCTTCACGGCGGGAATCACGACCTTGCGGGTGAGGAAGTCCACCGCATCGGTCCTGCCTTCCGGATCGCCGTAGAGGAACCTCGGCTGCAGCACCTCCGGCCGTACACCCTCATAGCGCACGATGGCGTTGAAGATCCGCTCTGCCGCCTTGGCCTTCGCCTCGGCGAGGCGCAACAGACCGATCTGGCAGCCGGGCCCGAGCGTGACATAGCCGTCGAGCCACATCTTCGTGATCTCCACCAGTTGCGGGAACAGCCACGGCTTCGACACGCCCTCGTGCGCGGCGTAGAAGCGGGTGAGCAGCACATCGGCGATCTCGTACGCCACCTGCTGACGGCGGGCATGGCGGTACTCCGCCAGCTCCTGCTCCTCGCCAGTGCCGGCCCATCCCATCGTGGCGGTCCAGGTCGCCACTGTCTCCTTGGTCACGTGCAGGTTCGACTCGACCGTGAAGTCGTGGTGCAACGTCTCGTCGGGCACCTCCACCCGGTAGCCCTCGAGCTTCGGGAAGGTGATGCGCAGGTGCTCGCGCTCGGGCAGTGCCCGCACTTCGATCGTCGGCGTCTTCGGCTTCGGGCTCGGCAGCACGCGGTCTGACGGGATGAAGTCGAACGGAACGCCGTAGACCTCGGCGTACTCCGCGTCGAACATGCCGTCGTCATTCACGGCGTAGCCGCGCCGGCGCAGCGCTCGGCCGACCACTTGCTCGCACAGGAGGCGGCTGCGGAACGCTCGCACGCCGACGATGTGTGTGACCGTGTTCGCGTCCCAGCCCTCGGTGAGCATGCTCACGCTCACCACGCAGCGGACGCCCTCCCCGAGGCGGCCCTTCTTGCCGACCGTGTTCATCACCTCGCGCAGCAGATCCTCATCGGTGAGGTTGTCGACATCCGCCGATGGGTTGCGGTTGCGGAGGTCGGTCTTGAACTGCTCGATCTCCACACCGACGGCCTGCTTGAACTCCTCCTTCATCGCCTCGCCACTCTCGAGCTGTGCCGAGTCGATCAGGATCGTGCGGGGCTTCGACAACCAGCGGCCATCTTCGACGTTGCTGAGCAATGGCAGCTCGCCGGCGCGGGCCTGGACACTCCCGTCGGGTTGGGTGATGTCGAGCCCGCCGATCCACTCGTACACGAGCTTCGACACGAGCGTGTTCGGGCACACCACGATGAACACCGGTGGCGTCTCGCCGTACTGCTGCAGCTCACGTTCCCACCGCTCGAAAGCGTTCGCGTAGCTGCGGTAGAGGCTGCGCAGCGCACCTTCGAGCGTGTCGGGGATCGGCCACCTCCCGGTGCTCGCGTCCTCCTTCGCCTTGCGCTTCGGCAGCTTCGTGCCGACGTGCTGCCACAGGTCGCGGTAGGTGAGCGTGGAGCTCGATGCATCGTCGTCGACCGGCAGACGCGGCACCTTCACGATGCCGCTCTCGATGGCGTCCATGAGCGAGAAGTCGCTCACCGTCCACGGGAAGATGAAGCCTTCGTTGTAGCCGGAGCCCTGGAGGTAGAAAGGCGTCGCCGACAGGTCGTAGATGGTCTTGATGCCGACCTTGCGCTTCACCGCCTGCAATCCCTTGAACCACACACGTGCGTCCGCGTTGCGCTGCTCGTCTTCCTTGTCGAGCTGTTCGTCGGTGTCGAGCGGCTTGTTCTGGTAGCAGTGGTGTGCCTCGTCGTTCAGCACGACGATCTCGCCCTTGCCGCGGCCCATGAAGTCGCGCAGCACCCGAGCCACCATCTCGTCGGGCGTCTCGACGAACGGGTCGACCGCCTTGCCGTGCTTCAGGATCTTGCGAGTGTTCGCTGCGACACCCTTGATCTCCTTGCGATCCCGCAGCAGGAACTGGTGGTAGTTCACGATGAGGACCTGGGCTTCCTGAAGCCCAGCCCACAGATCGTGCGGCACCAGCTCGCGTTCGCGGTAGTAGTTGCCCGGATCGCTCGGGAGCAGCACACGAAGGCGATCGCGGATCGTGATGCCGGGGGCGACGACGAGGAAGCGCTTCGCAAAGCGAGCGTCGTTCGGCGTGTACACCTTGTTGAGCGTCTGCCAGGCGATGAGCATCGCCATCACCACGGTCTTGCCGGCGCCGGTCGCCATCTTGAGGGCGACTCGCGGCAGGCCTGCGTTGTGGTCCTTGTTCAGCGGCTCGATGCGCGTGCGGTAGTCCGCCGTGCCATGGCGGCCGGCGACCTCTGCCAAGAAGATCGCGGTCTCGGCGGCCTCGCGCTGGCAGAACAGCACGCGGTTCTCGCGGTCGCCATCTGCCCAGTGCTGCATCAGCTTTCGCGAGATGGCGGTGGCACCGGGGTACTGGCGGGCCCGCCACAGATCCACCTCGCGGCGGATGTCGTTGATGAGCGTGTTGGCCTCGATTCGCTCACCCGTGGCATCGAAATCGAGCGCAGCCTGCGTGCCGCCCTTCTTGCGCTGACCCTTCTGGCTCGGCGCGATGGGGATCGATGAGACGCTCGGCCGCCGGCCCGGCAAGAGCACACCCGTCGGGCTCCCGTGCGCGTCCACCTCGAAGTGCCGAGCGGGCGGGTCGTACGGGCCATTGATGACCGGATTGGTGAGGCTGCTCACCTCAACACCGTCAGCCGCCATGTGGACGAAGGTAGTCGACGTTCTCGATCGTGGCGGCTAACGCCGGGTACGTCTCCGCGGCAGTGTTCGATCACCCGATTTGAGACACGACGACCACGCCTGGCAGTGCCCTCAGCTGACTCTTCGAAACGATCTGCTTGCCGAACGGGGCGATCGCCAGTCCAGCCATCTTGATCGATCCGAGCCCGAGAGGGAGACCGATGATCGTCAGGCAGAGAAGCACCCCGACGACGAGATGCCCCAGCGCCAACCAAAACCCTCCGAAGATGAACCAGATCACGTTGCCGAGACACGAGAGACCCGCATCGCGGTCCTTTCGCTCCACAACGACTCGACCGAATGGCCAAAGCGCGTAACCCGCCAGCTTGAACGACTGAACTCCGAGAGGGATTCCGATGATGGTCAGCATGTTGATGATGCCGGCGACTACGTATGCGAGCGCCATCCAGAAGCCAGCCAGAACGACCCAGAGGACGTTGCCGATGATCGACGTGGCGGAGGCGGCGGGCTGAGGGGCGGGGTTTCCGGCGTACACCTCCGAACGGATGTGAGCTGATGGCGAGCTGGTTCCTGTCGGAGGTGGTGATGGATGCGCTGCAGGCCCCAGAGGTTGATGAACTGGCGTGTTGACTGCTGGCGGGACAGGTGGATACCAGCGTCCGTCTCCTGCGAGCCACCACCCAGGGGCGGGGGGCTGGTTCGGTGGCGGTGGTTGCAGACTCATCGCGTTCTCCCTTGCGCGATCAGGCCGACGGTCGCAGCCTGACATGATGACTGTTCTCATCGGCACCGACGGTGGCCGACTTGACTGGAGCTGCCCCGGTGACCTTCCGATCACGCGACGAACTATGGCCTGGTCCTATTCGATATCGGCGAGATCGCTGATGACTCGCACTTCCAGCTTCATGAGCCCGGCGATGGCATCGAGGAAACGGACAGTGGTGCAGAACCACTCGGTGCCGCCCATCCGCGCCCGGCTCCGGTCATGGTCGGCTGATTCGAGCATCATGTGGAACCGCCGCTCAACTGCGATCGACTCGTCGTCCGGTACCGGGTAGATGCGGAGCAACACCGGGTCCTCGGGAAGTGCTGTCGTTCGGACCTGTCCCGAGAACCGACGGATCACGTCCCTGCTCGAGTGCCCGACCTTGAGCAAGGTGTGGCCTGAAGCAGGGTCGAACGGGTAGCGCAGATAGTGCGGGAGCGCGTACACGTAGATGCCGGATGTCGCAGATGCCTCGGCCTTCAGAGTTGACGATCGGGC
>WLDE01000307.1 GCA_009704985.1 Actinomycetota bacterium | reverse complement strand
TTGCCGCGCCGGTGGGCGGGCAGCACCGTGGCGTGCGGGACGGCGTCGAGCAGCGCGTGGAGCGCGGCGACGGTGGCGTCGGCGGTCTCGGCCAGGTTGGCCCGGCCGGCGACCACGACCACCTTGCCGCCGGCGAGCTGCGCTGCCACGGCCGGATCGGCGAGCGTGTCGCGCACGGCCTGCACCTGCGTGCCCGGCTCGTACCCGACGCTGCGCCAGGCCGACGCGCTGAGACCGGTGGGGCGCGGGGTGAACTCGAGCACCTTCGCCCGCCGCTTCTCGACCGCGTCGCGCACGCGCAGGTACAGGACCGGCAGTTCTTCCTTGAGGTCGGGGCCGAGGAGCACGACGGTCGTCGCCGTGGCGAGGTCCGCGATGGTGGCTCGCGGCAGGCCCAGCACCTCGACGGGCAACCCGTCCGCGAGCTGCGCGTCGACGTGCGGCGTGCCGATCACGTCGTGCGCGAGTCGGGCCCAGGCGAAGGCGTCCTCGTTGGTGCCGCGGGCGCCACCGAGCACGGCGACCGACGACGGCCCGGCGGTGTCGATCGCGTCGCGCAGCACCTGTGCGGCGGCGCTCAGCGCCACGTTCCAGCTCGTTGCGACGAGTCCGTCCTCGGTGCGGATCATCGGCTCGGTGAGCCGGTGCTCGCTGTTGACGGCCTCGAAACCGAAGCGGCCGCGGTCGCAGAGCCAGCTCCAGTTCACCGGGTCGCTGTCCACGCCCTGGTAGCGCACGAGCTGGTCGCGGCTCGACTGCACCACGGTGCGGCACCCCACCGCGCAGGTGGTGCAGGTGCTCTCCACCTCCTCGAGGTCCCACGGGCGGGCCTTGAAGCGGTACGGCTTCGCGGTGAGCGCTCCGACCGGGCAGATCTGCACGGTGTTGCCGCTGAAGTAGCTGGAGAACGGCTCCTCGGGGAACGTCATCACCTGCGTCGTGTTGCCGCGGCTGATGAAGTGGATCAGCGGGTCACCCGCGACCTCGTCGGCGAAGCGGGTGCAGCGATCGCAGAGGATGCAGCGCTCACGGTCGAGGAAGACCAGATCGCTGATCGGGATCGGCTTCTCGTAGTGCCGCTTCTCCTCCACGAACCGGCTCTCGCCGGGCCCGTGGCTCATCGTCTGGTCCTGCAGTGGGCATTCGCCACCCTTGTCGCAGACCGGGCAGTCGAGCGGGTGGTTGGCGAGCAGCAGCTCGAGCACGCCCTCCTGCATCCGCTTGGTCATCGGCGACTCGGTCTCGATCTTCATGTCCGGTGCCACGGGCACCATGCAGGACACGGTGACCGCGGGACCGCGACCCGAGTCGGCCTCGACGAGGCACATGCGGCACTTGCCCACGGGCGTCATCCGCTCGTGGTAGCAGAAGCGCGGGATGAAGTGACCGGCGTCGGCGGCGGCCTCGATGACGAGTTGACCCTTGCGAGCCGTGTGCGGCACACCGTTGATGGTCACCTGGACGGCGTTGGGGTCGGGCGGCGGTGCCTCGTCGTCGGCGGGCGACGGGCTGCCTGCACTCTCGGTCGCGGTCATCAGTGGGCTCCAGCCGTGGCAGGTGCTGCCGGCGTGTGGACGGCGGTGACGGGGATCGAGTTGCGGCGCGTGATCTTCGCCTCGAACTCGCTGCGGAACAGGGTGAGCGCCGAGTGCACGGGCGCGTACGCCGACGGGCCGACGAAGCAGATCGTCGTCATCTTGTACGGGAACGGCGTGGCGGCCAGACCGAGCGCCTCGCTGGACGCGTGCGGGAAGTCGCCGGGGCAGATCGACTCACCGATCTCGAGCAGCTGGTCGAGGTCGGCCGGGGTGCCCAGGCCGTCGACGATGCGCTGCAGCACCCGCTCGAGCCACGTGCCACCCTCGCGGCACGGCGTGCACTGGCCGCAGCTCTCGTGGGCGTAGAAGCGCGTGAGCGTGAGCGCGGCGGCCGGGATGTCGGTGGTGTGGTCCATCACCATGATCGCGCCCGAGCCGAGCATCGATCCGGCGGCACCGACCAGGCGGCCCTCGAAGGGCAGGTCCAGCTGCTCGGGCGTGAACCACGGCGCCGAGCCGCCGCCGGGCACGAACGCCTTGAGCTCGTTGCCGCCGCGGATGCCCTGGCAGAACTCCTGGCCGTAGAACAGGTCGCGGAACGTGGTGGTGCCGTTGACGATCTCGTAGACGCCGGGACGCTGCACGTGGCCGCTCACCGCGACCATGCGGGTGCCGGGGCTGGTCTGCGTGCCGATCGCGGTGTACGCCTCCATGCCGTTGACGAGCAGCCACGGCAGGTTGGCGAGCGTCTCGACGTTGTTCACGATCGTCGGCTGGCCGTAGAGCCCGATGGCCGCCGGGAAGAACGGCGGCTTCAGGCGCGGTTCGCCGCGCTTGCCCTCGAGGCTCTCGATGAGCGCGGTCTCCTCGCCGACGACGTACGCGCCGGCGCCCCAGTGCAGCACGATGTCGACGCTGAAGTCGGTGCCCAGGATGTTCTTGCCGACGTAGCCGGCGGCGTAGGCCTCGTTCAGCGCGGTGGCGACGCGCTCGTGCGCGAGCGGCATCTCGCCGCGGATGTAGAGGAACACCTGCGCCAGCCCGGCCGCGTACGCAGCGATGAGGCAACCCTCGATGAGCTGGTGCGGGTCGCGCTCCATCAGGAGGCGGTCCTTGTAGGTGCCCGGCTCGCTCTCGTCACCGTTCACGACGAGGTAGCGCGGGTACTTGTCCGCGGGCATCAGGCCCCACTTGGTGCCGGCGGGGAAGCCCGCGCCGCCACGGCCGAGGATGGTGGCACCGCGGACCTCGTCGTGCACCTGCGACGGCGTCTTCGCGAGCGCTGCGCGGAGCCCCTCGTACCCACCGGTCGCGTGGTAGCGCTCGAGGGTGTAGCTGTCCTCGTGGTGGAACCGCGAGGTCACGATCTTCGGGCGGTCACCGTCGTCGATGTAGCCGGCTGCCCAGGGGTAGCTGCTCATGCGGGGTCCTTCGTCGGGAACCAGGCCGGCGCGCCGACCTGCTCGGGCGTGACCACACCGGCGGCGCGGTCGGCCGGGATGTGCTGACGCACCCGGGCGAGGGTGCCGTGCGCGGGGATCTCCGACTCCAGGCGACCGTCGCGGAGGTCGTCGATGAGGCGGTCGAGGTCGCCCGGCGTGACGCGGAAACGGTGTCGGTAGTTCACCTGCAGGCAGGGCGCCTCGGTGCAGGCCGCCTGGCACTCGGCGTGCTCGAGCGTGAACATGCCGTCGGGCGTGGTGCCGCCCACCGGGATGCCGAGGCGCTGCTGTGCGTGGTGCATCAGCTCCTCGGCGCCCATCAGCGCACACGACATGGTGCCGCAGATGTTGATGAGGTAGGTGCCGACGGGCTCGAACTTGAACATCTCGTAGAACGTCGCCGTGCCGAGCACCTCGGCGGCCGAGGCGCCCACGAGCTCGGCGACGTGCTTGATCGCCTCGTTGCTCACGTAGCCCTCCTGCTCCTGCGCGAGGTGCAGCAGCGGGATGGTCGCGGACCGTGGCCGCGGGTACCGGCCGATGATCTCGTGCGCCAGGCGCACATTGTCGTCGTTGAGACGCGCCACTATCGATCCACCTCTCCGAGGACGGGGTCGACGCTCGAGATGACCGCGACGGCGTCGGCCACGAGACCGCCGCGCATCATGTGCGGCAGGCACTGGATGTTGACGAACGACGGCGCCCGCACGTGCATGCGGTACGGGGTCGGCGAGCCGTCGCTCGCGATGTAGCAGCCGATCTCGCCGCGCGGGCTCTCGATCGCCACGTAGACCTCGCCCTCGGGCACCTTGAAGCCCTCGGTGAAGATCTTGAAGTGGTGGATCAGCGCCTCCATCGACTCGTCGATGCGGGCGCGCGGGGGCGGCGTGACCTTCTTGTTCTGGATCCGGTAGTCGCCGCTCGGCATCCGGTCGAGGATCTGGCGGACGATCTTCATGCTCTCGCGGATCTCGTTGAGGCGGATCGCGTAGCGGTCGAACGCGTCGCCGTACGAGCCGACGATGACGTCGAAGTCGATCTCCGGGTAGCGCAGGTACGGCTGATCGCGACGCAGGTCCCACGGCACCCCGGTGCCGCGCAGGATCGGACCGGTCGCACCGAGGGCGATCGCCTCCTGCGGGGTGATCACCCCGACGCCCTGCAGGCGCTCGCGCCAGATGGGCTGGCCGGTCATCAGGATGTCGTACTCGTCGAGCCGCGGCTCGATCTGCTCGAGCAGGCCGAGGACGTCGTCGCGCCATCCGGCGGGCAGGTCGGCGGCGAGGCCGCCCGGGCGGATGAAGTTGTGGTTCATCCGCAGGCCCGTGACCTTCTGGAAGAAGCGGAGCACCTCTTCGCGCTCACGCCAGCCGTAGATCATCATCGACACGGCGCCGAGGTCCATGCCGTTGGTCGCCATGAACAGCAGGTGGCTGCTCATGCGGTTGAGCTCGCTGAGGAGCATGCGCATCCACACGGCGCGCTCGGGGATGTCGTCGGAGATGCCGAGCAGTTTCTCGACGGCGAGGGAGAACACCAGCTCGTTGTTGAGCGGGCTCAGGTAGTCCATGCGGGTGACGTTCGTGCCGCCCTGCAGGTAGGTGAGCTGCTCGCCGGTCTTCTCCATGCCGGTGTGCAGGTAGCCGATGATCGGCTTGCAGCGCAGCACGGTCTCGCCCTGGAGCTCGAGCATCAGCCGCAGCACGCCGTGCGTGCTCGGGTGCTGGGGCCCCATGTTGATGATCATCGTCTGATCCTCGGAGGGATCGACGGGGAGGTCGCCGAGCTTGGCGGCCTCGGCCTCGCTGAGGCGGAGCACGGCGCCGACCTCGCGGAGCAGTTCGCGGGCCGTGAGCTCGCTGCGGGGCTTGAGGCCCTGCTCGGGCTCGTTGCCCTGCTGGATCGTCTCGAGGATGCTCATCAGTTGGGCGCTCCCTTGAACTGCACCGGGATCCGGCCGACCTCGTAGTCCTTGCGGAGCGGGTGGCCCTCCCAGTCCTCGGGCATGAGGATCCGGCTGAGGTCGGGGTGGTCGGTGAAGACGATGCCGAACATGTCGTACACCTCGCGCTCCATCGCCTCGGTGCCGGGGTACATGTCGAACAGCGTCGGGATGCTGGCGTCGGACTCGGGCACCTGTACGCGTACGCGCAGGCGCTGGCGGTCCTTCAGCGACAACAGGTTCACGACGACCTCGAACCGCTCGGCGGCGACGCCTGCGGGCAGGGCGCGTGACGGCACCAGGAGGTAGTCGACGGCGGTGAGGTCGCTCACCATCTCGTACCCGTCA
>WLDE01000306.1 GCA_009704985.1 Actinomycetota bacterium | reverse complement strand
GTACGCGACAGGCTCCGCAGCGACCACGCCTTCGTCCGCTGGGAGGACAGCGACGACCGCACGATCATCTGCGAGACCGTTCACCGATCGAAGGGCCTCGAGTTCGACTACGTCGTGCTCGCAGCGGTGAACAACGACATGAGCGACGCACTGTTGTACGTGGGGGTGAGCAGGGCCATCGCCGGCCTCACCGTCATCGGCCCGCGTGCCCTCGCCGAGCGCCTGGGGTTGGACCTTCGCTGATCCGTCGCGTCGCTCGTCACTGCGGGCTGCGGCACTTCAGAGCGGCAGTACGTCGCGGTGCAGCTCGAATCGCTCTCCGTTGAAGGACACGGAGAAGTCGTGCCGCTCGCCGATCGCGACGACCGAGAACCAGCTCGGCTGTCTTGTGGCGAGATACTTCGCCTTTCGGAGCGGATCGTCGCCCCGGTCGTTCTTCGACCAGTCGAGCGCGCGACCGTGCTCAGCGATCTGCTGAATGAGCCGACTGAGTCCGCGAGCTCGTTCCTTCACCTCGATGCACCACAGCAGACGGCCGTCCTGGTACACGCTCACATCCATGAGATCGTCCTCGAACCCGATGGACCAACCGTTGCGTTCAGCGGCGGCGGTCACGCGCGCGTACTCGGCCAGTTGCACGTAGTACTCCCAGTTGGGTGCGGGCACGCCACGGGACGATCGGCTGAACAGCGCGTAGGGTCCCTTGCCGGGGAGCGCAGGCAGCCGGAATCCCGACGTTCCGGACGGCAGTTCGATCAAGCCGGCGGTCAGAGCCTCCCCGAGGATCGAGCGGAGTCCGACCGGAAGCCGCTGATCGACGCTGGCGCGCCACTCGCCATCGACCGGTGGGTACTCGTTCTGATGGCAGAAGACGGCCGTCGCCGCATCGAACTCGCTCGCGAACCGATCTGCAGCAGCAGTTCGAAACTCCATCGTTCCTCCTCGGTCTCACGTCGGGCAACCCACGTCGGGATGGATGGTCGCGCACGGATGTGACACGGATGCACGCGCGAGGCCGAAGGGATGGGCTGGTCAGCGCAGCAGGTCCAGGGTTGCTGGGTCGCGTTCGCCGGCGAAGTGGCGGTCGAGTACTTCGGCGAAGGCGGGCTCGTCGGGGCCGGCGAGCTCGAACAGCGTCATCGACGAGCGCAGCTTCATCGTGTCGATCGAACCGAAGGCGTGCCTGATGCGCCCTGGTTCGATCGCTGCCGCGGCACGGGTGCACTCGCGCAGGCGCGGGCCGAGCACCGGGTGGGCCAGGTATGCCCGTGCCTCGTCGAGGTCGCTGATCCCGTAGTGGGTCGCCGTCGGACTCCGCCCGAGCTCGGCGAGCTGCGGGTACACGAACCACATCCAGTGCGAGTCCTTCCGCCCGGCGCACACCTCGGCCAGTGCCCGCTGGTAGGTGCCGCGGTCGTCCTGCGCCTCGACGAATCGCTCCAGATCGAACTCGTCCACGCCTCCATGCTCGCGCCGCCGACGCGCGTGAGGGAGTCGGCGTTCGGGCTGGGGTGCCGGCCTCTGCTGAACCACTCCGCTACTTCCGCGATAGCGGAGCTGGCGGCTCTCCGCCGATCAAGCGCACCACGTGGTGCTGCGTCGAGCGGCACCGAAGATCGTCTCCACGGCGTCGGTCGCGAGCGATGCATGCTGCATGCTCAGCCAACGACGTAGGAAGAGGCGGTCCACGACGTTCACATCCGCAGGTTGGGCCCTCACGTTGAGGCGCCCTGCAGCGATCACGATCACCGGCCTCACCGTCACCGGGAGACCGCAAGCGGCGCTCAGGATCCGCTCGGCTCGCCGCGCCTCGAACGTCGACGCCTTCAGGTAGTCGGTCTTCTGGCCGTTCACCATGAAGGCTCGTTCCGCCACCCAGAGGTTCTTGCCCGGGTGGTTCTTCGTGTTCAGCGTGAAGACGCCTCCGGGGCCGACCACCAGGTGATCGATGTCCGCCCCATGTTCGCCCACCTCGATGCTGTGAACCACGCGCCACTCGGGTGGCAGCTTGGCCAGCGTGGCACCGACCTTCCGCTCGCCTTTCGAGCCGAGGCGCCACGCCCGCTCTTCGTTGTGCACCCCGAGCAGCCGAGCGAACGTGGTCCGCCAGGGGTACTCCTTCCGCAGCTCCTCCGCTTTGGCAGCGAGGGACGCCACGGCCTGGTTCTGAGCGAGGTCGACCCACTCGATCGCGTCCGACGACATGTGTGCTCATCGGCTCGAAGCCGGAGTTGCTGAAGAGAGGAGCGCTGATCGCGAGAAGACAGCGAGCGATAGGCGTACACGTCGAACGCGCGCCGATCGCGCGGGCAGTCCTGGGTGGTGGCCACCTCACCATCGACGTCACACCCTTCGTTCAAGCTGGGGGCATGGGAGTGGCGGATCTCCACGGCAGCGTCGATGCACTGCTCGAGCTCGACCTCGGTCTGCTCGACGACGCGGCATTGCACGCCGACGTGATCGGCATCGGGCGCGAGCTCGACCGGCTCACCGTGGCGTTCTCCACGCTCCTGCGCGAGTGGGAGCAGCGCGGCATCTTCGAGCGCGACGGCTCACGATCTGCCGGCCATCGTCTGGCGCGAGAGTTGCGATCGTCGATCAGTGGTCGCAAGGCCGACGTGCTGCGCGCCCGGCGTATCGACGACATGCCGCTCGCCACGAAGGCCGTGCTCGAGGGGCGGCTCTCGCTCGATCACCTCGATCTGCTGGCGTCGGTGAACACCACCGAACGCCGCGCCCGCTTCCAGCACGACGAGGCCGTGCTGGTGCGGGAGTGCGAGAAGCTGCCCTACTTCATGGGCCGCAAGGTGGTTCGGCACTGGGCGCTCCGCGTCGACGAGGAGCTCGAGGCCGAGCGCAGCCCAGCAGGCACGCCCGAGCCCGAGCCGCATGCTGACGCACCCGGTGACGCGGGTGAGGGCGATGGCGGTGACTCCGAGCACACCACGGATCCCGGCCAGCTCGGGGGCGGCCCGGATGCCGGCGCGGACACGGTGGGCGGCGATGCCGACGACGAAGACCTGCCGACCGACGAACGCTCACGGCTCTACGCCAACCGGCTGCTCGACGACGTGCTCGACCTGCGCGGCACGCTCGGGCCGATCGACGGCACGATCGTCGAGCGCGAGCTCAACCGTCTGGCCGAGGAGATCCGCATCGCCGACAAGGCCGCGGGCATCACCCGCACCGCCTCCGAACGACGTGCGGCGGCGCTGGTGCAGATGGCACGGCGATCAGGAACGGCGCCCGAGGACGGCCGCCGCCCACGATCCCTGTTCACCGTGCTGATCGGCGACCAGGCCTTCCGCGACCTCTGCATGCTCTCGAACGGGATTCCTGTGTCACCGAGGCAGCTCCTGCCGTACCTCACGAGCTCGATGATCGAGAGCATCCTGTTCGACGGCCCGAAGACCGTGCTCACCGTGTCGTCGCAACGCACCTTCCGCGGCGCGCTCCGCCGTGCGATCGAGGTGCGTGACCGGCACTGCCAGCACCCGTCGGAGTGCGAGGTGCAGGCCGAGGACTGCCACGTCGACCACATCGTCCCGTGGAGCAAGGGTGGCCCCACCAGTCAGTTCAACGGCCGGATCGAGTGCAAGACCCACAACGTGATCGACCGCCTCCACGACCATGGCGCCGACCCCTTGCCCGACCGGAAGGTGACGCCCGAGCAGGCCGAGTGGCTTCGGGCCCTGTGGAGAGCCCAGCTCCCACCAGATCCCACACCCGACGGCAGGCAGCGATGGCGCATCGTCCGCCTGCCGTGGATCCCGCCCGACGAACGCCCGGGCCAGCACAACTGACCGCCCATCGCCACCAGATGGGCGAGCGAGACGTGCTCAGCCTGGGGCTCGGATCTGCCGATACAGGGGCATGAGCTTGAAGCAGATGGCGCTCCGCCATGCCGGTGTGTGCCGTGAGTGCGGCGTGGAACTCCCGCCGAAGACGACCGCGGTCTACGACTTCACCGAGAAGAACGTGATCTGTCTCGCATGCGGCGGCGACGCCGCGTCGGTCCACCAGACCGCAGCGGCCCGAGCCCCGCGGCCGGTCGTGCCGACCGTCGCCGGCATCACCGATCGACGCCGGGCCGACCGACGTTCCGCCGACCGCCGAGGGGCCGGCAACCCGAACTGAGCCCGTTCAGCAGGTCCGTCACCGCGCCGGCGCCGAGCCATCACGCGCCTGACCATGGTCCGCCGAACGCTTCGGCTGCCCGACACACGACCCAGGTCCGTCGGCATCCCGTCGTCACCTCGTCACACCGATGTGTGAGCATCGCAGCATGCAGTTCTCCTATCAGGAGCCGAAGTTCGTCGAGCTGCTGCTGTACGTCGCCGAGCGCCTCCGCTGCGATCGGGCGGGCGGCGCCACCAAGGTCAACAAGGTGCTGTTCTTCGCGGACTTCGCACACGTTCGCCGTCACGGTCGACCCATCACCGGGGCCGAGTACCAGAAGCTTCCGCACGGCCCGGCGCCCCGACGGCTGAAGCCGGTGCGCGACCGGCTCGTCGCCGAGGGGGCAGCCGAACTGCACCACGAGGACTTCCTCGGCTACACCGTCAATCGGCTGGTGCCACTGCGGCCGGCCGACATGTCCGTGTTCACCGACGACGAGGTCGCCACCATCAACTCCGTGCTCGACGACCTCGCAGGGCTGAACGCACGACAGGTGAGCGATCTCTCGCACGAAGAAGCGGGGTGGCTCCTGGTCGACGACGGGGAGACGATTCCCTACGAGGCGGCACTGGTCGGCGCACGACAGGTCGCCACCGCCACGAGTCGGGCGCTCGAGCGCTCGGTCGCGGAGAGGTACGGCCTCGGTCACGCTTCGTGATCCGCAGGGTCCACGACCTCGCGCTCGATCCGGCGCAGCGCTCCGACGTGCTGAGCGCGGACCAGTGTCCGACCGAATTGCATTGAAAATCCAGCGGTCACCGCCGAGATTTCAATAGGATTTCCACGTGATCCCTCGGGCACGACATCTCGACGCCTGCACGCGATTGCTCCGGCAGACGCCGTGCCTGGCGCTGCTCGGACCACGGCAGGTGGGCAAGACCACGCTCGCCGGCGAGATCGCCCGCGGCTGGACGGGGCCGGTGCACGAGTTCGACCTCGAGCGGCCGTCCGACCGGACCCGGCTCACGGAGCCGGAGCTGGCGCTCGAGCCGCTCGACGGACTCATCGTCCTCGACGAGATCCAACGGCACCCCGATCTGTTCGTCGTGCTCCGCTCGCTGATCGATCGATTCCCCGATCGCCGCTACCTCGTGCTCGGCAGCGCCGCTCCCGAACT
>WLDE01000305.1 GCA_009704985.1 Actinomycetota bacterium | reverse complement strand
GTCGAGGGCTGGTCGGTCGAGGACTGGTCGGTCGAGGGCTGGTCAGTCCAGGAGGTCGAAGAGCCCGTCGGGGACGTCGACGCTGATCACGCCGCCGTCGTCGGTGGCCGTCACGGACTCGACGAAGGTGACCGGCACCAGATGGCCGGTGTCGAGCTCGAGGAGGTCGTTGGCCGGGTTCTCGATCACCGCCACGCACACGCCGCGCTCGACCCCCGACTGGTCGACCACCCGGGCACCGATGAGCTGGTGCACCCAGAGGGCGTCGTCGTCGGCGATCGGCTCGGCCCACAGGGTGCGGCCGGACAACGACTCGGCGGCGGTGCGGTCGGTGACGCCGTCGAACTGCACCATCCACTTCCCCTGCGGCAACGCACGCGAGGCGGCGACGGTGCGCCAGCCCGACCCGTCGTGCAGGCGGGCGCCGGGGCGGACGCGCTCGAGGCGGTCGGTGACGAGGGTGACGACGAGGCCGCCCTTCACGCCGTGGGCGCGACCGAGGCGGCCGATCTCGAGGAGGCCCTCCGGTGGTCGGGCAGGCCCGTCGGGCCGGTCGGGCATGGGGTCAGTCGGCGAAGTCGACGTCGACCTCGACGCCGTCACGGGCGGCGGCCGCACGCACGAGGGTGCGGATGCTCTGCGCCGTGCGGCCTCGACGGCCGATCACGCGACCGAGGTCGCCGGGCCCGACGCGCACCTCGAGGCGCACGCGGTTGCGACCGTGGGCACCCTCGACGCGCACGGCGTCGGGGTCGTCGACGATGGAGCGCACGACGTGCTCGAGCACGGCCGTGGCCACCGGCGCCGGGATGCTGTTCTCGTGATCGCTCACGAACGGGTCACTTGGCCTTTGCGGCCGACTTCGCCGTGGTGAAGGCCTCCCAGGCACCCGACGCCTCGAGCAGCTTCTTCACCCGGTCGGTCGGCTGGGCGCCGTCCATCAGCCACTTCACGGCCTTGTCGCTGTCGATGTTGATCGCCGACGGCTCGACACGGGGGTTGTAGGTGCCGATGATCTGGATGAAGCGGCCGTCACGGGCGGCGCGGCTGTCGGCCGCCACCACGCGATACTGCGGCTGCTTCTTCTTGCCCACGCGGGTGAGGCGAAGCTTGACTGCCATACGAAGAACTGCTCCTCGGAGAAAACGAACCGGCTGAGGTTACCTACTTCGAGCGGGGAAACCCACTCGGCAGGCCGGGCATCCCGGGCATCCCGGGGGCGTTGCCGGGCAGACCCGGCATGTTCGGCAGGCCCTGCATCCCCCCGGGGGGCAGGCCGGGCATGCCCAGCAGGCCGCCGCCACGCTTGCCCTTCGAGGCCTTGCCGCCCTTCTTGCCCTTCTTGCCAGGGCGGCCCATGCCCATCGCGCCCATGCGCTTCATCATCTTCTGCATCTCGCCGAACTGCTTGACGAGCTGGCTGACCTGGGTGACCGAGGTGCCGCTGCCGAGCGCGATGCGGTTGCGGCGGCTGCCGTTGATCATCTCGGGCTTGCGACGCTCGGCCGGCGTCATCGAGCGGATGATCGCCTCGATCGGCTTGAGCTCGTCGTCGCCGATCTGGGCACCCTTCAGCTCCTTCGGCATGCCGGGCAGCATCCCGAGCACGTTGCCGAGCGGGCCCATCTTCTTCAACTGCTGCATCTGCTCGAGGAAGTCGTCCAGGGTGAACTCACCCTCGAGCAGCTTCTCGGCGGCCTCCTCGGCCTGCTCCTTCTCGAACGCCTGCTCGGCCTGCTCGATGAGCGTGAGCATGTCGCCCATGCCGAGGATCCGGCCGGCCATGCGATCGGGGTGGAACTGCTCGAACTCGGTGAGCTTCTCACCGGTGGAGGCGAAGGCGATCGGGCGGCCGATGACCTCCTTCACCGAGAGCGCCGCGCCACCTCGCGCGTCGCCGTCGAGCTTCGACATGATGACGCCGTCGATCGCGAGCGTGGCGTGGAACGCCTCGGCCACGCCGACCGCGTCCTGACCGGTCATCGCGTCGATGACGAGGAAGGTGTAGTCCGGCTGGATCTGCTGGGAGATCTGCCGGACCTGCTCCATCATCTCGGCGTCGATCGAGAGGCGGCCGGCGGTGTCGACGATGAGCACGTCCTTGCCGAGCCGGCGGGCTTCGGCGAGGCCGCGGGCCGCGGTGGCGACCGGGTCGCCCGGCTCGCTGAACACCGGGACGTCGATCTGGCGGCCGAGCGTGCGCAGCTGCTCGACGGCGGCCGGACGCTGGAGGTCGGCGCCGACGAGGAGCGGCTGGCGGCCCTGGCTCTTGAACCAGCGGGCGAGCTTGGCCGAGTTGGTGGTCTTGCCCGAGCCCTGCAGACCGGCCATCAGCACCACGGTGGGCGGGCGGCTCGCGTAGGTGATCTTCAGGGTCTCGCCGCCGAGCATCGCGGTGAGCTCGTTGTTGACGATCTTGACGACCTGCTGGCCCGGGTCGAGGACGGGGCTGAGCGCCACGCCGACGGCCTGCTCGCGGATGCGCGCGACGACGTTGCGGACGACGCCGACGTTGACGTCGGCCTCGAGCAGCGCCGTGCGGATCTCCTTCAGGACCTCGTCGACGTCGGCCTCGGTGAGGCGTCCCTTGCCGCGGATCTTCTTGATGACGCCTTCGAGGCGTGAGGACAGCGAATCGAACATGCAGCTCCGAGGCTATCCAGCCGGGCCCGCCCATCCGGTCCGGGCGCCGGTCCGGGCGCCGGTCGGACGGCCGGTCGGGTCCGGGGCCGGTCGGGTCCGGGGGCGATCGGTCGACCGGTACCATCGGGGCGGCGGTCGGGTGACTCGGGGTGCCCTGCCGTTCGCACGGTTCGGGGAGGGGCGATGACGAGCTGGTGGTTCCGAAATGCGGCGGTGTACACGGTGGACGTGATGCAGCCGTGGGCGTCGTGCCTGGTGGTGCACGACGACCGGATCGCGTACGTGGGCGAGGACGACGGCGCCCGCGCCCACCTGCGCGACGAGACCCTGGAGGTCGATCTCGAGGGCCGATTCGTGATGCCGGGGTTCGTCGACGCCCACGACCACCTGATCGGGGGCGCGCTCGCGAAGGTCGGGGTGTCGCTCGACGGCCTCCACGGCAAGGAGGCCGTGCTCGAGGCGATCCGCCGCTACGCCCTCGAGCACCCCGATCGCTCCGTGCTCCGCGGGTTCGGCTGGACACCGTTCACGTTCGGGCAGGGCGTGCAGCCGCACCGCACCTGGCTCGACTCGGTCACCGACGTCCGCCCCGCGCTGATGCTCACCTACGACGTGCACGACGGCTGGGCGAACACGGCTGCGTTCGAGCTCGCCGGCATCGGCGCGCACAGCCACGACCCCAACCCGCCGTCGGGGTACTGGCCGCGCGACCCGGACGGGTTTCCGTCCGGCACGTGCTGCGAACCGGAGTCGTGGCTGCCGATCGCGACGGCGCTGGGCATGTTCACGCTCGACGCGGTGATGGAGGCGATGAGCCAGACGCTCGACGCCGCGCCGTCGTGGGGCATCACCACCGCGTTCGACGCGAGCCCGATGGTGCAGTCGAAGTCGTTGGTCACCGAGGTGTACGAGCACCTCGTGCAGCGCGACCTCGCCGAGGGTCTTCCCGTCCGGCTGATCGGCTCGTACGTCGCGCGCAACCCTGCGATGCCGCCCGAGGTGGCCGCCGCCCGGTTGCGCGAGATGCACCACGACGTCGTCTCGCCGAACTTCTCGATCACGACGATGAAGCTGTTCATGGACGGCGTCGGTCCGCAGCACACCGCTGCGCTGCTCGAGCCCTACACCGACCAGCCCGACAACCGTGGCCCGTTCGTGTTCCCGCCCGATGTGGTGCAGCGCTTCATCGAGGCGGCCAACCTCGCCGGGTTCGACGCGCACATGCACGCCTGCGGCGACGCCGGTGTACGCGGGGCGCTCGACGCGATCGAGCAGGTGCAGGCGGCGCACGGCCCGCTCGGGGCGCGCAACACGGTGTGCCACCTCGAGCTGTGCAACATCGCCGACGTCCCCCGCTTCGCGCAGCTCGGTGTGATCGCGAACGGCACACCGCTGTGGGGCACCGACTACCGCGGCGAGTTCATCGACAGCTACCCGCACCTCATCGGTCGCGAGCGGTTCCAGCGCGACTACCTGCCGTACGGCGCGCTGGTGCGCAGCGGCGCGCTCGTCACCTTCGGCGCGGACTGCCCCGGCGTGGAGGTGCACGAGATCCCGCCGCTCATCCAGATCGAGGCGGCCGTCACCCGCCAGCGACCGGGCCGGGCCGACGACCGGCCGTGCGGCGCGCACGAACGGGTGTCGCTCGTCGACGCGATCCGCTGCTACACGATCAACGGCGCGTTCGCGCTGCGGCTGGAGGACGAGGTCGGGTCGCTCGTGGCCGGTAAGCGCGCCGACCTCGTGGTGCTCGACCAGAACCCGTTCACCGTCGACGTCCACTCGATCCACGCGATCGGGGTGCGCCACACGATGCTCGGCGGCCGGTTCACCCACGGCGGCACGTTCTGAACCTGTGCCTCGACGCGAGGGCGGGGCGGACGTCGCACGTCCGCCCCGCCGTCGCGTCGGGATCCGATGCCGGCGCCGATCGCCGGGCTCGTCCGGACGAGGTCAGCCGACGCTCAGCACCTCGGTGACCACGCCGCCCTCGACGGCGACGTTGAGTCGGTTGTCGACGAAGTCCATCGTGAGCGCCAGGTCGACGCCGTCCTCACGGGCGACCCGAACGATCCAGCCCTGCGACTCGGCGAGCTTCGTCGCCTCGTCGAGGCTCAGCCCCACCACGTCGGCGAGTGTGGTCTCACCGCTGCCCTCCACGAGCACGTCCGAGCCGGGGACGGCGGTCTCGACCGGCATCGGCTCGGGCAGCGGCACCGGCTGGGGCTCGGCCTGCACCAGGTACTGGTCCTCCACCGCCAGCACCGAGGCGAGCATCCCCTCGTCACCGGTGAACGAGTAGCCGGGCAGCAGCCACACGGTGCCGTCGGCGGCCCACACCTGCTCGAGCGAGGCCTCGGCGCCGGTGAGGGTGATCACCATCGGCTCCACGTCGACCGGCGTCTCCGGCAGGCACGACACCGCCGGATCGGTGCAGTCCAGCGGCGCTTCGACGACCACGTCGTCGGCGGGCAGGGTGGTCACCTCCCCTGCGGGCTGCTCGGCGGGCTGTTCGGCGGGCTGCTCGGCGGGCACGGTCTCCTCGACCGGCGCGGGCGCCGGCTCGACCGTCGCACCGGCGACGGCGGTGTCGGCGCGTGCCATGTCCGTGACGGCCGAGCCGTAGCCGGTCATCCACGCGGCCGACTGGTCGTTCAGCCGCTGAACC
>WLDE01000304.1 GCA_009704985.1 Actinomycetota bacterium | reverse complement strand
TTGGTTTGCCGGCGCGGAGGAGCACGCGGAGCCGGTAGTGCTCGAAGTTCTCGAACCCGCGCCCGCAGCGCTTGACGTCCTTCACGAGGAGGTTCAGGCCTTCGGTCGGCCCGTTCGATGCGCCGGTGGTGTGGTGGGCGAGGATCTCGGTTCGCCACCGTTTCAGGGTGCCGCCGAGGGCTCGGATCTCGGCCACGGTATCGGCTCGGCAGCCGGCGATGGTCTTGTCCAACAGGACCGCTGCTTCGGTCGGGTCGTCGGTCAAGAACATGTCCCGCACGGACTCCTTCGCCAACCAGGCGCCGAGAATCTCGTCGTTCGGGTCGCCGGCGCGTAGGCCGAGCAGCATCCGGTCCGTGCCGCCCGGGGTGACACGTTCGGAGCCGGCGAGCAGGATCTTGCGGATCTTGAACAACGGATCCCGCTTGCGGCCGCGATGGCCGAGCTGCTGGTTCTGCACCCGACGGCGCACGCTGTCCATGCACCGGTTGGCGACGCGGACCACATGGAACGGATCAGCGACACGGGTGCAGTGATCGAGGTGCGGTGACAGCCCCGCGCGATACGACTCGGCCAGATCGGTCGCGACCACGGCGATCTTGGCGAACAACGTCGAGCTCGCCTACACACCGACCTACTCGTCATGGCTGAACCGGATCGAAGCCCAGTTCCAAGCGTTGCGCTACTTCACCCTCGATGGCACCGACCACGGCTCCCACCGCGAACAAGCCTCGATGATCCGCCGCTACATCCACTGGCGCAACCGCCACGCACACGACCAAGCGCTACGGCAGCTGATCAACCGCGCAAACGTTGCCTGACACGGCACTAGCTTCGAGAAGGCCCTGCCCTCTGATCGCAGCTGCAGGGCTACTCCGGCTCGACCTCGGCGAAGATGGCCGGAAGGTCCTGGGCGTCCGCAAGGAGTCGGACGACGTCGACGTGGTCCGCGGCGACGAAGTAGTACCAGCCACACGGAAAGCCGACGACTCGCCGGAACCGCAGTCCGGGCACCTCACACAGTTCACCGACTCGGGGCGACCCCGCGAGCGGCATCCGGCCAATGGCGTCCAGCGCGGCGATCGCAGCGTCGAAGAAGCGTGCCGCGAGTTCATCTCCGCCAGCCGACCGGTACGAGCGCGTGCGTTCGATGAGATCGTTCTCGGCCAGCGGCCTGAGTTGCGTCGTGGTCACTCGTCGAACGAACGCGTTCGCAGTTCGGCGATCAGGTCTACGGTGACCGGCCGGCCGTCGCCGGATGCAAGGCCATCCGCGATCAGGCCCCGCAGCCGAGCGGTGGCCTGTTGTTCCTGGTCTCGCCGGATGAGCTCGCGCAGGTATTCGCTGGTGTTTCCGTAGCTGCCGTCGCGCACGCGTGCATCGATGTACTCACGCATCGACTCCGGCAGAGCGAAGCTCATCGTGTAACGGCTCACGGATCCAGTCTGCCGGGACTTATCAACTGTTGTCAACGTTCGGGGCCAGGTGCCCTTCTCAACACTCACGAGGCTTCGCCCGTCGGGAACTCGATGACGCTGCCGATGATGTCAGCGGCCCCACGGTCGGCGCTCTGGAGGAAGTGGGCGTACACGTTCAGTGTCGTGGCGGCATTGCGGTGGCCGAGCCTGCCGGCGATCGTGCGGGCGTCGACACCTGCACCGAACAGCTGGGTCGCCACGAAGTGCCGCAGGTCGTGCAGCCGGACGTCCGGCATCCCCTCGCGACGACACAGCCGCTTGAACGAACGCGACACCGTGTCCGGATACCACGACTGGGAGAAGTCGGCCTCGTTGCTGAACACGAACGAGTCGGCACGAACCTCGGTGCGGCAGACTTCGGCACGGTGACGCATCCGGTCGTAGTGATCGACGAGCACCGCCGCGGTCCGCGCATCGAGCGACACCCGACGGGCGGAGTGCGTCTTGGTGTCCTTCTCGACCAGGCCGTCCACCCCCACCACCACGCCGCGATGGATCCACACGGTCCGTGCCTCGAGGTCGACGTCCGCCCACCGAAGCGCAATCACTTCCGACCGGCGAGCGCCCGTCGCCGCCGCGAGCAGCAAGGAGCAGGCGAGCTCGGGCTGCTCGTCGAAGGCACGCTGGAGCACCCGGCCGAGCTCGCCGCCCGACGGCGGGTTGATGTCGGGGTCGAGCACCTTCGGCGGTGTCGCCGCAGCGGCTGGGTTGGCCCCGATCCACCCCCACTTGACGCCCTGCCCCAACGCCCGACGGAGGATCACGTGGATCCGGCGGACCGTCGCCGGCTTCAACGGTCGGCCGCCCTTCCCTCCCCTCGCGAGCAGACGTTGGTACAGCGCGTCGACATCGCTCGCCCGGAGCTTCGCGAGTGGAACCGTGGCGAGGTACGGCAACAGGTTCCGGTCCATGAAGCCCCTCGTCTCCTTGACCGTCTTCGGCGAGAAGTCCCGCGATGCCAGCTCGAACCACTGCTCGAGCAACTCACCCACCGTCGCCGACGTCCGCACCGTCAGCCCGCGCTCGGCATCGGTGATCATCTCGGCCAGCGTCCGCTGTGCCTCGCGCTTGCCGCCGCGCACCGTCTTGCTGACGTACCGCTTCTTCCCCGTGACCGGATCCGCGCCGAGGAACACCCGCAGTTCCCACGCCTCGCCCCGCCGCCGCATGAAGCCCTTCATCGCCTGTTCTCCAATCCGCTGAAGGTCCGCAGATCAGAACGGGATTGGCAAGCTGGGAAGGAAACGCAAAGAGCCACTCCGAAGAGTGGCTCTGAGCAGGTATTCCTTGGCAGCCCGTACGGGATTCGAACCCGTGCCGCCACCTTGAGAGGGTGGTGTCCTGGGCCACTAGACGAACGGGCCAAGTAGCGGTTGAGCACACTACCAATCGGCGCGGCACCTGCCAACCGGACCGGCGGAACGATCGCGACCGGAACCGGTGCCGGGAACGACGACGGCCGGCCTTCCGGCCGGCCGTCGCTGCGAATGGTTGGGGTGCAAGGACTTGAACCCTGAATAACAGAACCAGAATCTGCTGTGTTGCCAATTACACCACACCCCAGTGCGGTTGCCCTTCCAGGCGATCCACGAGTGTAGCGGGAACACACCGTCACCCACCCTGGTTCAATGGCCTCGTGACCCGCACCGTGCTCTCGATCCTCGACCTCGCACCCGTGCCGACCGGCAGCACCCCGGCCGACGCGCTCCGCACCTCGATCGACCTGGCACGCCTGGCCGACGAGCTCGGTTTCGGCCGCTACTGGGTGGCCGAGCACCACAACATGCCGGGCATCGCCAGCTCGTCGCCCGCCGTGCTGATCGCCCACCTGGCCCAGGCGACCGAGCGGATCCGGCTCGGCTCGGGCGGGGTGATGCTGCCCAACCACTCGGCGCTCACGATCGCCGAGCAGTTCGGGATGCTGGAGGCGCTGCATCCCGGCCGCATCGACCTCGGCCTCGGGCGCGCGCCCGGCACCGACGGGCTGACGGCGCGGGCGCTGCGCCGCGGCACCACCGAGGGACCGGACGAGTTCCCCCGCCAGCTCGCCGAGCTGTACGGCTACTTCACCGGATCGTTCGCCGAGACCCACCCGTTCGGCACCATCCACGCCGTGCCGGCTCGCGGCTACCTGCCCGACATCTGGCTGCTCGGCAGCAGCGACTACAGCGCCACCCTCGCCGGCCACAACGGCCTCCCGTTCGCGTTCGCCCACCACTTCGCCGGCGGCAACACCACCGCTGCGGTGCAGGCCTACCGCTCGCACTTCCGTCCGTCGGGCCGCCTGGAGGCCCCGTACCTCGCGCTCGGGGTGAACGTGGTGTGCGCCGAGACCGACGAGCACGCCCGCTATCTCGCCGGATCGGGTGCGCTCGCGATCGTGCGGCTCCGTCAGGGTCGGCCCTCCACCTACCCCACCCCCGAGGAGGCGGCGGCGCACGAGTACACCCCGATGGAGCGCGAGATCGTGCGCAGCTTCACCGCCAGCCACGTCGTCGGATCACCGGAGACCGTGCGCCAGGGGTTGCTCGACCTCGTGGCCCGCACCGGGGCGGACGAGCTGCTGATCACCACGAACGTGCACTCCCCCGCCGACCGGCTGCAGTCGTTCCGCCTCGTGGCCGACGCGATGGAGCGCGTCGACGGCGAACTGCTGCTCACGGCCTGACGGCAGGATCATCGACGGTCGCGACCGGGCGTGCGCCGTGAACGCGGCTCAGCCGGTGATGCCGAGCAGGCGCTCGAAGCCGATGACCCGGCCGACCGCCACGCCGGCGGCCTCCTTCAGCTCCTTCCACCGCGCCTCGCCGCCGACGATCGTGGTGGTGGGCGTGGGCGACACGTAGGCGGTGAGCCCCAGCTCCTCGGCCGACAGGCGGCTGCGCAGGAGGTGGAACGGGTCGCTCACGATGAGCACCGACTCCTTGCCGAGCGGTCGGAGCAGCGCCGCCACCTCGTCGAGCGACTCGAACGACGACCGGCCCACGGTCTCGCGCAGGATGGCCGACGCCGGCACCCCGCGCTCGATCAGGTAGTCCGCCGACACGTCGGCCTCGGTGAAGCGGTCGCCGGGCATGTTGCCGCCCGTGACCACCACCGTGTCCGACCAGCCGGCCTCCCACAGCGTGACGACGTGATCGAGGCGGGCCTGGAGCTGCAGCGACGGCCTGCCGTCGTATTGCGCGGCGCCCATCACCACGATCGCGTCGACCTGACGGGCCTCGTCGCTACGGCCGGTGGACCACACCTGGTAGAGGCTGATCGCGTAGTGGCCGACGCCCGCGAGGAGCACGAACAGCAGGGTGAGCCCGATCCGGCGTGGCCAGCGGCGCCGGGGCCCCACGATCCGCACACCCCCGACCGGGGTGGGATCGACCACCGGGACGTCGGTGGCGACGGCGGACCAGCGGTCGTCACTCACGCGACGTGCACGCCCCCGGGCAGCGAGCGCAGGCGACGCAGCGTCTCGTCGCGGCCGAGCAGTTCCATCGGCTCGTAGAGCGGAGGACCGACGGTGCGACCGGTGATCGCCACCCGCACGGGCGCCTGCGCCTTGCCGGGCTTCATCCCGTGGGCGTCGGCGATCGGCTCGAACGCCGCCTTGAGGGCGTCGGTGGTCCAGTCGCACGTCTCGTACGCGGCGATCGTCTCGGCCAGGATGTCGGCGGCGTCCTCGGTCGCCCACGCCTTCGACAGGCTCACCTCGTCGTACTGCGGCGACGGCAGCATCAGGAAGTCGACGACGCCGGGCGCCTCCGACAGCACGGTGGCGCGCTGCTGTACGAACGGCGCCATCGCGAGGAACCAGTCCTGGTTCCACACGTGGCCGGGGTGTGCGTCGCGCC
>WLDE01000303.1 GCA_009704985.1 Actinomycetota bacterium | reverse complement strand
GCTGGTGGTGTCCGGCGACGGCCGTGCCTTCGTGCCGGGCGCCGTGACCGCCATCTTCCCCGGACCGCTGCTGCAGCCGATGGGGGTGCGCACCATCACCCCGGCGGGCATCGAGCGCCTCCTCGCGCGAGCGCAGGAGCTGGGTCTGCTCGCGCCGGCGCCGTCGTACGAGGTGGACATGAACATCGCCGACGCGCCGGACACGGTGGTGCGGATCACCACCACCGACGGCACGTGGGAGCACCGCGCGTACGCGCTCGGCATGGAGACCGACGCGAGTGGCAGCCCTGCTGAGACCACGCCCGCTCGTCAGGCGCTGCTCGACTTCGTCACGGCCGCCACCGACCTGGCGGCCATCGCCGGCGAGGCCGAACTCGGCACCGAGTCGATCCACTCGCCCGACGAGTACCGGCTCCGCGCCATCGCCGTGGACGAGAGCACCGCGGCCGGCATGGACCCGGCACCCGTGGTGGTGGAGTGGCCGGCGAGCACCGGCCTCGACCTCGCGACCGCGACCGACTGTGCCCGCCTCAGCGCCTCGGCGGCCGGGAGCGTGTTCGCCGACGCCACCCAGCTCACCTGGTTCCGCCAGGGCGACGCCGTGTACCAGCTCGCGGTCGCCGGTGTGCTGCCGGGCGATCCTGCCTGCTGAGCGCGCCGCACCGCCGCAGCCGGTGCGAGGGTCCCGCTCAGCGCGGCGACACCCCACGCAGGGTGACGAACACCAGGAGCACCGATGCGTCGTCGCATCACAGCAACGGGCGCGGCGACATCCGCCCCGACCGCGTCGTGGTGCCGCCCGGCGCGGACGGCTCGATCGACCTCCACCTGTTCGCCGTCGCCGACGTGACGGGGTGGTTCGAGGGATGACCGGCCGCTGACCGGCTCGCGACCGGCCGGCGGCCGGTGCGGACACGGGACCTGGGCGCGGCGTGCGCTCAGGCCTCGTGTGGCACGTTCGCCTCGAGTTCGGCCAGCCACACGGTGGCGGCGGTGTCGCTCGGCGCACGCCAGTCGCCACGCGGCGACAGCGAGCCACCGGCGGACACCTTCGGGCCGTTGGGCATCGCCGAGCGCTTGAACTGGCTGAAGGCGAAGAAGCGCGTGCAGAACACGATCATCCACCGCCGGATCGTGGCGAGGTCGTAGGCGATCTTCTTGTCGGCCGGGTAGGCGTGGGGCCAGTCGCCGGTGGAGGTGTCGCGCCAGGCGTGCCACGCGAGGAACGCGATCCTCGACGGCGAGAACCCGTACCGGAGCACGTGGAACAGGGTGAAGTCGTGCAGCGCGTACGGGCCGATGGTGCCCTCGGTGGACTGCACCGATCCGTCGGCTCCGGCCGGCACGAGCTCGGGGGTGATCTCCGTGTCGAGGATCGCCTGCAGTGTGACGTCGACCTCGTCGTGGAACTGGTGCGACGAGATCACCCAGCGGATGAGGTGCTGCATCAACGTCTTCGGCACGCCGCCGTTGACGTTGTAGTGGCTCATCTGGTCGCCGACGCCGTAGGTGCACCAGCCGAGCGCGAGCTCGGACAGGTCGCCGGTACCGAGCACGATGCCGCCGCGCTGGTTGGCGATGCGGAACAGGTAGTCGGTGCGCAGGCCGGCCTGCACGTTCTCGAACGTGACGTCGTAGAGGGGCTCGCCGTCGGCGAACGGGTGGCCGATCTCGTCGAGCATCAGCCGCGCCGTCGGGGTGATGTCGAGCTCGGCGGCGGTGACGCCGAGCGCCTGCATCAGCGCGTGCGCGTTGCCCCTGGTGTGGTCGCTGGTCGCGAAGCCGGGCATGGTGAAGCCGAGGATGTCGGTGCGTGGCCGGCCGAGGCGATCCATCGCCTTCGCGGCGACGATGAGTGCGTGGGTGGAGTCGAGCCCACCCGACACGCCGATCACGATCTTCGGGTTGCCGATCGCGCGCAGGCGCTGCTCGAGCCCGGACACCTGGATGTTGTAGGCCTCGTAGCAGTCGAGCTCGAGACGGGCCTCGTCGGCGGGCACGAAGGGGAAGCGCTCCACCTGGCGCCGCAGGCCGAGGTCGCCGTCCGGCGGGTCGAGCGTGAACGGCACCGTGCGGAACTGAGCCGCACGCGCCGCGTGGGTGCGGCGGTTGTCGTCGAAGGTGCCCATCCGCATCCGCTCCGCGCGGAGCAGGTCGAGGTCGACGTCGGCGATGCTGCGCCGCGGGCCGTCCGGGAAGCGCTCGGTCTCGGCGAGCAGCAACCCGTTCTCGTAGACCATCGTCTGGCCGTCCCACGACAGGTCGGTGGTCGACTCGCCCTCGCCGGCCGCCGCGTACACGTAGGCGGCCAGGCAGCGCGACGACGTGGACCGCACGAGCAGGCGACGATCCTCGGCGCGGCCGACGGTGATCGGTGAGCCCGACAGGTTCACGAGCACCGTGGCACCGGCGAGCGCAGCCTCGGCGCTCGGCGGGATCGGCACCCACAGGTCCTCGCAGATCTCGACGTGCACGACGAGGCCGGGCAGGTCGTCGGCCGCGAACAGCAGATCGGGCCCGAACGGCACCTCGCCGCCGTCGATCCGGCCGATGCGGATCGTCGCGCCGCGCAGGTCGTCGCCGGGTGCCATCTGGCGGCGCTCGTAGAACTCGCGATAGGTGGGCAGGTAGCTCTTCGGCACCACGCCGAGGAGCCGGCCGCGATGGGCCACGACAGCGCAGTTGTAGAGGCGATTGCCGTGGCGCAGCGGTGCGCCGAACACCACCAGCGGCAGCAGGTCGGCGGTGCCGGCGACGACGTCCGTGACGGCGGCCTCCACCGCGTCGAGCACGGCGTCCTGCAGCAGGAGGTCCTCGATCGAGTAGCCGGTGAGCGTGAGCTCGGGGAAGACGGCGACGGCGACGCCCTCGGCCGCGCACTCGCGCACCTGCTGGAGCACCGCCGCGGCGTTCGCCCGCGGGTCGGCGAGCGTGGTGCGCGTGGTGATCGCGGCCACGCGTGCGAACCCGTGCGCGTAGAGGGACCGGAAGTCCATGCGCACATCCTGCCCGGCCGACGGCGGATGCGGGCGCGTCAGGCCACGAACTCCTGGGCGTCCATCTCCTCCAGGGCCCGGAAGCTGCGGAAGACGTACGCGTCGACCAGCTGCTCGCCGCGCTCGTTCGCGACCGGTACCGCCACCGACGCGTAGGCGCCCATGAAGGCGACGCCGATCATGCTGCGCCGGACGTCGTCCTCGAACCGCTGGTACGAGTAGCCGGTGACGCCGTTGCCGGTGAGCCGGTCGTGGTAGCGCCGCATGAGCGGCTCGGTGAGCTGCCGGCGGACCTCATCGGTCATCGACCAGCCGAGGAAGTAGGCGACGTCGAACGCGCCCAACGTCTTCACCGACAACTGCCAGTCGAGGATGTACACCGGCGGCCGACCGGCCGGCGCGTCGTCGTGGAACAGGATGTTGTCGAGGCGCAGGTCGTAGTGCGCCATGGTGAGCTCGGGTCGGTCGGCGAAGTCCAGCATCATCCGCTCGGACGACTCGGCGATGCGGTCGGCCACCCGTCGACCGACCTCGCTGAGCTGCTGGTACCGGCCCGCCTCGAAGGCGGGGCGCATGCCGACGTAGCTCGGGATCGCTCCGATGTAGCGCTCGTTGTCGACCCGGGGCAGCCAGGTGAGCCCGTCGAGCGCCTCGTTCGCCCAGTAACGGGCGTGCAGGTCGGCGGCCGCGTCGATGATCGCCGCGGCATCCTCCGGCGAACAGCCCGCCACCTGGTCCGGGGTGCGGCAGTGCGAGAGGTCGTCCATCACGATCACGAAGCTCGAGCCGGTGTCGTCGATATCGGCGAAGTGGGTGTTCGCGACGTTGTCGATCGTCGGCGCCGCCTCGCGGTAGAAGCTCACCTCACGCTCGTAGAAGCCGAACATCGTGGCCACCTGGCGCGACTGCTCGATCGCGGCGGGCAGCTTGGCGATCACCGATGCCGGGCCGGTCTCGCCGTCGGCATAGGTGAGCCGGAGCCGGGCGAGCGCGGCCATGAGACCCACGCCCTCGCCGATGGTCTCCGCCTCGACCGCCACCACGGTGCCACCGAGGCGGCAGTGCTCGTTGATCCACGCCGGCGTGATCGCCGTCGCGACGTCCGGATGCTGGACGGTGCTCACGGGTCCCCCTCTCGACCGGGAGCGGCCCCCACCGCTCGACGGTGTCGCGAGCCTAGACCCGTGCCAGGTGACGCCGGATCCAGAGCATGCCGGTGATGGTGCCGCAGGCCAGCAGGGCGCTCATCGCCGCGGGCCAGCCGAAGCCCGACCGTTCGTAGAGGGCGGTGGCGGGCACGGACACGATCGCCCGGCCCGACGTGCCGGCGGCGATCATCGCCCCGACGCCACGGGCCGGTGAGCCCGGCACGAGACGGGACCCGATCGCGAGTGAGCTGACGATCGCGAACTCGAACGCGAGGATCGAGATCACCAGCAGCACGATGCCGACGGCCAGCTGGTCGTGCCACACGGCGAGGATCAGCCCGGTCGGCACCATCAGTGCGGCGCCACCGGCGGTGCTCAGCTCCTTGCCCCACCGGTCCGTGTGGCGGGCCGACGTGAGCGAGGCACCGAGCTCGCCGAGGCCGAGGGCCACCGTGATCGCGGCGAGGCCGACGGCGCCGAGTCCGAAGGTGTCCTCCAGCCAGCTGCCGAACGTGACGAACAGCGCCTGGCTCGCGCCCATGAGGCACAGCACCGACAGGACGGCGGCGATGCCCCACCGAGGGATCTTCCCCGTCGCGGCACGTTCCGGCCGTTCGTGACGGGCGGGCAGCGGTGTGACCCGGCGATACACGACGGCCGCCATCACGAGCGCGGCGGTGGCACCGGTGAGGTAGCCGACGCGCCAGTTGGTGGCCGCGGTGACGAGGCCCATGGTGCTCACACCGAGCAGGAGCCCGCCCGCCCACGACGTCTCGGTGAGCCCGACGATCCGGCCGCGGCGTTCGTAGGGCACCTGCTCGGCGATCCAGCTGGTGAGCCCGAGGTCGAACAGCACCTTGCTCTGTGCGAGCACCACCAGCGCGAGCGCCAGCCACACGACGTGCTGGGCCGAGGCGGCGAGCGACGCCCCGAGCGCCACCGACGCCAGCCCACCCGCCATCGCCGTGCGTTGCCCGAGGCGGTCCGCGAGCCGGCCCGTGAGCGGCGACAGCAACCCGGCCAGCTCGGCGAACGCGAGGGCGAGGCCCATGCGGCCGAGGGTGACGTCGAGGCCGCTCGCGATCAGCGCGACGAACGGGTACGTGTACCGGTAGCAGGCGTTCCCGGTGACCCGGGCGAACGTGAGCGGCACGAGGTTGTGGTGCACCTCCGGCACGTCACGGTCGTCGAGCAGGCGGCGCAGCACGGCGGTCGACGCTATC
>WLDE01000302.1 GCA_009704985.1 Actinomycetota bacterium | reverse complement strand
GCCAGCCGCCCGACAGCCACAGGAGCCATCCATGAAGATCACCGGGGCACAGGCCCTCATCAAGGCCCTCGAGATGGAGCAGACCGAGGTCATCTTCGGTCTGCCCGGCGGGTGCATCCTGCCGGCCTACGACCCGCTGCTCGACAGCTCGATCCGCCACATCCTCGTGCGCCACGAGCAGGGCGCCGGCCACATGGCCGAGGGCTACGCCCACGTCACCGGCCGCCCGGGCGTGGCCATGGTGACGAGCGGGCCGGCCGCCACCAACATGGTCACGCCGCTGATGGACGCCTTCATGGACTCGATCCCGATGGTGTGCATCACCGGTCAGGTGCCCACCACCGCGATCGGCACCGACGCCTTCCAGGAGTGCGACACGGTCGGCATCACCCGTAGTGCCACCAAGCACAACGAGCTGGTGATGACGGCGCAGGACCTGCCGCTCGCGATCCGTCAGGCGTTCCACATCGCCACCACCGGGCGCCCCGGTCCCACCCTGGTCGACGTGCCGAAGGACGTGCTGCAGAACACGATGGAGTGGTACTGGCCGACCGACGCCGAGGTGGCCGACAGCCTCCCGGGCTACCGGCCGAACGTGAAGGGCCACCCGAAGATGATCAAGGAGGCGGCGCGGCTCATCCTGTCGAGCGAACGGCCGATCATCTACGCCGGCGGCGGCATCCTCAAGGCTCGCGCCGCCGAGGCGCTCCGCGAGCTCGCCGAACTGCTCGACATCCACGTCGTCACCACGCTGATGGCCCGCGGCGCGTTCCCCGACAGCCACCCGCTGTGCCTCGGCATGCCCGGCATGCACGGCAACGCCACCGCCATCACCGCGATGCAGAAGAGCGACCTGCTGATCACGCTCGGCGCCCGCTTCGACGACCGCATCACCGGCAAGGTGAGCACCTTCGCGCCCGAGGCCAAGGTCATCCACGTCGACATCGACCCGGCCGAGCAGGGCAAGGTCCGCCGTCCCGACGTGCCGATCGTGGGCGACGCGAAGTACGTCATCGAGGAGATCGTCAAGGCGGTCAAGGACCTCCTGGCCGGTGGCCTGACCCAGGCCGACACCGGTGCCTGGAAGAGCCGCATCAGCGGCTGGCGCGAGCAGTTCCCGCTCACCTACGAGGCGAGCGAGCCGGGCGAGGCGCTGAAGCCGCAGTACTGCCTCGAGCAGATCCGCGACGCTGCGCCGGAGGGCACGATCCTCGTCGCCGGCGTGGGCCAGCACCAGATGTGGAGCAGCCAGTACTGGCACTTCGAGCAGCCGTACACCTGGGTGAACTCGGGTGGCCTCGGCACGATGGGCTTCAGCGTGCCGGCTGCGATCGGCGCCAAGGTCGGCCGTCCCGACCGCACGGTGTGGGCGATCGACGGCGACGGCTGCTTCCAGATGACCGCGCAGGAGCTCGTCACCGCCGCCGTCGAGCGGATCCCCGTGAAGGTGGGCATCCTCAACAACAGCTACCTCGGCATGGTGCGCCAGTGGCAGGAGATGTTCTACGACGAGCGCTACAGCGAGGTGTACCTGTCGCCGGAGTACCCGGACTTCGTGAAGTGGGCCGAGGCGATGGGCTGCGTCGGCATCCGCGTCGACAGCCCCGAGGAGGTCCAGCCGGCGATCGAGAAGGCGAACTCGATCGACGACCGCCCCGTGGTCGTCGACTTCCGCGTCGACGCCCGCGAGAAGGTGTTCCCGATGGTCCCCGCCGGCCAGAGCAACGACGACGTCATCCTCCCCGCCAGCCAGAACGACCGCCGGAGCGCCCTGCGATGAGCACCCAGATCAGCTCGAACGACATCAACCACCACATCCTGTCGGTGCTGGTGCAGAACCGGCCGGGTGTGCTCGCACGCGTGGCCGGCCTGTTCGCCCGCCGCGACTTCAACATCTTCAGCCTCGCCGTCGCGCCGGCCGAGGACGAGGGCTTCAGCCGGATCACGATCGTGGTCGACGTCGAGTCCACCCCGCTGGAGCAGATCACCAAGCAGCTGTTCAAGTTGATCGAGGTCGTGAAGATCAGCGAGCTCGATCCGCGCCGCTCCGTCGAGCGCGAGCTGCTGCTCGCCACCGTCCGGGCGACGCCCGACCAGCGTGGCCAGGTGGTGGAGCTGGTGAACATCTTCGAGGGGAAGATCCTGGCGGTCGGGGTCGAGGCGATTACCGTGTCGCTCGACGGTCACCCGGACAAGCTCGACGACTTCGAGGAGCTGCTGTCCGGTTACGGACTCGTCGAGCTCCAGCGCACCGGGCGCGTGGCGCTCCCCAAACTCGATCGTGAGGCCCGTCTCCGCGCGGTCTCGAACAAGCAAGGAAAGGCTGGCTGAGAATGGCCGCGAAGATGTACTACGAGGCGGACTGCGATCCGTCGATCATCCGGGGTCGCAAGGTCGCGATCATCGGCTACGGCTCGCAGGGCCACGCGCACGCGCTGAACCTGAAGGAGTCAGGCGTCCAGGTGGTCGTCGGTCTGCGCGAGGGCTCGAAGTCCGCCGCGAAGGCGGAGGCCGCCGGTCTGAAGGTGATGGGCATCGCCGAGGCGGCGAAGTGGGCCAACGTGATCATGCTCACGATGCCCGACACCGAGCAGAAGGCGACGTACGAGGAGTTCATCAAGCCGGCGATGCGCAAGGGCAAGGCCCTCGTGTTCGCCCACGGCTTCAACATCCGCTTCAAGCGCATCCGCCCGCCGAAGACCGTCGACGTGATCATGGTGGCCCCCAAGGGCCCGGGTCACCTCGTGCGTCGCACCTACACCGAGGGCGGCGGCGTGCCGGCGCTCATCGCCGTGCACCAGGACGCGACCGGCCAGGCCAAGGAGCTCGCGCTGAGCTACGCCGAGGCGATCGGCGGCGCCCGCGCCGGCGTGATCGAGACCACCTTCGCCGAGGAGACCGAGACCGACCTGTTCGGTGAGCAGGCCGTGCTCTGCGGCGGACTCACCTCGCTCGTGCAGGCGGGCTTCGAGACGCTCGTCGAGGCCGGCTACCAGCCGGAGATGGCGTACTTCGAGTGCCTCCACGAGGTGAAGCTCATCGTCGACCTCATGTACGAGGAGGGCATCGCCGGGATGCGCTACTCGATCTCGGACACCGCCGAGTACGGCGACCTCACCCGTGGCCCGCGCATCGTGAACCCGCGCACCAAGGCCGAGATGAAGAAGATCCTCAAGGAGATCCAGACCGGCAAGTTCGCGAAGGAGTGGGTGGCCGAGAGCGAGGCCGGCCGTCCGAACTTCACGTCGCTCCAGGAGACCGGCCGCAAGCACCAGATCGAGGAGGTCGGCGCCCAGCTGCGTTCGATGATGCCGTTCCTCGGCGCCGGCAAGCAGAAGGTGGCCGACGTCAGCGGCGGCTGACCGCCCCTGCGTGTTCGCACTGGTCGCGCAGCCCCCGCACGCCGGGGCGCTGCGCGACCGGTTGCGTTTTCCGGCGGGGTCAGTCGTGCATCGCGGGGTGGCCCGCCGCCGCGAGCAGCTGGTCGAGCACCTCGCCCGACATCGGCCGGTGCAGCAGGTACCCCTGCCCGCGGCGCACGCCGAGCGCCACCAACTCGTCGCGCTGCGCCGTCGTCTCGATGCCCTCGGCCACGACGTCGAGCCGGAGGTGGCGCGCGAGGTCGAGGGTCATGTGGAGGATGTGTCGGTTGGTCGAGGCGCTCGGGTCGTCGAGCGCCGACACGAACGTCCGGTCGATCTTGAGTGCCGACAGCTCGAGGCTGTGCAGATACGCCAGGCTCGAGTGCCCGGTGCCGAAGTCGTCCACCGCGACGGGATGGCCGCGGCGGCGGATCGAGGAGATCCGCTTCGCGGCGATGTCGGGGTCGGTCATCATCGCCGACTCGGTGAGCTCGAGCCAGAGGGTCTCCGGGGCGACACCGGCTCCTGCGGCCGCCTGCTCCACCTGGAGCTCGAGCAGCCCGTCCGTGAGGGCGAGCGCCGACACGTTGACGGTGGCGTAGAGGTCGGGCTCGTGTCGCTGGCCGCGGGCAAGCTGCTGGGTCGCCTCGCCGAGCACGAACTGGCCGAGGGTCGTGATGAGGCCGATGTCCTCCGCCAGCGGGACGAACTCCGACGGTGGCACCGGACCGAGCGACGGACTCCACCATCGCGACAGGGCCTCCACCCCGACGACCGCGTCCGTGTGCAGGTCGACGATCGGCTGGTACACGACGGCGAGCCCGGACCGCCGAGGATCGCCGAGCGCACGGGTGAGCTCGCCGCGCATCGCCGACCGACGGCGCACCATGGCGGCGAGCTCGTCGGTGAACTCGCGGACCTGTCCCGGCCCCGAGGTCTTCGCGTCGTACATCGCGAAGTCCGCCGCCGCGAGCAGGCCCTCGGCGTCGAGGCGGTGATCGCCGTGGTGGAACGCGAGCCCGAGCGACGCGCCCTCGAGCATCACGCGTGAGGGGTGATCGGGCAGATCGATCGGTTCGGCGACGGCCCGCAGGAGTGCCTCCATGTCCCGTCGCACGCGGTCGCTCGACAGACCTGGGGGCACGAGCACGGCGTACTCGTCGCCGGCGAGTCGCGAGCAGATCGAGCCGGGCGGAGCGGTCTCCTGCAGGCGGGCGGCGACCGTGCGCAGCACCAGGTCGCCGTTGTGGTGGCCGTGCAGGTCGTTGACGGCCTTGAAGCTGTCGAGGTCGACGAAGCCGATCGCGAGCGGAGCGTCCGGTCTCGCCGTGGGCATCAACGACTCCAGCAACTCGACGAACCGCTGCCGGTTCGGCAGGCCCGTGAGCCCGTCGTGGGTGGCGCGGTGGCGGAGCTCGTCCTGCGCGGCGGCGACGCGCGCAACGGTCTCGTTGATCGCGATCGACACCTCGGCGAGCTCGTCGGCGCCCTCGGGCCGAACGGTCGCGCTGAGGTCGCCGGCACCGGCGCGTGCGAGCACCCGGCGCATCTCGCGCAGTGACCGGAGGAGCCCGGAGAAGAGCGACAACACGAGGTAGACGGCGACGGTGAGACACGCGAGCGCCAGCGCGAGCAGCCGGCTCGACCGATCGTCCATCTCGCCGAGGCGGACGTCGAGCAGGCGGCGCAGCTCGACGAGGCTCGCCCGCCAGTCGGCCTCGAGCTCGTCCGGGGCAGGCATCGCGTCGAGGGCGGCCGTGCGGATCCCCGACAGGTCGGCCGGCCCGACCTGGACGCCGAGCTCGATCGCGGAGCTGTTGGCGACCGCAGCGTTGATCGCGTCCGCACGACGGCGAGCGTCCGCCGCCCGAGCCGTGGCGTTCGCCGCCACCACGGCGTCCTGCGTCCGCATCGCCACGGTGGTCTGGCCCTGCGCCAGACTCGCGAGCTCGGCGGCCAGCAGGCGGGCGAGGTCGAGCTCGATGTCCCAGCGCTCGTCGACGGACGCACCGAGTGC
>WLDE01000301.1 GCA_009704985.1 Actinomycetota bacterium | reverse complement strand
CGCCCGGCGGCGGTGGTGATCGGGGGTGGGCCGGCGGGGTTGATGGCGGCCGAGGTGCTCGCCGGCGCCGGGTGCTCGGTCACCGTGCACGACCACATGGCCTCGGTGGGGCGCAAGCTGCTGCTGGCCGGGCGGGGCGGGCTGAACCTCACCCACAGTGAACCGACCGACGACCTCCTCACGCGGTACGGCACGGCCGCTCCGCAGCTCGAGACCGCGATTCGGGCGTGGCCGGCGTCGGCGCTGCGAGCCTGGTGCGCCGAGCTCGGTGAGCCGACCTTCGTCGGGTCCAGCGGTCGGGTGTTCCCCCGGTCGTTCCGTGCCACACCGCTGTTGCGCGGGTGGCTCACACGGCTGGCCGATGCGGGCGTGGTGATCGAGACGCGCCACCGGTTCGTGGGGTTCGGCAGTGCGCCGCGCTCGGTGCGGATCGCGACGCCCGACGGCGAGCACGAGCTCGTCGCCGACGTCGTGGTGCTCGCACTCGGTGGGGCCAGCTGGCCGCGGGTCGGTTCCGACGGGGGTTGGGCGGCGATGCTGCGCGCCGCGGGCGTGGAGGTCGCTGCGATGCGACCGGCGAACTGCGGGCTCCGCATTCCGTGGCGGCCCGAACTGCTGGCGAAGCACGAGGGCGCGCCGGTGAAGAACGTGCAGCTGTCGCTCGACGGAGTCGGGGTGCGCGGCGACGTCGTGATCACCCGAGCCGGTCTGGAGGGTGGACCCGTCTACGCGTTGGCCGCGGTGGCACGCGACCTGATCGAGCGCAACGGGTCGTGCACCGTCCACATCGACCTCAGCCCCGATCGATCCGAGGCACAGCTGGCCGAGCGGCTCGCACGCTCCCGACCCGGTGACTCGGTGAACACGGCGTTGCGTCGCGCAGCGGGGTTGTCGCCGGTGGCCGCGGCGCTGGTGCGCGAGCTCGGTGGTCGAACGCTCCCGACCGCCCCGGGCGACCTGGCCCGGCTCGTCAAGCGCCTGCCGTTCGTCACCGTCGCCACGATGCCGATCGACCGGGCGATCTCGTCGGCCGGCGGCGTGCGCCTCGACGAGGTGGACGACCGGTTCATGTTGCGCGCCTTGCCGGGCGTGTTCGTGGCCGGCGAGATGCTCGACTGGGAAGCGCCCACCGGGGGCTACCTGCTGCAGGCGTCGTTCAGCACGGCCGTCGCCGCCGCCCGGGGCGCGCTCGCCTGGCTCACCGAGCAGCCAGGGCGCGACAGCGACTGACGGCATACTTGTCGGCATGCCCGAAACGACGACCATCAAGGTCTCGGTTCGGACCCGCGATGCGCTCCGGCAGCTCGCCGATCGTGACGGACTCACGCTCGATGCGCAGCTGGACAAGCTGATCCGTCGGGAACGCCGTCGGATCATCGGCGCGCAACTCGCAGGAGCGCCGCTCGACGACCATGACACGGCCGTGCTGAACGCGTCGGCGAGCGATGTCGCGAACGTCGCAGATGCGAGCCGGTGACGTCGTCCGCGTCGACGTCGGGGCGCCGGCCCGCGGCGAACCGGGCTTCGTCCGCCCTGCCATCGTCGTGACCTCCGACGACGTCCTCGAGCTCCGTCAGCACGCGATCGCCGTCGTGCCGTGCACGACCGCGAAGCGAGGCTGGCTGAGCGAGGTGGACGTCGCGGAATTCGGGGTCGCCCAGGCGCACCTGCCGACGACGATCAGCGTCGACCGGATCGTCGAGCCCACGGGCGCCAACGTCGGGCCGGTCGCGCTGCAGCAGATCCGAGAGCTGATCGCCGACCTGCTCGGACTCTGACCTGATCGAGGTGCGCTCGTCGCACCGATCGCCACACGTCGGTGACGTTGTCCCGAACGAGTGCTTCGAACGCGGCGGCCGGGTCGTCGCGGTCACGGGGTCTGGCGATCCTCATGCCGCCCCATGTCCGGCACCATCACGGATCTGTGCGCGCATCGGCCGGAACGTGCGCAGCGGTCCGCGACCGGTGGCGCCACCAGGCGATCGCCAGGCCGGCGACCGCCACGGCGAGCTCGATGGCGCTGCGTCCCCGAGCCCAGAACAACGTCACGGCCACGGCCACGGCCACGGCGATGACGGCAGCGAGGTGCGAGCGGCGCACCAGGAACCACACCGCGCTGGCGACGGCAACCAGGATCGTCGGCAGGAAGGCCCAGCCCGCGAGTCGCTCGGCGATCGACTCGCGCATCGACATCCGGATCGCCTCGACCCATTCGGCGCGTTCGACCAGGCGGAGCCGGCCGACATCCTCGGTGGCGTCTCGGCCGACGGCGGTGTCTCCGACGATGGTCGTGGAGTCGAGGCGGTACAGCGCACCACTGTCACTCCACACCACCTCGTTGCCCGAGCCGTTGCCCGTGTCGATCACGACCCCGGGCGCCCCCAGCACGTCCGTCGGCGCAACCGTGAGCCTGCCGGTCTCTGCGGTGGCCACCGCCAGACGCGAGATCATCAGCCATTCGCTGATCGGGCGATCGGGCGTACCCATCTCGGCGGAGAGCGTCGCGAACCGGTCGCCGGGCAGCTCGAACCCGAACTGCCATCCAAGCGTCAGTCGTGTGTTCCAGTCGTCGACGATGTTCGCCACCTCGACGAGGTCGCTCTCGGAGCGCAGGACCCATGATCCCCCGTCGCGTTCCACCAGTTCGGAGTACCGCTCCAATTCCGCCGGTGTGAGATTGGCGCCGAGCGGACGGAACCCTCCGTCCGAGCGCGTCTCGAGGACGAAGATCGGGCCGGCGAACGGGTCGAGTGGTCTGGCGTACACCTTCGCCGTCGTGACCGGTGCGCCGGGAGACGGCTCGAATTGAACGATGCCGTCGAACAGATCGTCGGCGTCGTAGGCGGGGTCGGTCGGGCGGCTCACACCGCCGCGTTCTCGCGAAAGCGTGCCGCCCTCGATCAGCAGCGGTGCGGGCAGGGGTTCGGATGACGTCGGCGTGCCCTCGTCATCCGTCGACGTGGCCGTCGAGGCGACCGGGGAGTCGTCGGGTTGGCGGACCGCGAATGCGCCGACCACCAGGGCGACGACCCAGGCGGCGAGCGCGAGGCGGAAAGGCCATGTCGGACGCGGAGCGTCGACGGCGCGGGCACCGCCGTGCGCGTCCCGCCAGACGGCAGCGGCACCCCGAGGCGTGCCTCGCGTGGCGCGGTGCTCGAACAGGTCACGGGTGTTCATGCGGGCTCCTCCGGAGGCGGGTCGACCACGGTGAGGCCGGGCTGAAGCGTGGAGCGCAGTTGCGCACGTGCCCGGCTCGCACGCTTGCGGACCGCAACGGCGGTGAGACCGAGGTGTTCGGCCGCCTCGTCGCTGCTGAAGCGTTCGACGTCGATCAGGAACACGACGGCCCGGTCGAGCGGGGACAGCTCGTCCAGGTCCGACAGGTCCGACGGGTAGTGGTCGTGGCGCGCGGCGTCGCCGACGAGCCGTGGGATCAGCCGCCGCCACCGGCCGGCGCGTCGGCGACGGTTCGCGACCTGGTGCAGGATCGCCTGACGCAGGTACGCCGCCGGGACGCGGATCTCGTCGAGGTCGTGGCGGTCGAGCGTCGCGACGAGCGCGTCCTGCACGAGATCGTCGGGATCCATGTCGGCATCGCCGACGACGGCGGCGAATCGGCGGAGGCCCGGGTACAGCGACGCGAACAGCTCGTACGAGTTCGCGTTCGCATCACCGCCCGACTCGTCCCTCGCTGGCCGCACCCACGTCACACTGCCATGACACCCCAGGTCGCCGATCCGTGACCGGTCGGGGCGAGAGTTCGTCGAGGGGCGCGGATCCGGTGTTCGATCCGGCTTCGGATCAGGCGCGGCTCAGGCTCCAGAGGAGGTCGTAGAACACCTCGTCGTCCGTCGATGCCTCGCCGACGATCACCGAACCCACCCAGTCGCCGGCGGTCACCTCGACCATGCTCTGGAAGCCGTTGAAGAGATCCTCGTCGTAGGTGAACCCGGCGCTCTGCACGACGCCGCTCTCGAGGAACGCGGTCAGCGCCTCCAGTGCCGACTCGGGATAGCGCCACCGGGCGAGCACGTAGCCGTTGCGGGCGGGAATGCCGAAGAAGTTCACCGTCCCGATGCCCTCCTGGAGCTCGACCAGCTCGCCGTCCTCGAGTTCCGTCAGCACGCGATCGCCGTCGTGCCGTGCACGACCGCGAAGCGAGGCTGGCTGAGCGAGGTGGACGTCGCGGAGTTCGGGGTCGCCCAGGCGCACCTGCCGACGACGATCAGCGTCGACCGGTTCGTCGAGCCCACGGGCGCCAACGTCGGGCCGGCCGCGCTCCTGCAGATCCGAGAGCTGATCGCCGACCTGCTCGGACTCCGACCTGAGCCGAGGGACGACGTGACGGTGGCGCTCGACGGCTCGAGCGCCTGGGTCACGGCGGATGACCGGGGCGGCGGTCTCCCGCTGGGCGCTTCCTCGGGCACCTCTGCTCGGTGAGCCGGCAGTTCCTCAGCCCGACACTCTCCGGATGCGTTGGTTGAGCCGGTCGGTGACGTAGAGGTTCCCGTCCGTGTCGATTGCCACGCCATCCACACCCGCAAAGGTCGCGTTGAGGGCGGGGCCACCATCTCCGGAGAATCCGAAGCCGAGGCTCGTCCCGGCAAACCTCGAGATCGTCCCCGCCGTGTTCACCGTTCTCACATTGCCGCCGTTCCTGTCTGCGATGTACAGGTTGCCGGACGAGTCGACGGCCAATCCGAACGGAGCCCAGACGTTGGCCGCGGTGGCGGGGCCGCCGTCACCTGAGACCCCTTCGATGCCGTTGCCTGCGAACGTCGAGATGGTTCCGGCCGAGTTCACCTTGCGGACGCGGAAGTTGTCGGTGTCCGAGAGGTAGAGATTGCCTGCGGCGTCGACCGCCAATCCACCCATGAACGTGAGTCGGGCGTCGGTGGCGGGGCCGCCGTCACCGGCGAACCCTTCGATGCCGTTGCCTGCGAACGTCGAGATCCTCCCGGCCGGATCCACCTTGCGGACGCGGTAGTTGTCGCTGTCTGCGATGTAGAGGTTCCCGGCCGAGTCGGTCGCGACCGCGTTCGCGGAGTTGAGTCGGGCGTCGGTGGCGGGGCCGCCGTCACCGGCGAACCCCGCGGTGCCGTTGCCTGCGAACGTCGAGATCGTGCCGGCCGGGGTCACCTTCCGAATGCGATGGTTGCCGCTGTCTGCGATGTAGAGGTTCCCTGCGGCATCGACCGCCACCCCGTTCGGGCCGTTCAGGTTGGCGTTGGTGGCGGGGCCGCCGTCACCGGCGAACCCCGCGGTGCCGTTGCCTGCGAACGTCGAGATCGTGCCGGCCGGGGTCACCTTTCGAATGCGATGGTTGCCGCTGTCTGCGATGTAGAGGTTCCCTGCGGCATCGACCGCCACCCCGGTCGGGCCGTTCAGGTTGGCGCTGGTGGCGGGGCCGCCGT
>WLDE01000300.1 GCA_009704985.1 Actinomycetota bacterium | reverse complement strand
CGGACCCGACGGCGGCTCGTACCGCCGCGGACGCCGCTGCGCTGCGCCAGGCGGGCCTGGAGGGCGTGACGGTCGATCTGTCCGACGAAGGGCTCGGACCGCTCACCCTGCAGGCCGCTGCTGGCGCCGGGGGGCTCCACCTGCGCCTCGCCGCAGGCGACCGGGCGGTCGGCGACGCCCTGGCCGGCGCTGCCGAGCAACTGCGCCGCGACCTCGAGGCGTCGGGCACCACGCTCGCCTCGTTCGACGTCGGCCACCGGAGCGACACCTCCGGACGTCAGCCGTTCGCCCCGCCCACGACCCCCGTCACCCCCGCTGGAGGATCGACCGCCGCCGTCACCGGCCGCGCCCTTCCCACCGTCTCCACCGCCCCCCGCACCGCCGGGGTCGCCGCCACCGGCGTCGACCTCCTGATCTGACCTGCCGCAGAAGGAGCCAGTTCCATGACCGTCGCCGCCATCACCGCACTCCCACCTGCCCTCGGCGCCCGCTTCAACGGCGCGGCGTCCGCCGCCACCGCGGTGGCGTCGGGCACCAACGGCACGTCGGGCACGACCGGCACCAACGGCACGACCGGCACGACCGGCACCAACGGCACGACCGGCGCGACCGGCGCGACGACGCCGAAGAACTCCGCCGGTGCGGCTGCACCGACCGTGGGGTCGTCGACGCTCGATCGCGAGGCGTTCCTGAAGCTGCTCGTCGCCCAGTTGAAGTACCAGGACCCGAGCAAGCCCGCCGACGCGACCCAGATGATCTCGCAGTCCGCCCAGCTGAGCGTCGTGGACAAGTTGGCGGAGATCTCGACCGCCATCGTCGAGAGTGGCACCACCAACCGACTGACCCTCGGGGCGTCGATCATCGGCCGGTCCGTCACCTTCCAGGGACCGAACCAGACGACGCTCACGCAGACCGTGACCGCCGTGCGTTTCACGGGGACCGAGATGATCCTGCGTGCCGGCAGCTGGGACGTGCCGCTCGGTGCCGTCCTGTCGTTCGAGTCCGGGTCGGCCCCGACCACGCCGTCGACGACCACCACGACGACCACCACGCCGTCGACGACCACGCCGACGACCACGCCGACGACCACCACGCCGACGACCACCACGCCGTCGACCACCACGCCGTCGACCACCACGCCGTCGACGACCACGCCGTCGACGACCACCACGCCGTCGACGACCACCACGCCGTCGACGACCACGCCGACCACCACGACCCCGGCTGCTGCCTGAGCGGCACGCCCTCCCCTGACCTCACCCGACCTCCCCTGACCTCACCCGACCAGCACACGAAGGAACCCCACGATGATCCGCTCCATGTCCACCGCCCTCTCCGGTCTCCGCAACCACCAGGTGATGCTCGACGTCATCGGCAACGACATCGCCAACGTCTCGACCGTCGGGTTCAAGAGCTCCACCACGGTGTTCTCCGACGTGCTGACCCAGACCCTGCAGGGCGCCGGTGCCCCCGTGGCCGGTCTGCAGGGCGGCACCAACCCCGCCCAGATCGGTCTCGGCTCGCGCCTCATGGCCACCGTCCAGTCGTTCACCCAGGGCGCCCTGCAGCGCACCGGGCGCAGCACCGACCTCGCCATCCAGGGCGACGGCTTCTTCCAGGTCCGCACCGCCAACGAGACGATGTTCACCCGTGGTGGCGCACTCACCCTCGACGCCGCGGGCAACCTGATGACGGCGGAGGGCTTCTTCGTGCAGGGCTGGCAGGCCGACGTGACCGGCAACATCAACACCACCGCCGAGCCCGGCTCGGTGCAGATCCGCGTGGGAGACCTGCTGAACCCCAACCAGAGCCAGAACGCGACGGTGGGCGGCAACCTGTCGGCCGACGCCGCGATCGGCACGGCCACCACGATCACGCTCACCGGCTACGACCAGCAGGGCACCACGACGCCGATCAACCTCACGTACACGAAGACCGCGGCGAACACCTGGACCGTCACCGGGACGCACGGACCCACTGCGACGCCGTTCGCCATCACCGACAACGTGCTGACGTTCAACGGTGCGGGCGAGTTGATCGGGCCGGCCGACCGCAACATGAACGTCGCCGGCGGTGTCATCCCCGGCTACCCCAACCCGATCGTGTTCGCCCTCGGCGCCGCCGGCTCCCAGGGTCGCGTCACCCAGTTCGCGGGCGGCACCACGGTGGCGATCGTGCAGCAGGACGGTTCCGCGTCGGGCACCCTGCAGGCGTTCAGCGTCGGCCAGGACGGCGTGATCACCGGCAGCTACTCCAACGGCCTCACCCAGGCCATCGGCCAACTCGCACTCGCGGTGTTCAACAACCCGCAGGGCCTCGAGCGCGTGGCCGGTGCCTGGCGTGCGACCGCCAACTCCGGCCTCGCCCAGGTGGGCGCCCCCGGTGCCGGCGGTCGTGGGCTGCTGTCGGCCGGCACCCTCGAGATGTCGAACGTCGACCTCGCCGAGGAGTTCACCCGGCTGATCGTCGCCCAGCGCGGCTTCCAAGGTAACGCCCGGGTGATCACCACCTCCGACGAGGTGCTGCAGGAGGTCGTGAACCTGCGCCGCTGACGTCATCGACGTGATCGGCGTCATCCACATCATCGGCGTCATCCACATCATCGGCGTCATCCACATCATCGACATCGAGGTCGGGCGCGGGCTGATCGACAGATCGGCTCCGCGCCCGACAGTCGACGTGGCCGGTCCGACCGGCCGCACCCACCCCGTCCAACCCGATCGCACGAGGAGCGCCACCCAGGCATGTCCGACACCGCGACCACCGGCAGCGCCCAGCGCCGTCGCCGGAGCGAACCGAAGCCGTACGACTTCCGTCGGCAGAGCACGCTGTCGCGTGAGCACGTCCGCACGATGCAGATCGTCCAGGAGACCTTCGCCCGAGGGTTCTCGACGATGCTGGCGTCCCAGTTGCGCAGCGTGAGCCAGGTGACGATCCAGACGATCGAACAGCACTCGTACGACGAGTACATCCGCGACCTCGCGAACCCGAACCTGCTCACCCTGCTGAGCCTCGAGCCGCTGATCGGCGCCGCGATCTTCCAGATCCCCCTGGAGATCGCGTTCTGCGCGATCGAGCTGCTCATGGGTGGCAGCCCGCACGGTGAGAACCCGCAGCGGCCGCTCACCGACCTCGAGCTCCAGCTGATCCGTGGGATCCTCGACCGGGCGCTGCCCGAGCTGCGCTACGCCATGGAGCCGGTCGTGGCCACCGAGCCGAAGATCGTCAGCCAGGAGTCGAACCCGCAGTACGCGCAGATCGCCGCCCCCACCGACATGGTGATCGTGGTGGCCTTCGACATCCGCATCGAGAACGTCGACGGGGTCGCAACGCTCTGCATCCCGTTCTCGTCGCTGCAGCCGCACCTCGAGGCGCTGTCGGCGACGTCGCTGTACGGCAGCCAGTCGATGCACAACATCGCCGAGACCCGCGACCGGCTGCACGAGCACCTGGGCGAGACCCCGGTCAGCGTGTCGGCGCAGTTCCGGCCGATCGAGCTCACGGCCGATGAGGTCGTGAAGCTCAGCGTCGGCGACGTGATCCCGCTCAGCCACCCCCTCGACGAGCCGCTGACGCTCGTGGTCGGCGGCACCCCGACGCACCGCGCCCGGATCGGCCGCAAGAACCGGCGGCTCGCCGTGCAGATCGAGGGCATCGTCGACCCCACGGCGATGCTCATGCCGGTGCGGCCGCTGATGATCGAGCGCGGCCACCACTGACACCGGCGCGACCTCCCCCACCGCCCACCGACCCACGCACCTTGCTGACAAGTCGCCGAGTGGCGACACAGTCGACGGCATCCACGACGGATCCGATCCGGGCCTCACGGCGAAACAGGAGTTGACGTGACGGACACAGCCATCTCGCGGGCGAGCCTCGTCGCCGGCATCGAAGCCGCCGCTCTCGTGCTGGCGCAGCAGCTCGGACTCGGTGACGAGACCCGGGCGAGCGATGACTGGCCGATCGGCGAGGGCGACGCCGTCCTGAGCATGCCCTTCGCCGGCGACCCGAGCAGCTCGCTCGTGCTCGCCGTGAACGACGACGTGGCCGAACGACTCCTGAGCAACACCTCGCTGCTCGCCAGCACCTTCGCCGCCGCCACGCAGGTGTTCAACGACGCCACCGGTGCCGGGCTCGAGCCGACCACGGTGACCCGCGCCGAGGTGCTGCAGCCGGCGTTCATCGCCGAGATCCTCGACAACGGCTCGCTCACCGCAGTCGCCGGCATCACCCTGCCGATCGAGTCCGCGCCGCAGCCGGAGCGGCAGCCCGAGCCCGAGGCCTACGAGCCCGCCCCGATCGTCGACACGAGCGGCTTCGGTGTCGGTGTCGGCGGCGCTGCCGCCTCCTCGCTCCGCGTCCTGCACGACGTCGAGCTCGTGGTGACGGCCGAGCTGGGTCGCACCACGATGCCCGTGCGAGATCTGCTCGGTCTCGCCCCCGGCATGGTGGTGGAGATCGACCGGGCCGCCGGGTCGCCCATCGACCTGCTGGTGAACGGACGCAAGATCGCCGCAGGGGAGGTGGTGGTGATCGACGAGGAGTACGGAATCCGGATCACCGAGATCGCTCCGGCCGGTGAGCACGCGCGATGACCGACGTCAGCTTCGTGGACCTCGTGGTCCGGATGATCGTGTCCCTCGGGGTCGTCCTCGGCCTCATGTTCGGCGCGTACTGGTTCCTGCGACGTCGCCAGGGCTTCATCGGGACGCCGTCGGTGAACCGGGCGCGCCTCGTGCGACCGGGACGGGTGTCGCGTCTCACGCCCGGCCCGGCGCGCGGCGCTCCGGCGCGTGCGACCGGCAACCGCCGCGGGCTGCGCGTCCTGGGGCGTGTGGGCGTGGCCCGCACCACCCAGGTGGTCGCACTGCAGTTCGGCGAGCGCGTGCTGCTCGTCGGCGCGTCCGACACTGCCGCCCCCACCGTGCTGGCCGAGCTCGACCTGGCCACCTGGACCGCGGTGACCGAGCAGCCCGACCCGTCGACCGAGGAGCTCGTCCCGCTGGTGCGCGACGCCATTGATCCGCGGGCGTCGCGCCCGACGAGCCTCATCGACTCGCTGCGGGAAGCGACGCTGCGCCGTGGCTGAACGTCCCGGCGGTCCCGCCGTCCGTCACCGCGCGCCGCGGCGTCCTCGCTCGGGGGTGGCCCGTGTGGCCCGGCGGCTGCTGCTCGTCACACTGCTCAGCGTGCTCGGAGCGGGCGCGCTCCTCGCGAGCGGCACGGCCACTGCGGCGCCCGTCCCGCCCGAGGTGCCCGAGGTGCCATCGATCCCCGAGGTGTCCGACCCGTTCGACCGGCCCTCCAACGCCGGCACCGCACCCGACGACGACGAGGAGGCCGAGGACGCACCCGACGCCAGCATCTCGGTGGACTTCCCCGAGGTCACCGAGAACACGTCGAACTCCGTCGTCATCAT